>JANMYQ010000292.1:0-35432 GCA_031382215.1 Methylibium sp.
GCACAGGGCTCGTGGCCCGCGCGCGCAGCGCGCATCAACAACTGACTTGTCGCCGCCTGTTTGAACGGAGCGCCGCGAAGCAAGCGAAGTGAGTTCGGCGACGGGCCACGAGACCGAGCACCGCAGCGGAGTCGGCTGTACCCGGCCGACCGCCTCAGCGAAGCCCTCCGGCCTGCCCGGACGCGCCTTTGCCACTCAAGCGGTCGCATGACCCGGCGGATGCAATGACCACGCCCCTGCTAGAACTCCGCGACGTCGCCGCCGGCTACGGCCTGATCACGGTGTTGAATTTTTCATGCCCGCGTTGCCTGCCACTCATTGAGAAGGGCGTCGACTTCCGTCTCGTTGGCCGCGGCCCCGTAAACGTAGTGGTCCGGGCGCACCAGCGCTGCGCAGCAGCCGTGCCTGTGCATCCAGGTTTCGACCACGCCCTCCGACTCCGGCGTGCGGCCAAGGTCGATGAGCTGAAGGCCGGCCCGAGCGGTTCCCACCAGTTCGCGCAGCGAGACGAGCCGCCAGCCGCAGCCGAAGCGTTCGTCCATCAGGCGTCCGTCGGCCATCCGCGGTTGCGGAAAGAGGGTTCCGCGTGCACTGCCCAGGTTCAACTGGTCGTCGCAACACAGAGACGGCTCAACGCGTTTGAACACGCTTGGCCGAGCATAAATGGATTGGGCTGCGGTCTGATTTCCTTCTCATGCATTCGGGGCCCCTGCCAGGCCGCCGGAGGCGCCCCGGTTGAGACCTGTACTCAGGTTGCGACCCACTCATGCGCGATGGCCAGTGACTCCAGCGCTGCGAAGTAGACCATGTCCTGCGTTAGCCCACCGTGGCTTCCACCGAACGGAGAAGTTCATTGAATGCTTCGGCCGGCGTGCACCAGCCGAGTGTCTTGCGCGGTCGTGTGTTCAAGGCAAGGGCTACCGCAATCAGCTCGCTCGCCCGGTATGCGCCGAGGTCGGTTCCCTTCGGAAAATATTGCCGTAGCAACCCATTCGTATTCTCGTTGGTACCTCGTTGCCAAGGACTCCGCGGGTCGCAGAAGAAGACCTTCAGGCCGGTCTCGATCGAGAGCTGCGCGTGCTGGCTCATCTCTGATCCCTGGTCCCAGGTCAATGACTGTCGAAGCTGCTTGGGCAATGAGGCCATTGCGCCGGTGATTGCGTCACGCACGGCCTCCGCACCGTGGCCAGCCAACGCTGGACCGTGCTTGTCGCGCGGCTGCTGTCGATGGCCAGCTTGCGGCGGAAGGTGCAGCAGAAGAGTGAACCGCGTCGTTCTCTCGACCAAGGTGCCGATTGCCGAGCTCGCCAGACCAAGGATAAGGTCGCCTTCCCAGTGGCCAGGCACCGCCCGGTCCTCGACACAGGCCGGCCGCTCGCTGATGAGGAGCTCTGGCGTCACGAACGACTTACCACGGCTGCGGACGCGTTCCCTGGGCACGCGCAGCGCTCTGCCGGTGCGCAGGCAGGCGGTCAACTCGCGGCGAAGGGCCCCGCGGCCTTGCACGTACAGGGCCTGGTAGATCGCCTCATGGCTGATGCGCATCGAAGTGTCTTCGGGGAAGTCGGTCAGTAGTCGATTCGCGATCTGTTCCGGGCTCCACGCCCGTGACCATCGGCGTGCCTGCCTGCGTCCATGTCGACGCCCCTTCCACTGAACCTGAGGCCCAGTGATGGTCCGCCCGCCTGGCGTCGCGATATTCCCGGCCAGTCGATCTTGAACGTACTTCAACAGGGCAGGATTTGTCACGAGTTTGGCTGCCTTGGGACGGCGTGCGGCGCGATCGGCATGCCACTGCGCCGTGTGGGCACGGTACTCGAGGCCCCCGCCTCGCGTGGCCGCGTTGCGCCGCAACTCGCGCGAGATCGTCGAGGGCGCTCGTCCCAGTTGTCGGGCGATCGCTCGAACGCCTTCTCCACGAGCACGCGCCAGCGCGATCTCTTCACGCTCAGCGAAGGAAACGTAGCGGCCTGTCGGCTCGGGCGCGGACGTTGCAAGATTCGATGGTGGCATACCGCCGCATTGTCGGAACCATCTGTTGCCGACGGCCGCCGACACGCCAGCCATGGCGGCCGCGTCCTCGCTGGAGTGCCCCTCGGAGATCGCCCTCCAGAACGGCCATCGCTCTGCTCGATGCAACACTGGCGGTCTCCCCGGCGAGCGGAGCTTCGCGCGCAGCGATCGATCCGACTTCAACTTCTTGGAGCTCATCAACACCTCCGATCAGGACGTGTTGCGACGACGGGTTGAATTCACCCTGTTAGTCAGCGCACACAACAGCCCCGTCTCGAGGCGCGGCAGGATGTCTTGCCGGGGCGTGTCCTTCACCACGCCGCCACAGTCGGCCAGCAGCTTCGCGTCGCGTGCGCGCGCCTTGGCCGGGTCGCGCTCGCAGATCACGGCGCCGACCGCCTTGATGCGCGTCGTCAACTCGCGCACATGGGCCCTGCGCTCGGCGCCGTAGCTGTCGAGCAGCGCCTCGGCGGCTGCGCCGGAAAGTTCGCCCTTCAGCACGGCAGCGAGCTTCCAGGCCAGATTGCTCACGTCGCGCACACCCTGGCACATGCCCTGGCCGAGGAAGGGCGGCTGCATGTGCGCGGCGTCGCCCGCCACGAACACGCGGCCGGCACGCCAGCGCTCGGCCACCAGCGCGTGGAAGCGGTAGCTGGCCTGGCGCCACAGTTCACCGTCGGCCGGGCTCAACCAGCGCTCCAGCAGCTTCTACGTGCCCGCCGGTGTGGCCACCTCGCGCGGGTCTTCGCCGGGCTTGAGCGAAATTTCCCAGCGGCGGTGCCGGCCCGGCCCGATCAGGAAGCTGCAGGGCCGCTCGGGCTCGCAGTACTGCACGCTCGTGGTCGGCAGCCGAGCCAGCCCGCGATCGTTGACCATCGCATCGACCACCAGCCAGGGTTCGTCGAAGTCCAGATCGTGCAGCTCGATGCCGGCCTGGCTGCGCACCCCGCTGCCCCCGCCATCGCAGCCGATCAACCAACGGGCGAGCACCACGCTGGCGCTGCCCGCGTCGTTGCGCAAGGACAGGCTCACACCTTCGGCGTCCTGCTCGAAGTGCTGCAGCTCGGTGCCCAGCGCCACGATCACATTGGGCAGTTGCGCCACGCGCGCGCGCAGTGCGCGCTCGACCGCGGGCTGCGTGAAGACCATCGACGGCGTGTAACCCTGCGGGTACGGCGGCGCGACCATCGTCATGCGCCGGATCAGCTGGCCGTCGACGCCGAAGTATTCAGACGGCGTGAACGGCTCGATGAAGGGCGCGATCGGGTCGACGATGCCGATCTGCTGGAACACCCGCATGATCTCGTGGTCGAGCGAGATGGCGCGCGGGATCTCGTAGACATCGCGCATGCGCTCGCACACATGCACGCTCAGGCCGGCCTGGCCGAGCAAGGCCGCCGCCACGGCGCCGGCCGGCCCGTAGCCGACGATCGCGACGTCGAAGACCGCCGCCATCAAGCCGCCTCGGCGACGATCGGGTTGCGCAGCGTGCCGATCTTCTCGATGTCGATCTCGATCGTGTCGCCGGGCTTCATCCACACCGGCGGCGTGCGCGCCTGGCCCACACCAGCGGGGGTGCCCATGATGATCGCGTCGCCGGGTTCCAGGGTCATGCACTGCGACAGCAGCGCGATCGTCTCGGCCACGCCCCAGATCATGTCGGTGGTGTTCGCGTCCTGCATGGTCTGGCCGTTGAGCAGGCTGCGGATGCGCAGGCCGGTGGCGCCGGGCGCCAGTTCGTCGGCCGTCACCAGCACCGGGCCGAAGCCGCCCGTGCCGTCGAAGTTCTTGCCGATCGTCCACTGCGGCGTGCGCTTCTGGTAGTCGCGCACCGACATGTCGTTGAAGCAGGTGTAGCCCAGCACGTACTGCAGCGCCGCGTCTTGCGCCACATGGCGCGGCACGGTGCGGCCGATCACGACGGCGAGCTCGGCCTCGTAGTCGAACTTCGTCGACACCCGGGGCACCACACCCGGCGCGCCGTGGGCGACCAGCGAGCTCTTGCCGCGGAAGAAGAACCAGGGGTAGTCCGGCTTGTCGCGGCCGCCTTCCTTGGCATGGTCGAAGTAGTTCAGGCCGAGACAGATGATCTTGCCGGGTTCGGGCACCAGCGGCGCGTAGGTCAGCGAGGCCAGCGGCAGGCGCGGTGCGTCCGAGCGAATAGCGGCGCGGCCCGCGGCGACGACGTCGCGCCCGGCCTCGAGTTCGGCCCGCAGGTCGGCGGCCAGGTCGATGGCGGCGTCGCCGTCGACGACGGCCAGGCGCGGTTGGTCGTCGCGCAGTTAGGTGGTGAATCGCATGGCGTGTGTCCTCAGACTCAGAGTGAAGGGGCGAAGAAGACGGTGCGTTGCGCCTGTTTCAGGCGCGCACTCGGCGGGGCGGAGATGCCCCATTGGTCGACCCGGCCCGGCGGCCAAGTCCAGTCCGACGGGCCGCGGGGCACGTAGCTGTCGTCGATCTGCTCGACCTCGGCGGTGTACTCGATGACGATGCCGAACGGGTCGATGAAGTAGTTGAAGGCGTTGTCGCCCGGGCCGTGGCGGCCAGGGCCCCATTCGATCGGATGACCGGCGTCTTTCATGCGGCCGCCACCGCGCATCACGGCATCGACCGCCGGCATCACGAAGGCGACGTGGTTCAGTGCGTCGTTGTCGGCATCGCCGAGCGCGATCGTGTGGTGGTCGTGGTCGCAGTTCATGAAGGCCATGATCCTGGTGCGGTCGGCGAGCACGAAACCGAGCGCACGCTCCATGAAGGCCTGCGTCGCTGCGATGTCGTGGCTGTTCAGCACCGCGTGCGCAAGGCGGATCGGCTGGTCTCGCGGGGGCGGCTCGTCGATGGCACGCCGCGCATCGCCGTGCACGATCTCGAAGCGGCGGCCGTCGGCGTCTCTGATGACGAGCGCCTGGCCGCCGGCCGGGTCGCGCGCGGCGCCGCGGTACTCGAGCGTGGCGCCGGCCGGGACGCTGGCCCGCGCGATGGCGTCGAGCGCGTCGCCATCACGCGCCCGCAGCGTGACGGCACGCAAGCGTGGCGCACCGGCGCGCTCATGCAGCGCGAGCAGATGGTGGTCGGCGCCGCTGCCGCGCAGCCACAGCGCGCCGGGCGCCCGCTCGGCCACCGCGAGGCGCCAGGTGCCGGTGTAGAAGGCCTCGGCGGCGCCAAGGTCGGGCACGTCGAACGCCACGCTGCGCAGGCCCTGGATCCACGGGGATTTCATTCAGTCTCCTTGAGAACGGCGGCCGCTCGCGGGCCGAGAAAGCGGCGGGCGTTGCCGAAGGCCATCGCGTCGCACGCGGCGGCGTCGAAACCCGCCGCGCCCAGTTGTTCGAGCGGCTGGCGTTCGCCGAAGTTGAAAGGGTGGTCGGTGCCGAGCAGCAACTGCGACGCGCCGAAGCTGTGTGCCAAGTGGCGCAGCGTCGGGGCGTCGAACACCAGCGTGTCGAAGTACAAGCGCAGTGCCTGCTCGCGCGGCGACTCGCCGATCGATTCGGCCAGCGCCGGAAACACCTGCCAACCCTGCTGCAAGCGCGGCAACAGCATCGCCAGCGTGCCGCCACCGTGGCTGAACGCCATGCGCAGGGTCGGGTGCCGCAGCAGCAGACCGCCGGTGATAACCGACGCGGCCGCGAGCCCGACATCGGTCGGGTAGGCCAGCACCTGCTGCAGCGGCGCCGGGCCGACGAGGCGGTCCATGCCGGCTGGCTTCAAGGCATGCACGAACACCGGCAGGTCCAGCGCCACGCAGGCCGCGAAGAAGGGGTCGAAGTGCGCATCGCCGATCGGCCGGCCGTTGACGTTGCTGCCGACCTCGACACCGACCAGGCCGAGGTTTTCGGCCGCGTGCTGCAGTTCTGCCACGGCGGCATCGATGTCCTGCAGCGGCACGGCCGCCAGCCCGAGCAGCCGGCCACCGGAGTCGGCACAGATCGCCGCGGTCTGCTCGTTGAGGAAGCGGATCAGCGGCTGCGCGTCGGGCAGCGCGAGCCAGTAGGACAGCAACTCCGGCATGGGGGACACGACCTGCCGCGCCAGCCCCATCGCGTCCAGATCGGCCAGGCGGCGAGGGGCCGACCAGCATTGCTCCGACACCGTGCGGTAGTGTTTGCCCCCGACCAGCACGTGGCGGTGACACAGGCCCTTCGCGTCGGGCGCAGGTGCGGTCTCGGGCCAGGGCACCGGAACGGTCTTGCCCATGTAGGCCGGGAAGCGCTCGGGCACGACGTGCGCGTGCACGTCGATGCCACAGGCGCAGCGGGGGGTGAGATTCATGGGAGGCCGAGGGCGTCGCGGCACGGGGCGCGCCGCGAGATCGACAACTTTATGTCCGGCCCAGGCACGCGTCCAGGGAGGCGAGAAGCTCGTCGAGTTGGTTGAACGTCTCGTCGTTCCAACTCGTGCTCTCGGCGTCGATATCTTCGTCGAGCGCTTCCTTCGATGGATAGAGGTCGTGCACGACGAGCAGCGTCTGCCCAGCTTGTTCCTCGAGCGTGACCGTGGTGATCTGCCCGTTGCCGCCCGCTTCTTCATTGGTCCAGACGAGACGCGAGGGCGGTGTCACTTCCAGGTAGCTGCCGTGGAACGCCATGGGTTCTGGGGCGGCAGGGTGACGGAACACCAGGCGGTACGTGCCGCCCACGCGAACGTCGAGTTCACAGGCAAGCAGCGTCAGGCCAAGCGACTTCGGAACCCACCAGCGTTGAAACAGCTCGGCCTGGGTCCACGCCTCGAACACGATGCGCGGCGGGGCGTTGATGGTTCGCGTGACGACGAGCTCACGCTCGGACCTCCGCTCCACCGACATTCGATTCTTCATGGAGCTTGGCTGACTACTTCTTCCTGCGTCCATCGCCTCTCTCCTCGCGTTTCAATCCCTCGACAAGCTTGCACGCGCCCGGCCTTCTCCGTGGTGAGTCCAGTCTCAGGCGGGCCTTCAGATTTGTGGGGCCCGTGGGCCGGCTGCGAGCCATGTCGCCCCTCACGCGCTACCTATCCGTCGGTCCGCAAAGCACAGATCGCGCCAAGCAGAAGCGGCTTGGCGCGATCTTCTTGTCTGAGGGTCAGGACGCCTGCGTCGAAGGTGGAGCTACTGCCTTCGGGGGCTGGGTGCCGTCGGACTTGCGGCGCTTTCTGCCGCTTGCCGTCTTCTTGACTTGTTTGGCAGAAATGGTTCTCTTGCCCACGCGCTTCTTCTTTGCCAGTGCCATCTCGATCCTTTTGAGTAAAGAAGCGAGGATACATGCGGCGCGGATGCCTCCGGCCTCGTCGCGGTCGGCCAGGCAAGCAGCCTTGGAACCGCAAAATGGCCTGCCCGGAGGGACTCGAACCCCCGACCCCCAGCTTAGAAGGCTGGTGCTCTATCCAGTTGAGCTACGGGCAGTGGGTGGGCGGTGAATGGTCGGGGTGGCGGGATTCGAACTCGCGACCTACTGGTCCCAAACCAGTTGCGCTACCAGGCTGCGCTACACCCCGAACGGAGCAATTGTACGCAGGCACCCGAACAGCGGCGCGATCTGGTGCTGGGTGCGGCCGAAGCGGCTCCGAGAGGGGTCGGATACCACCCGTGACATTTGCACGCTCGGCGCCCAGAATCCGTTCGCGCATGGGCGCCAGCGTCTCTTTTCTCTCGCGCTTCGGCGCAAACAAATACTGGAGGAAGACATGTCCACGAAATTCATCCTGAACGGCAAGGCCGTCACGTCCGAGTCGGAGCCGGACACCCCATTGATGTGGGTGGTGCGCGACGAGTTCGGCCTCATCGGAACCAAGTTCGGCTGCGGCATTGCCGTCTGCGGCGCCTGCACGGTGCACCTGGACGGCCAGGCCGTGCGCTCCTGCATCACGCCCGTCTCGGCGGTCGGCGGCAAGAAGGTCGGCACCATCGAAGGCCTTTCCACCGACCGGGTCGGCAAGCGTGTGCAAGACGCCTGGGTCGAGAACAACGTGCCGCAATGCGGCTACTGCCAGGCCGGCCAGTGCATGTCGGCCACGGCCTTCCTGAAGGCCACCAAGAACCCCAGCGACGCGGAAATCGACTCGGCGATGAGCGGCAACATCTGCCGCTGCGGCTGCTACACGCGGATCCGCGAGTCCATCAAGCAGGCAGCGAAGGGAGGTGTGGCATGAACGCGCGTACCGAAGGCTTGAATGTGGAGGCGCTCGACAGCGCTGGCCGGCGCCGCTTCCTGCAGTCGATGTCGGCGGCCGGGGCGCTGATCCTGGTCGCCGGCCGCGCCGGTGAAGGCCAGGCGCAGGAGGCGAAGAAGTACGGCGCCGACGGCATGCCCAATGGCTGGGTCGACGATGCGACGGTGTTCGTCTCGATCGCGCCGGACGGCACGGTCAGCGTCGTTTGCCACCGCTCCGAAATGGGCCAGGGCGTTCGCACCAGCATGCCGATGATCGTGGCCGACGAACTCGAGGCCGACTGGGCCCGAGTCAAGGTCGTGCAGGCCCCCGGCGACGAAAAGCGCTATGGCAACCAGGACACCGACGGCTCGCGCAGCACGCGCCACTTCTTCATGCCGATGCGCACCTGCGGCGCGTCGGCGCGGATGATGCTCGAAGCTGCGGCGGCGGCGCAATGGAAGGTTCCGGTCAGCGAGGTCGCGGCCAGGAACCACCAGGTCGTGCATGCCAAGAGCGGCCGCAAGCTCGGCTACGGCCAGCTCGCCGCGGCCGCCGCGAGGCTGCCGGTGCCCACGCGCGAGCAGGTCAAGCTGAAGGACCCGTCGCAGTTCCGCTACATCGGCAAGGGCAACATCCGCCTCGTCGACGGTCGCGACATCGTCACCGGCAAGGCGGTCTACGGGCAAGACGTGCGCCTGCCCGGCATGCTCTACGCCGTGGTCGCGCGGCCCGAGGTGTACCTGGGCAAGGTGGTCAGCGTCGACACGTCGGCGGCGATGAAGGTGCCTGGTGTCTTGAAGGTCGTGCAGATCGAAGCCAGCCCGGCGCCGGCCAACTTCAACCCGCTCGGCGGCGTGGCCGTGGTGGCCAAGAGCACCTGGGCCGCGATCAAGGGGCGTCAGGCGCTCAAGATCGTCTGGGACGATGGCCCGAATGCCACGTACGACTCGAAGGCCTATCGCGCGACCCTGGAAGCGGCTGCGCGCAGCCCTGGCAAGGTGGTGCGCAACGAAGGCGACTTCGACGGCGCATATGCCAAGGCGGCCAAGAAGGTGCAGGCCGAGTACTACCTGCCGCACCTCGCCCACGCGACGATGGAGCCACCGGCGGCGGCGGCGCGCATCGTCGGCGGCAAGTGCGAGATCTGGTCGTCGGTGCAGTCACCGCAGGCGGCACGCGGCCTGGTCGCCAAGCGCCTGGGCATCCCCGAGGCCGACGTGAAGGTAAACGTGACCTTGCTCGGCGGCGGCTTCGGGCGCAAGTCGAAGCCCGACTTCTGCGTCGAGGCTGCCGTGGTCTCGAAAGCCATGGACGGCCAGCCGGTCAAGGTGATCTGGACGCGTGAAGACGACCTGCGTCACGACTACCTGCACACCGTGTCGGTCGAGCGGCTCGAGGCCGGCCTGGACGACAAGGGCCAGTGCGTGGCCTGGATGCACCGCTCGGTGGCGCCGACCATCCTGTCGACCTTTGTCGACGGGGCGAAGAACCAGTTCAACATCGAACTCGGCATGACCTTGCTGCAGGTGGCACCGACGATTCCGAACGTGCGCATCGAGAACCCGGAAGCCGCGGCGCACACGCGCATCGGCTGGTTCCGCTCGGTGTCGAACGTGCCGCATGCGTTCGCGACCCAGTCCTTCATCGCCGAGATGGCCGCTGCAGCGGGCCGGGACCACCGCGACTACCTGCTCGACCTGATCGGGCCGGCCCGCAAGATCGACACGCGCACGCAGGGCGACGACTGGAACCACGGCGAAGATCCGGAGCGTTATCCCATCGACACCGCACGGATGCGCCAGGTGATCGAAGCGGCCACGCGCGAAGCCGGCTGGGGCAAGGCGATGCCCAAAGGAAGTGGCCTCGGCCTGGCCGCGACCTACACCTTCGTGACCTACGTCGCCGCGGTGGCGCAGGTGGTGGTCGATGCCAAGGGCAACCTGAGCGTTCCGCGCATCGACGTGGCGGTCGATTGCGGCGCGGTCGTGAACCCGGAACGCATCGCCTCGCAGATCGAGGGGGCGGCGGTGATGGGCATGGGTGTGGCGATGTTCAATGAGATCTCGTTCAAGAACGGGCGCGTCGAGCAGGGCAACCTGAACGAGTTCGAGCTCGCGCGCATCAGCACCTCGCCGGTGGACATCCGCGTGCACATCATGCCGTCCGACTACGCACGACCCCTGGGCGGCGTGGGCGAACCGGCGGTGCCGCCGATCGCGCCTGCCATCTGCAACGCGATCTTCGCGGCGACCGGCAAGCGGATTCGGCAGCTACCGGTGCGGGACCAGTTGAAAGCGTAAAGAGCTTGCGACGGGCGGTCCGCCAAGCAGGGCGGACTGCCCCTTCTTTGGGCCGCTCCAGGGTCGCTTCGGGGTCGCTCCGGGGTCGCTTCGGGTTCGCTTTGCGTCCACCGTCAGGGCTCGTCCTACACGCGCAGTGCGCCTTGCCTGATCGCTCGGCCGGGCGCGCGCTGCTGCAATGAGGTTCGTCGGCCATGCCGACCCCTCAACGCACCCGAAGGAATACCCCATGACAAGCAACCCTCTCGCATCGGCAGACAACGGGCCGGCGCGCGCCCACCTGTGGCAGCTGATCAAGGACATCCGGTTTGCGATGTTCACGACGCGCCACGAGGGAGGCCATCTGCACTCCCGGCCGATGACCACCCAGAACTCGAAGGTCGACGAAGACGACAGCCTGTGGTTCTTCATGGCGCGTTCGGGCGATCCGGTGGCCGACCTGGCCGCCGACCCGGTCGTCAACGTGGTGTATGCCGACCCCGACTCCGACTGCTATGTCTCGGTCTCGGGAACGGCCGCCATGGTCGAAGATGGCGCCAAGAAGAAGGAACTCTGGTCCAAGATGGCCGAGGCGTGGTTCCCCGGTGGCGCTGCCGACCCGAACCTCGCGCTGGTTCAGGTCAGGATCGTTCACGCTCATTATTGGAACGTGGAGGAGATGGCAAAGGCCGTGGTCACAGGCAAGCCGCCCACTCAGCTCGGCACGCAGGCCGAGATCCGGATGCGCCAGTCATGAACAAGATCTCCGACATCATGACCGCCGACGTGCAAGTGATCGGCCCCGAAGAGAGCCTGCAGGCGGCAGCGCAACTGATGGACCAGCTCAACATCGGCTCGCTGCCGGTGTGCGACGGCCGTCGCCTGTTGGGCATCGTCACCGATCGCGACATCACGATTCGTGGCACCGCGGCCGGCCTGACCCCGCTTGGCAATTGCGTGTCTGATGTGATGACCACGGACGCACTTTCCTGCAGCGCGGACCAGGAGGCGATCGAGGTCATGCACACGATGGGCGATGCGCAGGTGCGCCGCGTTCCGGTGGTCGATCGCAACGGCGACGTGGTGGGCATCATTTCGCTCGGCGACCTGGCAACCCGCCAGCCTGCGCCCATCGATCGAATGGTGCGCAGCATTTCAGCCCCCTCCGAGCCGGACGGCGGCGCAGCCAACTCATGACTCAGCGGGGGTCAGGCCGCTGGCTTGGGGCGGCGTGAGCGGCCTCGGTCTGATCAGCGGCGCTGGTACTGCTTGGCACCGAACAACACTTCGCGCGACTTGTCGTCGGTGATCGGTCTGCGCAGGTCGGCCAGCACCTGCACGCCGCGCTGCACCGCGGGCCGCGCGGCGATCTCGTCGAACCAGCCCTTCAGGTGCGGGTGATCGTTCCAGTCAATGCCCTGGTTCTTCCACGAGCGCAGCCACGGGAAGATGGCGATGTCGGCGATGCTGTATTCGGGCCCGGCGATGTATTTGCTCTTGGCCAGGCGGCCGTTCATCACGCTGTACAGACGCTTGGCTTCGTTGCTGTAGCGGTTGATCGCGTACTCGATCTTCTCGGGCGCGTAGATGCGGAAGTGGTGCGCCTGCCCGAGCATCGGGCCGACACCGCCCATCTGGAACATCAGCCACTCCATCACGGCGAACTTCGCGCGTGTGCTTTCGGGCAGGAACTTGCCGGTCTTCGAAGCGAGGTACAGCAGAATCGCGCCCGACTCCATCAGAGAGATCGGCTTTCCGTCCGGCCCATCGGAGTCGACGATGGCCGGGATCTTGTTGTTCGGGCTGATGGCCAGGAACTCCGGCTTGAACTGGTCGCCGGCACCGATGTCCACCGCATGCGCCTTGTACGGCAGGCCACATTCTTCCAACATGATGTGGACCTTGTGGCCGTTCGGGGTGGCCCACGAATGCACGTCGATCATGGTGGCGGCTCCTGGTTGAGCCGTGATCTTAGGCCGTTGCCGAATTCCTTTTCAGGCCCTCGGGCGCGGCCCGCTCTGCGCAATCCGCCAGCCCATCTCGGCCAGCGGCCGCGCGCCCGCGCCGGCTTGCCGGGCCTGCGCGCTGGAGGCCGTGCCGTCGACCACCCGCTTGGCAATGCCTTGCAGGATGCCGGCCATGCGGAACAGGTTGTAGGCCATGTAGAAGTTCCAGTCGGCCATCACGGCGTCCGGGTCGGCGCCCTTTTCGATCCTGCCGGTGCGTTCGCAATAGCGGCGCACGTAGGCCTTCTCGTCGGGGATGCCCAGGCTCGCCAGATCGAGCCCGCCGATGCCGCGGAACGAGCCCGGCGTGATGTGCCAGGACATGCAGTGGTAGCTGAAGTCGGCCAGCGGGTGGCCCAGGGTCGAGAGCTCCCAGTCGAGCACCGCGATGATGCGCGGCTCGGTCGGGTGGAACACCATGTTGTCCAGGCGATAGTCGCCGTGCACCACCGTTACCTGGCTCTCGTCGCGCGCGCTGGCGGGCATGTGGGCCGGCAGCCATTCCATCAGCCGGTGCATTGCGTCGATCGGCTCCGTGATGGAGGCCAGATACTGCTTGCTCCAGCGGCCGATCTGGCGGTCGAAGTAGTTGCCGGGTTTTCCGTAGGTCGACAGTCCCGCACCAGCCACATCGACCTGATGCAGCGCGGCGATCACGCGGTTCATCTCGTCGTAGACGGCGCCGCGCGCGGGCTTGTCGAAGTCGGGCAGCGACTGCTCCCACAGCACGCGGCCCTGCATGAATTCCATGACGAAGAAGGCCCGGCCGATCACGCTTTCGTCCTCGCACAGCAAGTGCATCTGCGGCACCGGCACGCCGCTGCCCTGCAGCGCCTTCATCACGGTGAACTCGCGGTCGATCGCGTGGGCCGAGGCCAGCAGCTTGGCGGCCGGGCCGGGCTTGGAGCGCATCACGTAAGAGCGCTGCGGCGTCACCAGCTTGTAGGTCGGGTTCGACTGGCCGCCCTTGAACTGTTCAACCGTCAACGGGCCGGCGAACCCCGCGAGCCGGTCCTGCAGATAGGTCTGCAGCGCGGCCGTGTCGAAGGCGTGTTGATCGGCGACGGGTTTGGTGCCTGAATAGTTTTCCATGGAGGGCGAGGTGAGGAGGTGACGAGTGGGAGATCGGGCTCAGCGGTCGGCCACCGCGAGCAGTTTTTCTTTGGAGAGCACGACCAGCCGTGTCGGCTCGATGCGCACCGCGCCGTCGCGCTCGAAGCCCTTCAGCTCCTGGTTGACTCTCTGGCGCGAAGCCCCCAGCAACTGCGCCAGGTCTTCTTGTGCAAGCTGCAGGCCGATGCGGATTTCTTCGCCTTGCGCCACGCCGTAGCTGCGCGCCAGCAGCAGGATCTGCTTGGCCAGGCGCGCCGCCAGCGGGCGCGTGTTCAGGTCTTCGACCACGTCGAACAGCAGCCGCAGGCGGCGGCAGTTCAGGCGCAGCAGCGCTTCGTAGAGTTCGGTGTGCTGCGCGAGCAGTTCCTTGAAATCGCCCTTGTGGACCACCAGCAGCGTCGTGTCGCCGTGGGCATTGGCATCGTGCGTGCGCGGCAGGCCGTCGAACAATGCAATGTCGCCGAACCAGGTGCCGGGCTCCACGTAGGTCAGGGTCACCTGCTTGCCCGACAGCGACACCGAACTGACCCGCACTGCGCCTTTGGCCACGCCACACCACTGGTCGGCGGGCGCGCCACGCGAGGCCAGCATCGCGCCGTCCTGCAGTCGGCGCACCGAGGCGCGCGCCAGAATGGCGTCGCGCAAGCCCTGAGACAATCGAGCGAACCACGAGCCGGCCTCGATGCCGGCGCGTTCGGGAGGGGTCAGAACGGCAATGTCCATGTTCAGTCGCTGGCGTGGCAGCATGATGCGGCCGTGCAAACCGATTGTCCATGAGCGCTTCCGCCGCCACCGCCCCTTGAGGAGAACCCCATGTCGCCGACCCGCAGCTTGTCCATCCCGTCGCTCGAAGGCCGCGTCAGTGCCGACGAGTGGCAGACCCGCGTCGATCTGGCCGCCGCCTACCGGCTGGTGGCCCTGTTCAAGTGGGACGATCTGGTCTTCACGCACATCAGCGCGCGCGTGCCGGGCACCGACAACCACTTCCTGATCAACCCGTACGGGCTGCTGTTCGAAGAGATCACCGCGTCGAGCCTGATCAAGATCGACCTGCAGGGGAACAAGCTGGAGGAGTCCGCCTTCCCGGTCAACCCGGCCGGCTTCACGATTCACAGCGCCATCCACGCGGTGCGCCACGACGCACAGTGCGTGATGCACACCCACACGCTGAACGGCATTGCGGTCTCGGCGCAGCGCGGCGGGGTGCTGCCGCTGTCGCAGCAGTCGATCTTCGTGCTGGGCAGCCTGGGGTACCACGACTACGAAGGCGTGGCCTTGCGCGACGACGAAAAGCCGCGCCTGGTGGCCGACCTGGGGCGCAACAACTACCTGATGTTGCGCAACCACGGCCTGCTGACCCTGGGGCCGACGATTGCCGATGCGTTCCTGGCGATGTACCTGTTCGAGACCGTCTGCACGATCCAGTTGCGCGCCATGGCCGGAGGTGCACCCCTCATTCAGGTGGACCCGAACATCATCGCCACAGCGGCCGAGCAGGCCCGCCAGGCCACGCGCGGCGTGGGAGGCGGTGCCCTGACCTGGCCCGGCCTGTTGCGCCGCCTGGACCGTGCCGACCCCAGCTATCGAGGCTGAAGCCAGGGTTCAGCCAAGACCCAGGGCTGGGTCTCGTGCGACCGGAACAACAGGCGGTTCCGCAGCCGAATGGAGTATCTGTGGCATGCAGCACACCCGTTTCAAGTTGGTGATCCCACGGGCTGCCTGAATGTGTCTTCATGCTAGAGTTCGTATGCTTTCAGCACCACAACACGCATGCGCAGAGCTTCGACCCACTACACCATCGGCTCCATGCTGTGGGTTGCTGTATCAACGGCCCAGGCCATCGGGTTCGGACGGGTCAGCAATTCAACTTCCCTCGGGCAGCCGCTCAATTTCGAGGCCACAGTCCGCCTGTCCGGCGACGAAACGCTGACTCAAGAGTGCGTGTTCGCCGAGGTTTTCTCCGGCGACAACAAGCTGGTTCAGCCGCTGGTGCGCGTGCAGCTCGATCCGGGCGAAGGGCCTGAGCGCAAGGTGCGTGTGCGCACCAGTTCCTTGATCGACGAGCCGGTTGTCACCGTGTTGCTCACGCTGGGCTGCGACGGTAAGACGACCCGCAAGTTCGTGGCCTTCATCGACCCGCCTGCAATGGGCTTGGCTCAGGCCGGTTCGCCGGTCGAAGCGGCTGCGCCGTCGGCGCCCGCTGATGCGGCATCGACGCCGCTGGCTTCAGGCTCCCGGCCGGCCGCCGACCAGAGCGTGTCGGCAGCGCCTGCCGCTTCGGCCCAGCGGGCCGCGCCGCGCCCGCGCTCTTCGGCGCCGCGCACTGCAGCGCGCCGCAGCACCAGCACGAACACCGCTACAGCGTCGCAGGTCCGGCGCACCCAGGCACCGACCTTCAAGACAGCGGCTTCGCCGGCGCGGCCGGGTCCGCGTCTGAAACTTGAGCCCGCGCCGTCGATCGTCACGGCCAAGGCCTCGGCGCCCGAAGCGCTGGTCGCAGCGCCGCCTGTTCCCACCCCGACTCCCCCGCCGACGCCGACGCCGCCTATCGCGGCAGCCCCGGTCGCAGCCGCCCCGGCCTCGGCCGTGTTGCTGGCCGAAGCTCCCAAGCCCGCCCCAACTCCGGTCGCGCCCGAAGTCTTGTCCGCCGAGCAGGCGCGCCTGAAGGCGCTCGAAGACAGCCTCACCCGGGTGCGTGATGAAACCCAGGCGGCGCAAAAGTCCTTGGCCTCGCTGCAGGCCCGTATCAAGGAAGCCGAATCGCAACGCTACGCCAACCCGCTGGTCTATGCGCTTGCCGCGATGAGTGGCTTGCTGGCCCTGGCGGTGGCCGCCTTGTGGCGGCGCCAGTCGCGCGCCCGCAATGAACCCAAGTGGTGGGGCACGGTGGCACCCAGCGCCGCTGCGCCGAGCCGCCTGCCCGAGCCGGACGAAGGCCCCCAGTCGCAGTTTGCCGACGAGCCCGAAGTGTTGAAGCCGCCGGCCAAGGTCGTCGTCACACCCGAGCCCGCCAAGCCGATGACCTGGGCTGATTCGCGCCAGACCGAGCCGGCGCCCGACCTTGTGCCCGAGCCGCGCCGCGACCTCTCGGTCGAAGAACTGATCGACCTCGAACAGCAGGCCGAATTTTTCGTCGTGCTGGGCCAGGACGACGCCGCCATCGACCTGCTGATGGGCCACGTGCGCAGCACCGGCGGCATCAGCCCGCTGCCGTACCTGAAGCTGCTCGAGATCTACCGCCGCCGCGGCGACCGCAGTGCCTACGAACGCATTCGCGAGCGCTTCAACCGCCGCTTCAACGCCTACGCGCCCGACTGGGATGCCGACCTGCAGCAAGGCCGGTCGCTCGAAGACTACCCGGCCACGATCGCGCGCCTGGAAGCGCTGTGGGTCATGCCCTCACGCGTGATGGAAACGCTCGAAGCCTCGCTGTTCCGGCGCGACGAAACCGAAGAGGCCTTCGACCTGCCGGCGTATCGCGAACTGCTGTTCCTTTACGCCGTGGCGCGCGACTTTGCGCACAAGGCCGACGACGGAAATGCTGTCGACCTGTTGTTGCCGATCGACACCGATGCACCGAACGCGCCGGTCTCGCGCCTGGTGGCGTCTATGCCCGCGATCATGGCCAGCCGCGGCGTTGGCGCGGCCAAGCCAGACAATGACGCGGCGTCGGCCCAAGGGCCGAATTCGAAGCAGGACGACGGCGGCCTGTCGCTCGACCTGGGCCCGCTCGATCTGGTCGACGACCCGCTCAAGCCGGGCAGCATCATCCGCCGCTGATCGGCGATCGAGAGCGCTGGCCGCGCTCAGAGCCGCGCCAACCGCTCTAGCGCCAGATTCAGCGTCGCGTCCTTCTTGGCAAAACAGAAGCGCGCAAAGCGCTGCTCGAAGCCGCCCTGGTAGAAGGCCGACAACGGAATCGCCGCCACGCCCACCTCGGCGGTCAGCCAGCGGCAAAAGTCTTCTTCTTTCAGCTCGCTCACGGCCGAGTAGTCCACGCACTGGAAGTAGCTGCCCTGGCTGGGCAGCAGGCGCAACCTTGTCGAGGCCAGACCGGCGCGGAACAGGTCCCGCTTGCACTGGTAGAACGCCGGCAGCCCGAGGTGGTGCGCCGGGTCGGCCATGAAGCGCGCCAGGCCGTGCTGCATCGGCGTGTTGACGGTGAACACGTTGAACTGGTGGACCTTGCGGAACTCCGCCGTCAGCGCGGCCGGCGCGGCCACGTAGCCGACCTTCCAGCCGGTCACGTGGTAGGTCTTGCCGAAGCTCGACACCACGAAGCTGCGCTGCGCGAGCTCGGGCCAGCGCGACACGCTCTGGTGCAGTTGGCCGTCGAACACCATGTGCTCGTACACCTCATCGGCGATCAGCAGCACGTCGGTGGGGCGCAGCAGTTGGGCCAGCCGCTCCATGTGCGCTGCAGACCAGACCGTGGCGCTCGGGTTGTGCGGCGTGTTGACGATCAGCGCGCGCGTGCGCGGGGTGATGGCGGTGGCTATTCTGCCGAAGTCGGGCTCGAAACTGCCCGGCGTGAGCGGCACGTGCACCGTCACGCCGCCGGCCAGCGCGATGTTCGGTTCGTAGCTGTCGTAACACGGGTCGAGCACGATGACCTCGTCGCCCGGGTGCACGATGGCCAGGATGGCGGTCAGGATGGCTTGGGTCGCGCCGGCGGTGATCGTGATCTCGGTGGCCGGGTCGTAGCTGTGGCCGTAGAGCGAGGCGACCTTGGCCGAGACCGCCTCACGCAGCACGGCCACGCCGGTCATCGGCGGGTACTGGTTCAGGCCTGAACGCATGGCGGCGTCGACGGCATCGAGCAAGCTCGGGTCGCAATCGAAGTCGGGGAAGCCCTGGCCCAGGTTGACGGCGTCGTGCTGCTGCGCCAGCGCCGACATGACGGTGAAGATGGTGGTGCCGACCTGCGGCAGGCGGCTGGTCAGCGGGGGCGTTCGGTGTGTGGTGCTGGACATGGCGGGTGGCATGGCAGATGTCATGGCGGATGGAGGTTCAGAGTTGGTAGTCCTGCGGGTCACCGGCCAGAACGCGGGCGATCAGGGCGCGGCTCAGGCGGTTCGACATCATCTCGGCAAACGTGTAGACGTAGTTTCGCAGGTAGGCGCCGCGCTTGAAGGCGATGCGGGTGACGTTCTGGCCGAACAGGTGGCCCACGGGGCGCGACACCAGATCACCAGCGGGCGGGTCGTCGCGCACCGCGACTTCGGCCACGATGCCCACGCCCAGGCCGAGCCGCACGTAGGTCTTGATCACGTCGGCATCAATGGCTTCGAGCACGATGTTCGGCTTGAGCCGGCGTGCTGCAAACGCCTGGTCCACACGCGTGCGCCCGCTGAACGACGGGTGGTACAACACCAGCGGCTCGGCCGCCAGGTCTTCGAGCGAAATGCGCTCCACCGTGGCCAGGCGGTGCTGGGCCGGCATCACAAGGGCGTGGTGCCACTCGTAGCAGGGCAGGGTGACCAGCCCATCGACGTCGCTCAACGACTCGGTGGCCAGGCCCAGGTCGGCGACCTCGTCGATCACCATGCGCGCCACCTGGCTCGGCGAGCCCTGGTGCAGGCTGATGGCCACGTTCGGGTGCAGGCGGCGCAGTTGCGCCACCGGCCCGGGCAGAAAGTAGCGCGCCTGGCTGTGCGTGGTGGCGATCGACAAGGTGCCGGCGTCCTGGTTCGAGAATTCGGCGCCGATGCGCTTCAAATTGCCCACCTCGCGCATGATCACCTCGATGGACTTGAGCACCTGCTCGCCCGGCTCGGTGACCCGCCGCAAGCGCTTGCCGTGGCGCGCGAAGATGTCCACGCCGAGTTCGCTCTCCAGCTCGAGGATGGCTTTGGAAACGCCTGGTTGCGACGTGAACAGTGCCTTGGCGGTCTCGGTCAGGTTCAGATCGTGGCGCACCGCTTCCTGGACGAAGCGGAACTGGTGCAGGTTCATAGTTCGCTGTTATATGTCAAAGCGCGTCTGATGGATCGCGGCATTATTCCATCCGCGCCATATCAAGGCGTGTGGATGTTCTCCAGCGCCGCGTCGGCCATGGCAGCGATCACGCTGTCGATTTCGCCGATGGCGGGGCGCAACTGCCACTGCACGGTGGCGTGGGCTGCACTCAGCGTCTGCAGCAGCGCCGGCAGGTCTTTGCGCACATGGCCACCGGCACCCAGGAACAGCGGCACCACATCGACCCGCTCGCAGCCGAGTGCGGCCAGGCGCGCGCCGGCCGTCGGCAGGTCGGGCGCCATGAACTCGAGGAACGCGAGTTCGACCATCAGCGTGGGCTCTCGCTCGCGAATGCGCCGCGCCACATCATTGAACGGCAGCGTCCAGTTCGGGTCACGTGCCCCGTGGGCAAACAGCAGCAGGCCACGCTTCATAAAGAGGTGCTCACCGGTAGCGCACCAGCCAGCTGAACGCGGCCAGCGACAACAGCAGGTACAACGCACTCGGCGCGGCGGCCACCATCCACGGCGTCCAGTCGCGGAGCAGGCCCAGATGCCCGGCCACGTTGTTCAGCAGCACGAAGCTGATGCCCAGCATGATGCCGCCGAACACCTTCAGGCTCACGCTGCCCGCGCGCGCATGCATGTAGGCAAACGGCAGCGCCAGGCCGACCATCACCAGGCAGGCGAACGGGTACAGCGCACGTTTCCAGAACTGGATTTCGTAGCGTTGCGCCGCCTGTTCGTTGTCGGCCAGGTGCACGATGTAGCGGAACAGCTCGACGGTGGACATGTTGCTCACCGGCAGCACCGCGGCCGCCACCACGCCGGCCGACAGCGAGCTCGGCCAGTCCATGCGGTCCCGCTTTTCCTCGGTGGCGCGGGATGCGTCGGTCGGGGCTGCGTCGCTGTCCCAGCGCGTCATGTCCACGTTCTTCAAGTCCCAGATCGCGTTGTCGCGCACCACCGCGCTGGTCGCCGCAATGCGCTGCACCAGCCGGCCGTCGGCGTTGAATTCGAAGATGCGGATGTCGTTCAGCACAGAGTTGGCCGATGCCGAGCCGACGTTGATCGAAAAGCTGCGTTCGCCCTCGGCCGTGCTGGTGTGGTCCTTCAGCCAGGCGCCGGTCCGACCGACCCGGATGCCGCCTTTGAAGCGCGCCTGCAACTCGGTGGCGTAACGCTCGCTCAGCGGTGCCAGGTAGTCGCCCACCCCGAAAGTGATCACCGCAAACGCCAGGCCCAGGCTGGCCAGCAGCACCAGCGCGCGCCCCGGGCCCAGTCCGCCGGTGCGCAGGATCGTGTATTCGGACGACTGCGCCAGCCGCGCCAGCGCGTAGATCGTGCCGATCAGCACCGCGATCGGCATCAGCTCATACAAGTGGCCCGGCAGCAGCAGCAGCGAGTAGGCGGCGGCATGCAGGGCGGTGTAGCCGCGGTTGCCCACGTCGGCCAGCTCGTCGACGAAGTCGATGAAGTAGAACAGCGACAGGAAGGCGAGTGCGACGAAGATCACCGACGACACGATGTCTTTGTAGAACAGCCGGCGCACCGTCTTCATGCGGCCTTCAGGGCAGTCGAATTGCGCCGCGGCCACCAGGCCAGGCGCGGGCTGTTGGCCGTTTCGCGCCACCACAGCACCAGCATGGCCACCAGGAAAGCGCCGCCGTGCACTGCCACCAGCGCCGAGCCCATGCCGAGCTTGCCGTTGGCCACCCAGGCCTGCGACAGCGTGATGAGGTTGTAGTAGACGACGAAGCTCAGCAGCGCGAACAGCAGGTTCCAGTTGCTGGCTCGGCGCGGGTTCGATGCCGACAGCCCGATGCCCAGCAACAGCAGGTTGGCGCAACCCAGCACCAGCCCGAGCCGCCACACCAGTTCACCCTGGTGGCGTGCGGTGGGCTGGCGCAGCAGTTCGATGGTGCGGCGCGCCTTGGGAGGCAGGTCGTTGGCGCTGCTCAGCACGCGTTCGCCGGCCAGCGCGCGAAAGGTCTCGAAGCGCGACAGCGTCTTGTTGCCGGTGCGCAATTCCTGTTCGTTGCGCTGGCCGCGCGCCAGCACCAGAAAGCGGTCGTCGCCATCCATCTCGGTCCGGCCGCTGCGCGCGGTGGTCACCGATTCGGTGTTGCCCAGCGTCGACAGAATAAACACGTTGCGGCCGACGCGGCTGTCTTCGGCATCGCGCTCGATGAAGAACACGCGCTTGCCGTCGTTCGAAGTCTGGAACTGGCCCGGCGCCACGCGAGACAGGTCGGAGCGGCGCTCGAAGCGCTCCTTCAGCTCCGCGCTGTGCTGGTTCGCCCACGGCCACACGAACAGCGCCAGCAGCGCCACCACCAGCAGCACCGGCCAGCTCATGCGCAGCACCGGCCGCACGAAACGCCCAATGCCCACGCCGCTGGTAAACCAGATGGCCATTTCGCTGTCGCGGTACATGCGCCCCAAGGTGGCGACCACGGCGATGAAAAGCGACAGCGCCAGCATTGTCGGCAACTGGCCGAGCGCGACGTAGCCCAGCAGCAGCACCACGTCCTGCGGCGCAATGCGCCCCAGTGCCGCCTGCCCGAGCGTGCGGATCAGCATGATCGTCAGCACGATCGTCAGGATCACGACCAGGGTCGCGCCGAAGCTGCGCGACAGGTCTCGGCGCAAAGTGGAATCGAATAACATCGTCGGCTGGTTTTCAGGCTGCTCTTTTAAGAGAATTGCAATTATGGACTTTCGTCATCAAATCTCTCTCCCCGGCAGCTTGGCTGACCTGGTATTCGACGCTCTCGTGCTGGTGGTGTCCGGAGATGCGGTCGATGCGGCGCTCGATGCGCGGCTCGCTGGCGCATTGAACGACGCGGTGTCCGGCGGTGACCTGGCGCTGAAGAAAGGCAAGGCGCTGTACCTGCATCGGCCGGCCGGCGTGAAGGCCGCGCGGCTCGTGTTTACGGTCGCCGGTGCTGCAGCGCCCAAGGCCTTCAAGGCCGCCGTGGCGCTGGGCTTGGCTCAACTCAAGGGGCTCGGCGCGAAGCACGTGGCGGTGGGTCTGGCGGGCGAGGGTGAACTGAGCGCGGCGCACGCCGAAGCCGTGGTGGCAGCCGCCGCTGAAGCGAGCTACGTGTACCGCCACACCAAGCCGAGCGCGCCGGCCGCTCCCGCACTGGCCAAGGTCACATTGCTGTGTTCCAAGGCCGATGCCAAGGCGGTGCAGCAGGGGCTGGTGCGTGGCCAGGCCATCGCCTCGGGCGTGACCCTGGCGCGCGAATGCGCCAACCGTCCCGGCAACCACTGCACACCGACCTGGCTGGCCAACCAGGCCAAGAAGCTCGGCAAAGAGTTCGATCTCAAGGTCGACGTGCTCGACCGCAAGGCGGTCGAAAAACTCGGCATGGGTTCGTTCGTGGCCGTGGCCCAGGGCTCGGCCGAACCGCTGCGCTTCATCGTCGCCAAATACGAAGGCGCGCCCAAGGGCCAGGCGCCGGTGGTGCTGGTGGGCAAGGGCATCACCTTCGACACCGGCGGCATCTCCATCAAGCCGGCTGGCGAGATGGACGAGATGAAGTTCGACATGGGCGGCGCCGCCAGCGTGCTGGGCACCTTGCGCGCGGTCTGCGAGCTCCGCCCCAAGCTGAACCTGGTGTGCCTGATCCCGTCGTGCGAGAACATGCCCAGCAGCACCGCCGTCAAACCCGGCGACGTGGTGACCAGTATGTCCGGCCAGACCATCGAGATCCTCAACACCGACGCCGAAGGCCGCCTGATTTTGTGCGACGCGCTGACCTATGCCGAGCGCTTCAAGCCGGCCGTCGTGGTCGACGTGGCCACCTTGACCGGCGCCTGCGTGATTGCGCTCGGCCACCACCACTCCGGCCTGTTCACGGCCGACGACAAGGTGGCCGGGCAGATGCTCGCCGCCAGCCAGGCCGCGCTCGACCCGTGCTGGCGCATGCCGCTCGACGAGGAGTACGACGAAGCCCTGAAGAGCAACTTCGCCGACATGGGCAACGTCGGCGGCCGCGCCGGCGGGGCCATCACCGCCGCGATGTTCCTGAAGCGCTTCACTGGCAAATACGCGTGGGCGCACCTCGACATTGCCGGCACCGCCTGGAAGTCGGGTGCCGCCAAGGGCTCGACCGGGCGGCCGGTGCCGCTGCTGACGCACTTCGTGCTGGCGCACGCCGGGTAGCCCTGTCGAGCGGAAGCGGGCGGCAACGAATGACCGAGGTCAGCTTTCACTTCAACGTGCCGGACCGGCTGAGCTACGCGTGCCGCTTGCTGCGCAAGGCCACGCGCACGGGCGCGCGAGTGGTCGTCACGGCACCCTCGGCGACCCTGGCCCAGATAGACCGTGCGTTGTGGACCTTCGATCCGCTGGAGTTCGTGCCGCACGTGCGCGTGGCGCCGGGTGGTGCTGTGGCGCCGCGCTTGAAAGACACGCCGGTCTGGCTGGTCGAGCGCACGGCCGACGCAGCGCACCACGACGTGCTGCTCAACCTCGGCCTGGAACCGCCGAGCGGCTTCGAGAGCTTCGGCCGCGTGATCGAGATCGTCTCCACCGACGCCGACGAACGGTTGTCGGGCCGTGAACGCTGGAAGCACTACGCCGGGCGTGGCTACGAGATCAAACGGCACGAGGTGGCGGAATGAGTGCAGACCGCACCACGCCTCCGCAACGCGTGCCCATCCTCACCGAAGTGGTGCTGCTGCCCGAGGCGGGCGCGGTGGACATTCCGATCGATCCGCCGCCACCACCACTCCCACTGCCGCCAGTCGCTGTGGCCGTGCCGCTGCATGTCGAACCGGCCGCCAACTCGCCACTGTCGGAGGGAGTCGAAGGGAGCGGCGAGGAGAGCGTCGAAGCGCAGATCGTCGAGCACGTCTGGGCTGACCTGCAACGCCAGGTGGACCTGATGCTCGAGTACCGGCTGCGGGAAACCCTTGCGCCGATCCTGACCCGTGCCACCGAGGCCGTGATGCGCGAGAGCCGCCAGCAACTGGCATCAACCTTGCGAGACATGGTGGGCAGAGCGGTCGCTCAGGAGTTGGCGCGTCATCGGGGGCGCTAGCCCGCGCGTTGTGCTCCCACCTGTGGCTTAACGCCTCGCCCGTGCGGGCGTGAGCCCGGCGACAGTGCCGCGTTTTCTTCTGGAGCCTCCGGTGGCGCACCGACGATTCAACCGAAGAATCGGCGGTTCGACCCGTGGATTCCCGGTGGAGATGCGGTTTGTTTTGGGGTATTGTTTCGCCCGTTGAGAACCAGAGGTTCTCTCCAATTTAATGTCCTAACCGGAGATATTGCATGCAAGTCAGACTGAACGTGTTTGTGGCCGCCGCAGCGGTGCTGTTGGCAGGTGCCGCATCGGCGCAAGACATGGTGGTCAAGATCGGCCACGTGGGTCCGACCAGCGGTGGCATTGCCCACCTCGGCAAGGACAACGAGATGGGCGCGAAGATGGCCATCGAAGAAGCCAACGCCAAGGGCTTGATGATCGGCGGCAAGAAGGTCAAGTTCGAACTGCTGGCTGAAGACGACGCTGGCGATCCGAAACAAGGCACGGCCGTGGCCAACAAGCTGGTCGATGCCAAGGTGATGGGCGTGATCGGCCACCTCAATTCCGGCACCTCGATTCCGGCTTCCAAGATCTACAGCGACGCTGGCATTCCGCAGATCTCGCCTTCGGCCACCAACCCCAAGTTCACCCGTCAAGGCTTCAAGACCACGTTCCGCGTGGTGGCCGATGACGTGCACCTGGGCGGCACGCTGGGCCGCTACACCGTCAAGGAACTCAAGGGCAAGTCGATCGCTGTGATCGACGACCGCACGGCCTACGGCCAGGGCGTGGCTGAAGAGTTCACCAAGGCTGTCAAGGCCTCGGGCGGCGCCATCGCCGAGAGCCAATTCACCACCGACAAGGCGACCGACTTCACCGCTATCCTGACTGCCATCAAGGCCAAGAAGCCCGACGTGATCTTCTTCGGCGGCATGGACGCCGTGGCCGGCCCGATGCTGCGCCAGATGAAGCAACTCGGCATCGACGCCAAGTTCGTCGGCGGCGACGGCATCTGCTCGGGCGAACTGCCCAAGCTGTCGGCCGGTGCGATGGCCGATGGCCAAGTGGTCTGCGCTGAAGCCGGTGGTGTCGAAGGCGAGCAGAAGGCCGGCATGGACGACTTCTACAAGCGCTTCAAAGCCAAGTACAACGTCGACGTGCAGGTGTACTCCCCGTACGTCTACGACGCGACGAATGTGATGATCGCGGCGATGGTCAAGGCCGGCTCCGCCGACCCGGCCAAGTACCTGCCGGTGCTGGCCAAGACCGAAGGCTACAAGGGCGTGACCGGCAACATCACCTTCGACGACAAGGGCGACGTCAAGAACGGCGCGCTGACCCTGTTCACATACAAGGGCGGCAAGCGCGACCAGATCGCCGTGGTTCGCTGATCAAGCGCTTCGCTTGAGTGAAGAAGGGCGCCGCGAGGCGCCCTTCTTTTTTTGCTGCGTGGCGCGCGGCCTAGGCTCGTCCGTACAGCAGGCACAAGGCCTTCAGCCGCTGCGCATGTTCGGGCTGCACCTGGTCCCAGCTGAAGCGCCACTCCCAGTAGCCCTCGGCCTTGCCGGGGAAGTTCATGCGTTGTTCGGTGGGCAGGCCCAGGATGTCCTGCATCGGGTGCACGGCGGTGTCGGCCACGCTGGCGCAGGCGGCGCGAATCATGTCCCAGTGGATCTCGGTGCCGTCGGTGTTCAGGTAGTCGCCGGCATGCTGGCGTTCTTCGGGTTTGGCGCCGCCCCACCAGCCCACCGTCGTGTCGTTGTCGTGCGTGCCGGTGTAAACCACGGTGTCGACTTCATGGTTGTGCGGCAGAAAACTGTTGTCGCTGCCGCTGCCGAACGCGAACTGCAGGATGCGCATGCCCGGCAGGTTGAACTTCTTGCGCAGCGCCACCACGTCTGCCGTGACCACACCCAGGTCTTCGGCAATGATGGGCACCGGCCCGAGCGCATTGGCGATGGCCTTGAAGAGTGGCGCGCCTGGCCCGGGTAGCCAGCGCCCCTTCACGGCGGTGGGTTCGCTGGCCGGGATTTCCCAGTAGCCGGCGAAGCCGCGAAAGTGGTCGATGCGAACGATGTCGACCAGCTCGAAGGTGCGCCGGATGCGCTCGACCCACCACGCGTAACCTTCTTTCGCATGCGCGCGCCAGCGGTACAGCGGGTTGCCCCAGCGCTGGCCGGTTTCGCTGAAGAAGTCGGGCGGCACGCCGGCCACCACGGTGGGCTTGCCGTGAGCGTCCAAGTCGAACAGGTCTTGGCGTGCCCACACTTCAGCGCTCTGGTAGGCGATGAAGATTGGCGCGTCACCGATGACCTCGACGCCGCGTTGGTTCGCATACGCCTTCAGGTTGAGCCATTGGCGGAAGAAGCACCACTGGCAGAACTTCCAGAACGCCAGGCCGTCGGCGTTCGCGGTCGTGGCGGCCGCCAGCGCTGCAAGGTCGCGGCGGGCCAGCGGCGCGTCCCAGTCGCTCCAGTCGCGCCAGCCGAACTGGTTGGCCAGGGTCATGAAGAGCGCGTAGTCGTCGAGCCAGTTCTTCTGGCGCGCGCAGAAGGCATCGAAGTCGGCCCGTTCGTCGGCCGACGCCGAACGCGCGAATGCGCGCGCGGCGGTGTTCAGGCGCTCGATGCGAAACGACACCACGCGCGCGAAGTCGAGCCGCCGTTCGTCGAAGGCGTTGTCTTTTGCGGGGTCGTTTGTGCTGTCGTTTGCGCTGTCGTTTGCGATGTCATCTGCGCTGTTGTCCGCACTGTCGATCACCAGGTCAGCGGCCTGCAGCCAGCCGCGCTGGCGCAACTCGTCCAGGTCGATCAGCAGCACGTTGCCGGCAAACGCCGAGGTGCTCATGTAGGGCGAGTTGCCCGGGCCGATGCCGCCCAACGGCAGGATCTGCCACAGCTTCTGGCCGGCCCCGACCAGCCAGTCGACGAAGTGATACGCGCCGGGGCCGAAGTCGCCCGAGCCGTGCGGGCCGGGCAGGGAGGTGGGGTGCAGCAGCACGCCGCTGGCGCGGGGAAGACGCATGAGATGAATTCCTGTGGGGATGTGCGAGCCGCGCAGACACTCAAGGCAGCGGCGTGGGCTCGGAGTCGAAGGTGATCAGCAGGCTCAGGCTGCGCGCCGGCAGCGTGAGGGTCGCCTCGGCCTCGCCGCGCTCCAGCGGCAGGCCGGTGGGCTGAGAGGTGTCGAGCACCGCCTGCCAGCGCCCGATCGGCAGATGGAAGTCATGGTCGATGGCTTCGGCATTGACCAGCAACAGCAGCGGGTCGGCGGCCTTGGCGGGTTTGCCGATCAGGCAGCCGAGCACGCGGCTGTTCGGGTCGCGCCAGCCTTCGCCTTCGAGCGCGCGGCCATCGGCGCTGATCCAGGCCAGATCGTAGCGGCCGCGCACATCGCTCAAGCCGTCGTACCAGCGGTCGCCGAGCGGCAGGTTGTGGTGGCGCAGTGAAAGCACGTGCTGCGTGAAGGCGAGCAATTCTGCGTCGGCCCGCGACCAGTCGATCCAGGTGATCTCGTTGTCCTGGCAGTACGGGTTGTTGTTGCCGCGCTGGGTGTGGCCGAGTTCGTCGCCGGCGGCCAGCATCGGCGTGCCTTGCGACAGCAAGGTGGTGGCCAGCAGCGCACGCTTGAGCCGCCCGCGCAGTTCGTTCACCACCGGGTCTTCGGTCGGCCCTTCGACACCGCAGTTCCAGTTCCGGTTGTGGTTGTGGCCGTCGCGGTTGTTCTCGCCGTTGGCCAGGTTGTGCTTCTGGTCGTAGCTGAGCATGTCGTTCAGGCTGAAGCCGTCGTGCGACACCACGTAGTTCACCGACTCGCCGGGCACGCGCCCGCGCGGCTGGAAGATGTCGGACGAGGCGCACAGGCGCAGCGCAAAGTCGCCGCGCGTGCAGCTGCCCTGGACCCAGAAGCTGCGCATCGCGTCGCGGAAGTGGTCGTTCCACTCCAGCCAGCCGGCCGGGAAGCCGCCGACCTGGTAGCCGCCCGGGCCGATGTCCCACGGCTCGGCGATCATCTTCACGCGCGACAGCAGCGGGTCTTGCGTCACTGCGCTGAAGAACGGGCCGTTGCGGTCGAAGCCGTGATCGCCGCGGCCCAGCACCGGCGCCAGGTCGAAGCGAAAGCCGTCGACGTGCATCTCCTGCACCCAGTAGCGCAGCGAATCCATCACCATCTGCAGCACGCGCGGGTGGCGAATGTCGATGGTGTTGCCGCAGCCGGAGTGGTTTTCGTAGTGCTCGCGGTGGTGCGCCGGCAGCCGGTAGTAGCTGGCGTTGTCCAGGCCGCGAAAGCTGATCGTCGGGCCGTCTTCCCCGGCTTCGGCAGTGTGGTTGTAGACCACGTCGAGGATCACTTCGATGCCGGCCTGGTGCAACCGCCGGACCATCGTGCGGAACTCGTCGCGCACCGACAGGCCGCCGTTACCCGGCAAAGTGCCCGACGCAAACCTCGGGCTCGGGCAGAAGAAGCCGATCGAGTTGTAGCCCCAGTAGTTGCTCAGGTCGAGCGTGACGAGCCGGCCTTCGTCGATGTGCTGGTGCACCGGCAGCAGGTTCACCGCGGTGACGTTCAAGGCCTTCAGGTGCGCCAGCACCGCGTCGCTGGCCAGGCCGGCGTAACTGCCGCGCTGGGCTTCGGGCACGCCGGGGTGCAGTTGGGTGAAGCCCTTCACATGCAGTTCGTACAGCACCGTCTGCGCCAGCGGCGTGTGCGGCGGGTGGTCGTCGCCCCAGTCGAACTGATCGGCCACCACGCGCGCCTTCAGCGCGTGCAGCGCGTTGTCGCGCGGGTCCATGTGGTGCGGGTGGTGCAGGTCGGCGCCAAAGTGCTCGGCGCCCCAGTCGAACTCGCCGACGATCTCGCGTGCGTACGGGTCGAGCAGCAGCTTGTTCGGGTTGAAGCGGTGGCCGCGGTCGGGCCGCCACGGCCCGTGCGCGCGCAGGCCATACACCAGGCCTGGCGCAGCACCGCGCAGGTAGCCGTGCCACACATCCTGGGTGTGCCCGGGCAGCAGCGTGCGTGACAACTCTTCTTTGCCTTCGGCGTCGAACACGCACAACTCCATGCGGAGCGCGTGGGCCGAGAAGACCGCGAAGTTGACGCCCAGACCGTCCCAATGTGCTCCCAGCGGCCACGGCCGGCCGCGCTCCAGCACCCTCAGGCCTTCCATTCGAGGATGATGGTGGCCAGCGGTGGCAGGTCCACTTCAATCGAACACGGCTTGCCATGCGAGCCGAAGGAGCGTGCGGTGACCTCGCCGAACGCCGTGCCGACGTTGCTGCCGCCGTAGTGCGACGAGTCGGTGTTGATGCGCTCGCGGTACAGGCCCGGGTGCGGCACGCCGACCCGGTAACCGCGCTGGATGCCGGGCGTGAAGTTGCACAACACCACGATCAGCGTGCTGTCGTCCTCGCCGCGGCGGATGAAGCTCAGCACCGAGCGCTCGGCGTCGTCGTGCGAGATCCATTCGAAGCCACTGCCGTCGAAGTCGCGCCGGTACAGGGCCGGCGTGTCGCGGTACAGATGGTTCAGGTCATGCACCAGGCGCTGCACGCCTTCGTGCTGCGGGTCGCCGAGCAGGTGCCAGTCGAGGCTGTGGTCGTGGTTCCATTCACGCTCCTGGGCAAACTCGCAGCCCATGAAGAGCAGCTTCTTGCCCGGGTGGCCGAACATGAAGCCGAGGTAGGCGCGCAGGTTGGCAAACTTCTGCCAGCGGTCGCCGGGCATCTTGTTCAGCAGCGAGCCCTTGCCGTGCACCACCTCGTCGTGCGAGATCGGCAGCACGAAGTTCTCGTTGAAGGCGTAGACCAGCCCGAAGGTCATCTCGCCGTGGTGGAACTTGCGGTGCACTGGGTCACGCGCCATGTAGGCCAGCGTGTCGTGCATCCAGCCCATGTTCCACTTGTAGTGAAAGCCCAGCCCGCCGGTGTAGGTGGGCCGCGAGACCGACGGGAACGCGGTCGATTCCTCGGCCAACGTGATGGCTTGCGGGCGCTCCACGCCCACCACCTCGTTCATGCGGCGCAGGAAGCCGATGGCCTCTAGGTTTTCGCGCCCGCCCTGCGCGTTGGGCACCCACTCGCCGGCCTTGCGGCTGTAGTCGCGGTACAGCATGGAGGCCACCGCATCAACGCGCAGCCCGTCGACGTTGTAGCGCTCGAGCCAGAACAGCGCGTTGGCGACGAGGAAGTTGCACACCTCGGTACGGCCGAAGTTGTAGATCAGCGTGTTCCAGTCTTGATGGAAACCTTCACGCGGGTCGGCGTATTCGTACAGGTGCGTGCCGTCGAAGTTGGCCACGCCGTGTGCGTCGGACGGAAAGTGCGCCGGCACCCAGTCGAGCAGCACGCCCAGCCCTTCAGCGTGGCAGCGGTCGACAAACCGGCGGAAACCCGGCGCATCACCGAAGCGCGAGGTCGGCGCGAACAGGCTGACCGGCTGGTAGCCCCACGAGCCGTCGAACGGGTGCTCGCTGACCGGCAGCAACTCCAGGTGCGTGAAGCCCATGTCGCGTGCATACGGCACCAGCGTGTCGGCGAGTTCGTCCCAGGTCAGGAAGCGGTCGCCATCTTCGGGCTTGCGCCGCCACGAGCCCAGATGCACCTCGTAGATGCTCATCGGGGCGTCGAGCGCATTGGCGGCCTTGCGCGGCTCGGACGGCGGTGCGACGGACGGCATGCGTGCCACCACGCTGGCGGTGGCCGGGCGCATTTGGGCCTGCAGCGCATAGGGGTCGGCCTTCAGCGGCAGCACCTGGCCGTCGCGCGAACGAACTTCATACTTGTAGTGCGCGCCAGCGCCGACGCCGGGCAGGAATATCTCCCACACGCCGCATTCGCGCCGCAAGCGCATCGGGTGGCGCCGCCCGTCCCAATAGTTGAAGTCGCCCACCACGCTGACTCGCGATGCGTTCGGCGCCCACACCGCAAAGCTGGTGCCGGCCACGCCTTCCATCACGCGCTGGGTGGCGCCCAGCACTTCGTAGGGGCGCAGGTGCGAGCCTTCACCCATCAGCCACACATCCATTTCGCCCAGCACCGGCGGGAAGCGGTACGGGTCGTCGAGGATCGACGAGTTGCCGTCGGCCCAGGCCACCTGAAGCCGGTAGTCGGGCCGTGTGGTGACCGGCAACAGGCCTTCGAAGAAGCCGTCGGGGTGGCGCGGGTCGAGCACGCTCAGCGATGCGCCGCTGCGCGCATCGAGCACCGTCAGCTGCGCGGCACCGGGCAGGAAGGCGCGCAGCCAGAAGCGCTGTTGCTCGTCTTCGTGCACGCCGAGCACGGAGAACGGGTCGCCGTGGGTGGCCGCGCGGATCTTGTCAAGCTCTTGCTCCAGAAGCACAGTCGTCGCCTTCGCAGATGAACCTGCGGCACGGCTAGCGCGCGGCAGGTTCGATGTTCCAGATTTGCCGAGCGTACTCGCGAATCGTGCGGTCGGACGAGAACGCGCCCATGCCCGCCACGTTGCTGATCGCCCGGGCCGCCCATTCTCCGGGGCTTCGGTACAGCGCGTCCACCCGTTGTTGCGTCTGGACGTAGTCTGCGTAGTCGGCCAGCAGCAGATAGTGGTCGCCGCCCCACAACAGCGAGTCGACCAGGCCGCGGTAGCGTGCCGGCTCGTCGGGCGAGAAGGCGCCGCCGCCGATCGCGTCGAGCACCGCCTTGCACGCCGGGTTTCCTTCGTAGTAGCGCATCGGCTGGTAACCACCCTTCTTCAGCGCCACGACCTCGGGCGTCTTCAGGCCGAAGATGAAAATGTTGTCGTCGCCCACGTTCTGGCGGATCTCGATGTTGGCGCCGTCGTCGGTGCCGATCGTCAGCGCGCCGTTCAGCGCCAGCTTCATGTTGCCGGTGCCCGAGGCTTCGGTGCCGGCGGTGGAGATCTGCTCCGACAGGTCGGCGCCGGGCATGATGATCTCGGCCACCGACACGCCGTAGTTCGGGATGAACACCACCTTCAGCCGGCCCGCCACGCGCAGGTCTTTGTTGACCACCGCGCCGACGTCGTGGATCAGCCGGATGATGTTCTTGGCCATGTGGTAACTCGACGCCGCCTTGCCCGCGAAGATGACGGTGCGCGGCACCCAGTTCGCCTGCGGGTTGGCCAGAATGGCCTGGTAGCGCGTGACCACGTGCAGCAGGTTGAGCAACTGGCGCTTGTATTCGTGGATGCGCTTGACCTGCACGTCGAACAGGCTGGCCGCGTCGACCTGCACGCCGGTGCTGCGCAGGATGTAGTCGGCCAGGCGCTGCTTGTTGGCGCGTTTGATGGCCATGAAGCGGTTGCTGAAAGTGGGATCGTTCTTGTGCTGTTCCAGCCCGCGCAGCAGGTCCAGGTCGAGCCGCCAGGCGCTGCCCAGGGTTTCGTCCAGCAAGGTCGCCAGCCCCGGGTTGGCCTGCGACAGCCAGCGCCGCGGCGTGACCCCATTGGTCATGTTCGTGAAGCGCTCCGGCCACAGGCTCGCGAAGTCGGCGAACAGGCCGGTCACCAGCAGGTCGGAGTGCAGGGCCGAGACGCCGTTGACCTTGTGGCTGCCCACGATCGACAGGTTGGCCATGCGCACGCGCCGCTCGCCGTTCTCGTCGATCAGCGACAGCCGGCTCAAGAAGCCCAGATCGCCGGGCCGGTGCTGGGTCGCGAACTCGAGAAAGTCTTGATTGATGCGGAAGATGATCTCCAGGTGGCGCGGCAGCACGTGCTGCATCAGCGCGACCGGCCAGGTCTCGAGCGCCTCGGGCATCAGCGTGTGGTTGGTGTACGAGAACACCTTGGTGCACAGCGCCCAGGCCTTGGCCCAGGGCAGGCCGTGCTCGTCGCACAGCAGCCGCATCAGCTCGGCCACGCCGATGGCGGGGTGGGTGTCGTTCAGGTGGATCGCCACCTTGTCGGCCAGGTTGGCCAGGCTGGGGTGCTCCTCCAAGTGGCGCTTGACGATGTCCTGCAACGACGCGGCAACGAAGAAGTATTCTTGGAGAAGGCGCAGTTCGCGGCCGGCCGGCGTGCTGTCGTTCGGGTACAGCACCCACGAGATGTTCTCGTACTCGTTCTTCACGCCAGCGGCGCGTGCGTAGTCGCCGGTGTTGAAGGCGTTCAGGTCGATGTGCGCCGGCGCTTCGGCCTTCCACAGCCGAAGGGTGCTGACGCGCTGGGTGGCATGGCCGGGCACCACCATGTCGTGCGCCTTGGCAGCCACTTCGGCGGCCGGGCGCCACACGGCCTTGTCGCCCTGGTGTTCGACCCAGCCGCCGAAGCGCACCGGGTAGCTGACGCCAGCGCGCGGGAACTCCCAGGCCGTGCCGTTGGTGAGCCACGGGTCGGGGTACTCGACCTGGCAGCCGTCCTGGATCTGCTGCGCGAACATGCCGTATTCGTAGCGGATGCCGTAGCCGAACGAAGGCAGGCCCAAGGTGGCCATCGAGTCGAGGAAACACGCCGCCAGCCGGCCCAGGCCGCCGTTGCCGAGTGCGGCGTCGGCTTCCTGGTCGGCCACGTCTTCGAGCTTCTGCGCGTGTGCGGCCACCGCCGCGGCGGCGTCGTAGCGCAATTCCAGTGCCGCCAGCGCGTTCGACAAGGTGCGCCCGATCAGGAACTCCATCGACATGTAGTACACCCGGCGCGCCTTCTCGGCGCGTTCGCGCGTCTGCGTCTGGACCCAGCGCGTGGAGAGCTGCCGGCGCGCCAGTTGCGACACCGCCTGCATCAGGTCGGTGGGCGTGGCGTCGGGCGGGTTCACCCCCACCGTCTGCAGCAGGAGTTGTTCGATGCCGGTGTGAACGGCAGCGGCGGAAGCGGAAGGAACTGAAGTCACCAGGATGTCCTTGTGTTTTTCGGCGGCCAGTTTGAAGCACGCATTGTGGGGCGTCAATCGACGCCGCTCGGGCCATGCAAACGCCGTGCCGCGACGTTGCGGCGGGGCCGGGTTACGGCGCGGTTACGGCGCGCGAGCGTGCTGCGGCGTGGGTTTCACCCGGTTCCGAAACCGGTCTGCCGGGCCAGAATGCCGGGGCGGTGGCCCGCCGTCGTTGCGCCTGCGCTTCAACAAGGCCATCATCCCCAAGACAGCAGAACAATCGGAGGAGTCATGGAACCCAAGGAACTCGCGCTCAATCTCGACCTCCCCAAACGCACCGTGGCCCTGGTTCTGGCGGGCGGTCGCGGCAGCCGCCTGAAAAGCCTGACCGACCGGCGCGCCAAACCGGCCGTGTACTTCGGCGGCAAGTTCCGTATCGTTGACTTTGCGCTGTCGAACTGCCTGAACTCCGGCATCCGGCGCATCGGCGTGATCACGCAATACAAGTCGCACAGCCTGCTGCGCCACCTGCAGCGCGGCTGGGCGTTCCTGAAGACCGAGATGAACGAGTTCGTCGACCTGCTGCCGGCGCAGCAGCGCATGGACGAAGAAAGCTGGTACCGCGGCACTGCCGACGCCGTCTACCAGAACCAGGACATCCTTGATGGCTACGAAGCCGACTATGTGGTGGTGCTGGCCGGCGACCACATCTACAAGCAGAACTACGCGCTGATGCTGGCCGACCACGTGGCCAAGGGGCGGCCGTGTTCGGTCGGTTGCATCGAAGTGCCGCGCGCCGAGGCCAGCGCCTTCGGCGTGATGGCCGTGGACGCCGACTGGCGCATCACCGAATGGGTCGAGAAGCCGGCCAACCCGCCGCACATGCCCGGTAACGAAGCGGTTTCACTGGCCAGCATGGGGATCTATATCTTCGACGCCAAATATTTGTACGACGAGCTCGCGCGCGACATGGCCGACCCGAACTCGACGCACGACTTCGGCAAGGACATCATTCCGCACGCGGTACGCAACGGCTGCGCCAGCGCGCATCACTTCGGCCTGAGCTGCGTGTCGAACAAACCTGGCGAAGAGCCATATTGGCGCGACGT
>JANMYQ010000296.1:0-4772 GCA_031382215.1 Methylibium sp.
CACGCCCGGCGAACGGTGCAATTGCGAGACGATCACGCGCTCGGTGCCGTTGACGATGAACGAGCCGTAGTCGGTCATCAGGGGCACTTCGCCCATGTAGACCTCTTGTTCCTTGATTTCCTTGACCGTCTTGGCCTGCGGCGATTCACGGTCGTAGATGATCATCTGCAGCTTGGCACGCACGGCAGCGGCATACGTCAAGCCGCGCTGCTGGCACTCGCGCGTGTCGAACGCGGGCTTGGCCATGTTGAACTCGATGAACTTCATCTCCACGAAGCCGTTGTGCGACACGATCGGGAAGGCAGAGATGAACGCGGCCTGCAGCCCCTCGGGTTTTCGCTTCTGCGGCGGCACGTCCTTTTGCAGGAAGGCGACGTAGGACTCCTTCTGCATCGTCAGCAGGTAGGGAACGTTGAGGACACTCTCGCGCTTGCCAAAACTCTTGCGAATCCGCTTGCGTTCGGTGTAGCTGTAGGGGGTTGCGTGCTGCGCCATAAGTCGTTTCCACTCCGTCTCAGGAAGTTCGGCCCCTGGGCTGGGCCGACACCGCCGTCGGCGACTGTCTGTTCGATCCCTGCTTCTCGGGAGCAGGGCAACTTGAAGCTTGGTGGTTGGCCACTACCAACCGCTGGCGGACAACCCCGGCATTGCACCGGAGTCCGACCAAACTTGGTTCTCTGCAGTCGGATCAGAGAACGCTTGAAATCACTTGGAAGAGCTGGTCTCCGCAACCGGAGATTGGAACTCTTTCAGCTGATCTCGGTGGCCTTCCCGAAAGAAGGCCTTTGAAACCTGCGTCACAAGCACAAAGGCCGGGTACCGAAACAACGGCCCCCAGCCCGTGTGCACGCGGCAATTACTTCAGTGCAGCCTTGGCGCCGGCGTCTTCCAGCTTCTTCTTGGCGGCTTCGGCGTCGGCCTTGGCAATGCCTTCCTTGACGGCCTTGGGCGCGCCGTCGACCAGGTCCTTGGCTTCTTTCAGGCCGAGGCCCGTCAGTTCGCGCACGGCCTTGATGACCTGCACCTTGTTGGCGCCGGCCTCGAGCAGCATCACGCTGAACTCGGTCTGCTCTTCGACCACGGCCGCAGCGGCACCGCCACCACCGCCGGCCGGGGCCGACATGGCCGCGGCGGATACGCCGAATTTCTCTTCGATGGCCTTGACCAGGTCGTTGAGTTCCATCACCGACATGCCGTCGAGGGCGGTCATGAATGCGTCTTTATCGAATGCCATGTTGATATTCCTGAATCAGTAGAAGGTTTGAATGAAGGGTTCGTTCAAGCGGCGGGGGCTGTTGCAGCATCAGCGGCCGGAGCAGCATCGGCCGCGGGTGCGGCTTCGGCGGCTGGCTCTGCGGCTGCGGGCTCGGCACGCTTCTCGGCAATGGCCGCCAACACACGTGCAAAGCGCGAGATCGGCGACTGCATCAGGCCCAGCAACTGGGCCAGCAGCACTTCCTTGCTCGGGATCGCGGCCAGGGCTTTCACCACGTTGGCGTCCAGCGCCTTGCCGGCATAAGCGCCAGCCTTGACGATCAGCTTGTCGTTGCCCTTGGCAAAGTCGGAGATGACTTTGGCCGCGGCGACAGCGTCCTGCGAAAAACCGTAGATCAGCGGGCCGACCATGCTTGCCGAGGCCACTTCGAACGGCGTGCCGGCCACCGCGCGACGTGCGAGGGTGTTCTTCAGGACATGAAGGTACACCCCCTTGTCGCGCGCTTGCTTGCGCAGCGCGTTCAAGTGTTCCACGGTGAGGCCACGGTATTCGGCCAGCGCGAGCGTCTGCGACTGCGCGACTTGCGCAGCCACATCCGTCACCACGGCGGCTTTCTCGTTGCGATTGAGACTCAAGGTCTGCTCCTCACATCACGCACCCTGGTGCCGTTGCCGGCCTTCGAGTGCTTTTCCAAAGTTCAGCGACCTTCTGACCAGGAACCACAATTCCTTTTCAGCGGGACCGCCATCTGCGCTGGCTTGTTGCACCGCCCGGTTCATCGCCGGGTCATGCCTTCCATTAAGCGACCATGAAGATCGCACCAGCGGTCTTGGATGGCCTGCGCCAGTTTTTCAACCGGCGCAGCCCACCAAACTCATCCGCTCCGGCGCCAGACGAGCGCCGCAGCTTGATTTCACTTCTTACGCGGCCTGAGCCGCAGCGTTGATCGACGCCACATCGACCCGGGCGCCCACGCCCATCGTCGACGAGACCGCCACCTTGCGCAGGTAAATGCCCTTGCTCGATGCCGGCTTGGCCTTGTTCAGTGCCTCGATCAGCGCGCGCAGGTTGCCGCCCAACTTGTCGGCCTCGAACGAACGACGGCCGATCGTGGCGTGCACGATGCCGGCTTTGTCGACGCGGAACTGCACCTGGCCGGCTTTGGCGTTGCGCACGGCTTGCGCCACGTCGGGCGTCACGGTGCCGACCTTGGGGTTCGGCATCAGCCCGCGGGGCCCCAGGATCTGACCCAGCGTACCGACCACGCGCATCGTGTCGGGCGAGGCGATCACCACGTCGAAGTTCATGTTGCCAGCCTTGATCTGCTCGGCCAGGTCTTCCATGCCGACGATGTCGGCGCCGGCGGCCTTGGCCTCTTCGGCCTTGGCGCCTTGCGCGAACACCGCGACACGCTTGGTCTTGCCGGTGCCGTTGGGCATCACGACGGCGCCGCGCACCACCTGGTCGGACTTCTTGGCGTCGATGCCGAGCTGCACGGCCACGTCGATCGATTCATCGAACTTGGCAGTCGCGCATTCCTTGACGATGGCGATGGCGTTTTCGAGCGGGTACAGCTTGTTGCTGTCCACCTTGCCGGCGAGGGCTTTTTGGCGTTTGGTCAGTTTGGCCATGATCAGACCCCTTCCGAGGTGACGCCCATCGAGCGGGCGGTTCCAGCGATCGTGCGAACAGCGGCGTCCATGTTGGCGGCCGTCAGGTCCTTGATCTTGATCTTCGCGATCTCTTCAAGCTGGGCGCGCGTGATCTTGCCGACCTTGTCGGTGTGCGGCTTGGCCGAGCCCTTGTCGAGCTTGATCGCCTTCTTGATCAGCACCGTGGCCGGTGGCGACTTGAGCACGAAGGTGAACGACTTGTCGGCGAACGCGGTGATCACCACCGGCAGCACCAAGCCCGGCTCCAGGCTCTGCGTCTGGGCGTTGAACGCCTTGCAGAACTCCATGATGTTCAGGCCGCGCTGACCGAGCGCGGGGCCGATCGGGGGTGACGGGTTTGCCTTGCCGGCAGGGATTTGCAGCTTGATCAAGCCGACTATTTTCTTGGCCATATCTCTTTCCTTCAGGTCAACCGCAGGCTTCCATCGGGAAGTGCGCGGTTGTTGAGTTCAAACGCTAAGGGCTCGATCTTTTCAGATCCACCTTGGCTCCTCGTGCCGGTGTCTCGTCACCGGCAGCAACGGGCAGGATTCAAACAAGGATTTCGCCTTGCCCGCGCCCCTGCCGGCGCTGAAAACCTCAGACCTTCTCGACCTGCGAGAAGTCGAGCTCGACGCCAGTCGCACGCCCGAAGATCGTCACCGACACGCGCACCTTGGACTTGTCGTAGTTGACGTCTTCCACCGCGCCATTGAAGTCGGTGAACGGGCCTTCCTTGACGCGCACCAGTTCGCCCACTTCCCACTGCACCTTGGGGCGCGGCTTCTCCACGCCCTCTTGCATCTGTGTGACGATCTTCATCACCTCGGCTTCGGAAATCGGCGACGGGCGGTTCTTGGCGCCGCCGACAAAACCGGTGACCTTGCTGGTGTGCTTGACCAGGTGCCAGGTGTCGTCGGCCATTTCCATCTCGACCAGCACGTAGCCGGGGAAAAAGCGCCGTTCGCTGACCGACTTCTTGCCGTTCTTGAGCTCGACCACCTCTTCCATCGGCACCAGGATGCGGCCGAACTTTCCCTGCAATTCGGAGCGGTCGATGCGCTCGCGCAGGTTGCGCTCGACGGCCTTTTCCATGCCGGAGTAGGCGTGCACCACGTACCAGCGCTTGTTCGTGGCGGGTGTGGCGACGAAGGGAACCTCGGGCGGGGTCGCGTCCGCTGCTTCAGAAGTGGCGATTTGTTCGGTGGTCATGATTGCGTTCTCACCTCTTCCAGCCCAGCAGCAGGTCGTACATCACCCATTCCAGCGTCTTGTCCGTCAGCCACAGGAACAGGGCCATCACGAACACGAACGCGAACACGTAGCCGGTCATCTGCATGGCTTCCTTGCGGGTGGGCCACACGACCTTGCGCACTTCGCGGGCCGAGTCCTGGCCGTAGGCAATCAGTTGTTTGCCCGGCTCGGACGTGAAGAACACGCCGATCGCGCCGGCCATCAAGAGCACCAGCGCGCCGACGCGCAGCCACAGGTCCTGCTTGCCCAGCATGTAGAACGCGACCACGGCCCCCACCACCAGCAGCGCCGCAGCGGCGAGCTTGGCCTTGTCAGCGCCAGTGGAAACGGTTTGGACTTCAGGATTCGCCATGGTTTTCAGTTTGGTTCGCAGTAGCAGCGCAGTTCAGACTGCAGCCGCCTTTCAGCAGTAAAGCCCGCAGGCACCTCGGAGTGGCCTTGCGGGCTGCTGCGGTGGCCAGACGCCGGTCTCAGACCTGCTGCCTGGCAGGGGCGGAGGGCATCGAACCCCCAACCTCTGGTTTTGGAGACCAGCGCTCTGCCAATTGAGCTACGCCCCTCTTGTTTCCTCTTGCTTGCCAATCACTCGATGATCTTGGCAACAACGCCCGCACCCACGGTGCGGCCACCCTCGCGGATGGCGAAGCGCA
>JANMYQ010000299.1:0-18340 GCA_031382215.1 Methylibium sp.
GAGCCGACATCGAGAAAGCGGATCATCTTGCCGTCGTCGAGCTTGGCGATGATGGGGTTGGCGCCGTCGGAGTTCACGCGATTCGGGTCGCGCTTGGGGAGGATGCCGACGAGGAGGATCTTCGTCTGCGGGAGCATGGTCCGGAGCTTGGTGACGACGGCGGTGACGCCGGTGGCGATTTCCGGGCCGGTGTTCATGCCGGAGTTGTTCGTGCCGGTGAGGAGGACGATGACCTTCGGAGCGGTGTCCTTCAATTCCCCCTGCTCCAGCCGCCAGAGGACGTTCTCGCACCTGTCCCCGCCGATGCCGAATTTGACAGCGTTGTATTTTCCGAAGTACTTGGTGAATAGGTTGCCCGGCCAGAGGTCGGTGATGGAGTCGCCGAGCAGGCAGAGGTCGAACTTGACAACGAAAGTAAAGAGCGTGCCCTAGTCGGCGAGATGATTTCGACCGTTGCATTGGCGGGCCAAATTTGCCGTGAGAAGCCCGTAAGCGATCACGGTATCGATATGGAGATCGAATTCAAGGATGACCAGCAGCACGCAACTGGGGAACTACTGTTCCTCCAGCTAAAGTCGGGAGACTCATACTTGCGTACAAGGCCCGATAACCGCGAGGTCTTCAGCATCAAGTCTGACCGTCATGCCGACTACTGGATGCGCCAAAAGGTGCCTGTAATGTTGGTCATCCGAGATTCGGCTGGCGTCATTCGGTGGATGGAGATTCGCAGCTACTTGATCGAGAAGAGTGCCCGGGCAGAGAAGACAGTTCGACAGATTGAGTTTTCTGGCGAGCCATTCAACGCCACAACATTGCTCAAATGGCGAAGTAGGCTACTTCATCCGACTGCGAAAGCATCGAAAGCGAAGAGCAAGCAATAAGCCAAGAAACGACAAGTCAAGAACTCCGCGTTCTTACGCCAACGCTTCGCGGCACTTCTCAGGGAGAGTGTGGCACCCGCCTCACCGCCCCCTCACCCGCTATCCGCCGCAATGCCTTCGGCGTCGCCAAGCGAGGGAGCGAGGGTAGGTTGCGTCAGGTCAGGCGGCCTGAAGACCAGGGCATCGAGGCAATTGACCGGTCACCGGCATGGTGGTGGTCTGCGATGCACAGGCACTACTTAAAGGAGATCAGGCGCCTGCACCGCCTGCAGCACCACCTGCGCCTGACCTTCGCGGTCGCGGTTGCGCAACCACCAGACGGCGCCCTTCTTCACCGCCCACGGTTGCGGCACGCCGTTGAGCACGTAAGAAGCGACCAGCCCCAGGGTCGGCTGGTGGCCGATCACCAGCACCGGCTCGTGCGCGTCGGGCCAGCGCGCGGCCTTGAGCAGGCCCTCGCCGTCACCCTCGGGCGCCAGCACGGTCACCGTCTTGAAGTTGCGGCCCAGCGCCTTGGCCGTCTGCTGGCAGCGCTTGGCCGGGCTGACGAGGATGCGCGTGGAATGCGCCAGGCGCTGGTTCAGCCACTCGGCCATGCGCTGGGCCTGGCGCTCGCCCTTGGGCGTGAGACCGCGCTCCAGGTCATCACCCTTGCCGTCGCGCAGCTCGAAGGCTTCGGCGTGGCGCCACAGGATCAGGTCCATCGCAAGCTCATCTTCAGCGCCGGTCTGCGGTGGCGGCCGCGCGCGCCATCAGCGCCTGCTGCGCGCTGGGTGATTCGCCGCCCACCGCCTGGTAGCTGCCGTCGGCCAACAAAGTCCACGCATCGAGCTGGTCGTTCAGGTAGGGCACCAGGCATTCGTCGATCACGCGCTGGCGCAGCGCCGGGTCGCGCACCGGCCACGCCACTTCGATGCGGCCGAACATGTTGCGGCCCATCCAGTCGGCGCTGGACAGAAACAGCGCCTCGCCCGTCTCGCTTGCCGACGTGTCGGTGCCCGCCTCGCCCCAGCGGAAGTAGATCACACGCGAATGTTCCAGAAAGCGCCCCACCACCGAGCGCACGCGAATCCGATCGGTCACGCCTTCGATGCCTGGCGGCAGCATGCACGCACCACGCACGATCAAGTCGATCTGCGCGCCGGCGCGGGCTGACCGGATCAGCGCTTCGATCAACGGCACGTCGGTCAGCGCGTTGATCTTCACGACGATGCGCGCCGCCAGGCCCGCCTCAGCCGCCTGCGTGACCTTGTGGATATGCGCCAGCATCTGCCGGTGCAAGGTGAACGGCGCCTGCAGCAGCGCGTGCAGCGGCCGCGTGCGGCCCAGGCTGGCGAGCTGCTGGAACACCGCGTCGGCGTCGGACGTGAGCTCCTTGTCGGCGGTGAGGTAGCCCACGTCGGTGTACAGGCGTGCGGTCTTGGGGTTGTAATTGCCGGTGGACAGGTGCGCGTAGCGGCGCAGCTTGCCGCTTTCGCGCCGCGTGACCAGCAGCAGCTTGGCATGGGTCTTGAGCCCGACGATGCCGTACACCACCTGCGCACCCACCGCCTCAAGCCGCTCGGCCCAGTTGATGTTGGCTTCTTCGTCGAAGCGCGCCTTCAACTCCACCACGCACATCACTTCCTTGCCGCGCCGCGCTGCGTCGATCAGCAAGTCCATCAGCGGCGACTCGGCGCCGGTGCGGTAGATCGTCTGCTTGATCGCCAGCACGTCGGGGTCGTGCACCGCTTCGCGCAGGAACTGCACCACGGGTTCGAAAGACTCGAACGGGTGGTGCAGCAGCACGTCGCCGTGGCGCAGCCGGTCGAACATCGACTGCTGCCGTGGCAAGGTGGCTGGCCAGGCCGGCTCGAAAGGCACGAAGCGCAGGGTCGGCGCGCCCTCGGCATCGTCGGCCTGGTCGATCAACTGGTTCAGCCGCACCAGGTTGACCGGCCCATTGACCTTGTACAGCGCCGCCGCAGGCAGGTTGAACTGCATCAGCAGAAAGTCCGCCAATTCCGGCGGGCAGGTGTTGACCACCTCGATGCGCAAGGCCTGGCCGAAGTGACGTGTCGTCAGCCCCGAGCGCAGCGCCTGGCGCAGGTTGGTCACGTCGTCTTCGTCGACCTCCAGGTCGGAGTCGCGCGTGACGCGGAACTGCGAGAACGCCTCGACCTCGCGGCCCGGAAACAGCTCGCCCAGGTGGGCCCGGATCACGCTCGTCAGCAGCACGAAAGCCTGGCCGCCGCCGGCCAGCGCCGCCGGCAGCTTGATCACCCGCGGCAGCACGCGCGGCACCTTGACGATGGCGATGGTGTTCTCGCGCCCGAAAGCGTCCTTTCCACCCAGGCGCGCAATGAAGTTGAGCGACTTGTTGGCCACCTGCGGGAACGGGTGCGACGGGTCCAGCCCCACCGGCACCAGCAGCGGCCGGACCTGCGTGGCAAAGAACTGCGCCACCCAGCGCCGCTGCGCCTCGTTGCGGTCGGCGTGGTTCAGGATCACGATGCCCTCGGCGCGCAGGCGCGGCATCAGCTCGTCGTTGAAGATCGCGTACTGCTCGTCGATCAGCGCATGCGCGTCCGCCGCCACCGAGGCCAGGTCGCGCGCCGAAACGCCGGTGCCCGGCCCGCGCGAGGCTTCGATGTAGTCGGCAAAGCGCACTTCGAAAAACTCGTCCATGTTGCTGGAGACGATGCACACATAGCGCAGCCGCTCCAGCAATGGCACATCGGCGCGGCGAGCCTGCGCGAGCACCCGCCGATTGAACTCCAGGATCGCGCTTTCGCGGTTCAGCAAAGCAGGCATCGCCAGCGCGGTCGGGTGGGCCGAGTCGTTCATTCCCCCAGTTTATGAACTATTTGCGACAGTCCGATGACAGCCTCTGGCCGCCTTGACCCTCCTCAAGCCGCACTCGTGCCGCCTTCGGGCACGATACCGCTGCGCCGCCAGGCACCGTCCTTCGGCCCTGCCCGCCTGCGGCCGCCCCCGCACCATGTCCGACGTCTTCGGCTTCGACGCCTACTCCCCGCGCGAGATCGCCCAGCGCATCGACGCCGTCGGCGTGACCAAGGCGCGCCTGCCACTGCGCTCGATGTTCATGCTGGCAGTGTTGGCCGGCGCCTTCATCGGGCTGGGCTCGATGATGTTCGTGCTGGTCAGCGCCGACACGAGCCTGTCGTTCGCTATCTCGCGCCCGCTCGGCGGGCTGGTGTTCTCGCTAGGGCTGCTGCTGGTCGTCGTCGCTGGCGCTGAACTGTTCACCGGCAACAACCTGCTCGCCATGGCATGGGCCAGCCGGCGCATCGGCACCGGCGAGTTGCTGCGCAACTGGGCCGTGGTGTGCGTCGGCAACTTCGTCGGCGCGGCGGCGCTGGCATTACTGGTCTGGCTGTCGCGCACCACCGAACTCAACGACGGCGCGCTCGCGCAGCAAGCCCTGCGCATCGCCGCCACCAAGGCCGCCCTGCCCTCCGACGTGGCCTTCTTCAAGGGCGTGCTGTGCAACGTGCTCGTCTGCATGGCCGTGTGGATGGCCGCCGCCGGCCGCAGCGTCACCGACAAGGCCATCGCCATCGTGCCGCCCATTGCCGCGTTCGTTGCCTTGGGCTTCGAACACAGCGTGGCGAACATGTTCTTCTTTCCGCTGGCGATGTTGCTGCAAGTCGATCACGCCGTGGCTGGTTTGCCGCTGGTCGGCTGGGGTTCGATGGCCGCCAACCTTGTGCCCGTGATCGCGGGGAATCTGATTGGAGGCAGCGTGCTGGTGGCAGGGGTGTATTGGGTCATCTATCGCGCGGGCGCGGGCGCAGGTGCCGGCGACGACGCGGGCGGGAAGCCGGGCTGAGCCCTGCGCCTTCGGCTCTGCTTTCGAAGACCACGTGCGGACGTTGGCGCGGGCAAAGCCGCAGGCGGCAGGCGTGCTCCGCTTCGCTTCGGCGGTCTACGCTGGCGCTCCGACTCCCTTCCGGTGCTCGGTCTCGCGGCCCGTCGCCGAACTCGCTTCGCTTGCTTCGCGGCGCTACGCTCAAACAGGCGGCGACAAGTCAGTTCTTGATGCGCGCTGCGCGCGCGGGCCACGAGCCCTGTGCTCCTCAGCGCCGAAGAGGCGCTGCGCCCGCCCGCCGCCTGCGGCTTTGCTGGCGGCGGTTAACTTTTCACACGACGTCCAAGAATTTGATCTTCCCTCGTCCGAGATCCTTACGCATCGCGAAGGCGGCCGCCAAGAGGTTCGCGCGACTCGGAGCATTGATGAATGAACGCAGCGATCTGAGGGCCTCGGATGAGGCGAACAGAATCATGTTGGTCCATTCGGCCTCCAACTCTTCCAGGATGGACTCCTTGCTCTGCAGGTCCGGGCGATGAATGCGAATCGTAGTCTTGTTCCCTGCGAAGTCGAAGGCGGCATACATCAGCAGGATTACGACTCGGTACCTCGCCTCCAGGTCCTTGCGCTGGCTTTCGTAGGTTGACTCTCTCCGCTTCAGTGAGTGCTGGACCAGCGCAGTGATTGCGGTTCCAATGCCAAGCCCGGCGACGAGCCCGGTGATCAAGGTACTCAATCCTGCGTCCATGAATTTGACTTGTGTGGCATGAGGAACAATACCCTAACACCGCAAATGTGGGATGCATCTCCGCCTCGGGTTGACGCTCTTGCCAGCGCAAACTCCAGCGCCGCCAGCAAAGCCGCAGGCGGCGGGCGGGCGCAGCGCCTCTTCGGCGCTGAGGAGCACAGGGCTCGTGGCCCGCGCGCGCAGCGCGCATCAACAACTGACTTGTCGCCGACTGTTTGAACGAAGTCGACCGACGGGAGCGGAGTGAGTTTCGGCGACGGGCCGCGAGACCGAGCACCGGAAGGCAGTCGGAGCGCCAGCGTAGACCGCCGAAGCGAAGCGGAGCACGCCTGCCGCCTGTGGCTTTGCCCGCGCAGTCCCGCGCAGCAAAAACTTCAAGCGCGCGATGCATGACCGTCAGTGCGCCTCTTCCCAATTCGCCCCGACGCCGACCTCCGCCAGCAATGGCACCTTTAACTCCGCAACCCCCGCCATGATGCGCGGCACCTCGGCACGTGCCCACTCCAACTCACCAAGAGGCACCTCGAACACCAATTCGTCATGCACTTGCATGATCATCTTCGTCGCGCGCTGTTCGCGGTCCAGCGTGTCCTGGGCCGCGATCATCGCGAGCTTGATCAGGTCGGCCGCGGTGCCCTGCATCGGCGCGTTGATGGCCTGGCGTTCGGCGCCGCTCTTGCGCGGGCCGCTGCCGCCCATGATCTCGGGCAGGTAGATGCGGCGGCCAAAGTAGGTCTCGACGTAGCCCTTGTGGCGCGCTGATTCCTTGGTCTCGTCCATGTAGCGCTTCACGCCGGCAAAGCGGGTGAAGTAACGCTCGATGTAGTCGCGCGCGGCCTTCTGCTCGATGCCCAGGTTGTTCGCCAGCCCGAACGCGCCCATGCCGTAGATCAGACCGAAGTTGATGACCTTGGCGTAGCGGCGCTGTTCGCTCGACACGTCGGGCACCGGCACGTTGAACACCTCGCTGGCGGTGGCGCGGTGCACGTCGATGCCCTGCGCAAACGCGTTCAGCAGGCCCGGGTCGCCGGAGATGTGGGCCATGATTCTCAGCTCGATCTGCGAGTAGTCGGCGCTCAGGATCACGTGGCCCGGCGGCGCGATGAAAGCTTCGCGCACGCGCCGGCCTTCCGCGGTGCGGATCGGGATGTTCTGCAGGTTCGGGTCGTTGCTCGACAGGCGCCCCGTCACCGCCACCGCCTGCGCATAGTTGGTGTGCACGCGGCCGGTGGCGGGGTTCACCATCAGCGGCAGCTTGTCGGTGTAGGTGCCCTTCAACTTGGACAGGCTGCGGTGCTCCAGCAGCTTGGCCGGCAGCGGATAGTCGGCGGCCAGTTCGGCCAGCACTTCTTCGTCGGTGCTGGGCGCGCCACTGGCGGTCTTCTTCTTGGCGGGCAGGCCGAGCTTGTTGAACAGGATCTCGCCGATCTGCTTGGGGCTGCCCAGGTTGAAAGGCTGTCCGGCCAGTTCGTACGCTTGCTGCTCCAGCGCGACCATGCGCTCGGCGAGTTCGGCGCTCTGGCGCGCCAGCAGCGCCGCGTCGATCAGCACGCCGTGGCGTTCGATCCGGCCGAGCACCACCGAGGTCGGCATTTCGATGCGGCGGTACACGTCCATCAGCGCCTCGGTGGCTTCGAGCTTGGGCCACAGCGCCTGGTGCACGTGCAGCGTCATGTCGCTGTCTTCGCTGGAATATTCGGCCGCCTTGGCGATGTCGACCTGCGCAAACGGAATCTGGTGCACGCCCTTGCCGCACACGTCTTCGTAGCTCAGGCCGTTGCGGCCGAGGTGGCGCGAGGCCAGGCTTTCCAGGCTGTGCGGCTTGTGGGCTTCGAGCACGTAGCTCTGCAGCAAGGTGTCATGCACGTAGCCGCGGACCGTGATGCCGGCGTTGGCCAGCACGTGCGTGTCGTACTTGATGTTCTGGCCTAGCTTGGCGGCGTTGGCGTCTTCGAGCCAGGGTTTCAGGCGGGCCAGCACGGCGTCGAAGGGCAACTGGTCGGGTGCGCCGGCATAAGTGTGGCGCAGCGGGATGTAGGCGGCCTCGCCGACTTGCAGCGACACAGAGATGCCGACGATCTGCGCGCGCATCGGGTCGAGTGAATCAGTCTCGGTGTCGATGGCGGTCAGCGGCGCCGCCTGGATGCGCGCCAGCCAGGCGTCCAGCGCGTCGAAATCGAGGATCGTTTCGTAGTGCTTGGCGAGCGCTGGCGCGTCTGCAACGGGCGCCGCCGGCACGGCGGGTTCGTTCACTGGCGCTGCACCGCCCTGCCCTTCGGGCGCCGATGCCGCGAGCTCACCGGCCTCGGCACGCGCAGCAGCCGCCGCATCCTCCAGCTCCTTGCGCCAGGTCTTGAAGCCGTAGCGCGCGTAGAACGCCACCAGGGGCTCGCGATCGACCGGCTTGAAGGCCAGCGCCTCCAGTTCAGGCCAGCCGGGCACGTGGCCGCTCAGGTCGCAGTCAGTCACCACGGTCACCAGGCGCTTGCCTTGCGGCAGCCAGGCCAGCGCCTTGCGCAGGTTCTCGCCGGCGGCGCCCTTCATGCCGGCGGCGGCGGCCATCACGCCGTCGAGCGAGCCGTGTTCGGCAATCCACTTCGCAGCGGTCTTCGGGCCCACCTTGTCGACGCCGGGCACGTTGTCCACCGCGTCGCCCATCAGGGTCAGGTAGTCGATGATGCGTTCGGGCGGCACGCCGAACTTGGCGTTCACGCCGGCCACGTCGAGCTTTTCGTTGCTCATCGTGTTGATCAGGGTCACGTGCTCGTTGACGAGCTGCGCCAGGTCCTTGTCGCCGGTGGACACCACCACCTTGTGCCCGGCTTGCGCCGCGACCTTGGCCAGCGTTCCGATCGCGTCGTCGGCCTCGATGCCGGGCACCGTCAGCACCGGCCAACCGAGCAGCTTCACGACCTCGTGGATCGGCTCGATCTGCTGCGCCAGCGCCTCGGGCATCGGCGAGCGGGTTGCTTTGTACTCGGCGTACCACTCGTCGCGGAAGGTCGGGCCCTTGGCGTCGAACACGCAAGCGGCGTGTTCGGCGTTGTACTGGCGGCGCAGCAGCTTGAGCATCGCCACCACGCCGTGGATGGCGCCGGTGGGGAAACCGTCCATGCTGCGCAGGTCGGGCAGCGCGTGAAAGGCGCGGTAGAGATAGCTGGAGCCGTCTACCAGCAGCAAGGTCTTGTCGGGCGCGTTGTCAGTGCTCTTTTCACTCATGGCGGCATTGTGAATCAAGGCCCGTGGGGTCACGCTCGGCGCGTGCCGACCCTGGCCCCTAGAATGCCCGCATGAACCTGATTTCATCTGCGCTTCTGGCCGGCGCGATGGCGCTGAGCGGCGCCGCCTGCCTGGCCCAGGCGGCTGCGCAAACGCCCACCAAGACGGCGCCCAAGGTTGCCGCTCCGGTGATCGCCGAAAGCGCCGGCCGCAACGAGCCGAAGGTACAGCAGACGGTCGTCGAAGACGACGGCGCGCGCATCGACGAGCTGAAGGTGCGCGGCCACACGCAACGCATCGTCGTCTCGCCCAAGCGCGGCGGAACGGCCCCCTACGAGATCATCACCGGCGATGGCTCGCGCGACCTGGGCGACGGCGCCAACACCTCGCGCGGCGCGGCAGGCAAGCGGGTCTGGAACGTCCTGAAGTTCTAAGGCAGTTCATGGCGGTCTACACCGAGGTCTCGTTCGACGAGGCCGCAGCGCTCATCGCCCGGCTCTGCGTCGGCGAGCTCACAGCGCTCACGCCCTGCGTTGGCGGCATCGAGAACACCAACTACTTCGTCGACACCACGCAGGGCCGCTACGTGCTGACCCTGTTCGAGCGCCTCACCGCGCAGGAGCTGCCCTTCTACCTGCACCTGATGAAGCACCTGGCCGAGCGCGGCATCCCGGTGCCGGGGCCGAAGGCCGATGCCGCCGGCACCATCCTGCACCACCTGAACGGCAAACCCGCGGCGGTGGTCGACCGGCTGCCGGGCCAGCACCCGCTGGCGCCCAGCGCGCTGCAGTGTGCGCAGGTCGGCCACATGCTGGCGCGCATGCACCTGGCGGGGCAGGACTTCAAACGCCGCCAACCCAACCTGCGCGGGCTCGACTGGTGGAGCGTCACCGTGCCGCTGGTGCTGCCGCACCTGTCGCCGCCGCAGCGCCGGCTGATCGAGACCGAACTCGCGTTCCAGGAGCAACTCGCCACCAAGCCCAACCATGCGGCGCTGCCGCGCGGGGCTATCCATGCCGACCTGTTCCGCGACAACGCGATGTTCGAAGGCGACACGCTGACAGGCCTGTTCGACTTCTACTTCGCCGGCATCGACACCTTCGTGTTCGACATCGCGGTGTGCCTGAACGACTGGTGCATCGAGCTGGCAACCGGGCAGATCGACGATGAACGCGCGCACGCCTTCGTCGCCGCCTACGACGCGGTGCGCCGCCTGCGCGACGACGAGACGCGGCTGCTGCCGGCCGCCATGCGCGCCGCGGCGCTGCGCTTCTGGATCTCGCGCCTTTGGGACCTGCACCTGCCGCGCGATGCCAGCGTGCTGCTGCCGCACGACCCGAGCCACTTCGAACGCGTGCTGCAAGCGCGCGTGGATTCACCCTGGTCGTTCGCCCGAGCGGCCACACCGGCCATGCCCACTGCCCTGACCCAGGGCGGCGCCGGCCATTGAAAGCACCATGAAACTTCGACTCGTCCCCGCCTCGCGTGGCCTGCAATGGCTGCGCCAGGGTTTTGCCATCTTCTTCAAGCAGCCGCTCGGTTTTGCCGGGCTGTTTGCGAGCTTCATGTTCCTGCTGTTCCTGGCCCTGCTGCTGCCGCTGGTGGGCTCGTTGTTGATGGTGGCGATGCCGCTGGTCTCGCTCGGCTTCATGATCGGCACGCAGCGCGCGCTCGAAGGGCGCTTTCCACTGCCGTGGGTGTTCATCGAGCCGCTGCAGCAGGGGCGCGCGGCGCGCGTGGCGATGCTGCAGCTCGGCATCCTGTACGCGGCGGCAACGGCGCTGATCATGTGGCTCAGCAACCTCGTGGACGGCGGCGCACTCAACCTCGCGATGCAGGTCATGTCGGACAGCAAGGCCACGCCCGAGGCAATGCAGGAGGCGCTGTCCGACGGCCGGCTGCAGCTCGGGCTGATGCTGCGCTTCGGGCTGGCCGGGCTGCTGGCGGTGCCGTTCTGGCACGCGCCGGCGCTGGTGCACTGGGGTGGCCACCCTCCCGCCAAGGCGCTGTTCTTCAGCCTCGTGGCCTGCTGGCGCAACCGCGGTGCCTTCATTGTTTACGCGCTCGGCTGGCTGGCGTCGCTCCTGCTGTTTGTGGTGCTGGCCAGCCTGCTCTTCGGGCTGCTGGGGCAACGGCAGATGATGGCGCCATTGGCCACGCCCGTGTCGCTGATCTTCTCGACCGTGTTCTACGCGTCGCTCTACTTCACCTTTGCCGACTGTTTCGAAGCCGGTTCGGCCGAACCCCCCGATTCTTCAACCCTGAACGAGGAGACATCATGAAAGTTGCATTGGTCACCGGCGCGGGCAGCGGCATCGGCCGCGCCAGCGCACTCGCGCTGCTGAACGCCGGTTATTCGGTGGTGCTGGCCGGCCGCCGCGCCGACGCGCTGCAAGAAACAGCGACGCTGGCCGGCGCGCTGAGCAAGAACGCCCTCCCGGTCGCGACCGTCGTGACCGCCCCGGCCGCAGTGAAGGCGCTGGTCGCCGCCACCCCCACGGCCTTCGGCCGGCTCGACGTGCTGTTCAACAACGCCGGCACTGGCGCACCGGCGATCCCGCTCGACGAGCTGAGCTTCGAGCAGTGGAAGAAGGTGGTCGACATCAACCTGACCGCTGTGTTCCTGTGTACCCAAGAGGCGTTCAGGATGATGAAGAACCAGACGCCCAAGGGCGGCCGCATCATCAACAACGGTTCGATCTCGGCCTACGCGCCGCGGCCGTTCAGCGCGCCCTACACCGCCACCAAGCACGCCATCACCGGCATGACCAAGGCGGTCTCGCTCGACGGCCGCGCGCACGACATCGCCTGCGGCCAGATCGACATCGGCAACGCCGCCACCGACATGACCCAGCGCATGACCGGCGGCGTGCCGCAGGCCAACGGCACGATGATGGTCGAGCCGCGCATGGACGTGCAGCACGTGGCCAACGCCGTCGTTCACATGGCCAGCCTGCCGCTGGAGGCGAACGTGCAGTTCATGACGGTGATGGCGACGAAGATGCCGTTCGTCGGGCGCGGCTGATCCCGACAGCGCAAAGAAAAAGGCCGCGAACCTCAGGCTCGCGGCCAGTCCTCTCCGGAGGAGACGGATTTTCGGCGGTCAGCTGCCGATCAACCCGCCGTCGTTCTTGGTGATCGCAATCGTTGCAGAGCGCGGCCGTGCCGTCGCGCCACCGGCACCGTAGCCAGCGTTGCCGGGCCAGTGGCTCGGGTACTTGCTCGGGTCGGCAATGTCAGCCACCGCGGCCAGCGTTTCACCCGGGTGCTGGATGTTCGCGAACAGCGTCTTGCCGTCGGGCGTCTCGGTGCAGCCGGTCAGTTCGCAATCGACCGGGCCGACGAGGAAACGGCGCAGCGTCGTCGCGGTCGGCTTCTTGCCGATGTAGGTGTCGATGTTGACGGCGCCACCGGCGGTGGTGGTGTAGCTCAGCGTTGTCTTCGCACCATCGCCCACCTGGCCGGGCACGCCGACCAGCATCATGCAGTTGCTGACGTCGGTGTACGAACCGTCGTCGGTCTGGATCCAGCACAGCTTGGTCGTGGGGCTGAACCACAGGCCGTCGGGGCTCGAGAAGTCCTGGTCGGCGGTCAGCGACGACAGGTTGACCTTGGCCGCGTCGGCGTCCGACTGGGCGCCGAACAGGTACACGTCCCAGCTGAACGAAACGGCCGCGGCTTCACCGCCAGCCTCGGCCATGCGGATGATGTGGCCGTTGATGTTGCCCGGCGCACCCGCGGCGCCGCCGGCAAACGAGTCGCTGTAGGCACGCGGGTTGGCGGCGTCCAGGCCGAACTGGCCGGCCACCGGCTCGAGCTTGCGGTTGCTGTTGTTGGTCAGCGTGTAGTAGATCTCGCCGGTGGTCGGGTGCACGGCGCACCACTCCGGGCGGTCCATCTTGGTGGCGCCCACGGCGTCGGCGGCCAGGCGGGCGTTGACCAGCACATCGGCCTGGTCGGCAAACGCGTAGGTCGCGAAGCCAGCGATCAGCGGGTTACCGATGGCCAGTTCGATCCAGGTGCCGGTGCCGTCGGCGTTGAACTTGGCGACGTAGAGCTTGCCCGAATCCAGGTACTTGTCACCGGTGGCGATGCGGTTGGCGGGAGTGGCGTCGGCGGCGTCCCACAGCGCGGTGGAGACGAACTTGTAGATGTACTCGCCGCGCGAATCGTCACCCTGGTACACGGCCAGCGGCTTGCCGGCGACCGCCTTGCCGAAGGCGGCGCTCTCGTGGGCGAAGCGGCCGAGCGCGGTGCGCTTCTTGACAGCGGCGGTCTTGTCGTAGGCGTCCATCTCGACGATCCAGCCGAAACCGTTCAGCTCGTTGCGATAGTCGTCGGTGCCGTCGGTGGACACGCCGAGCTTGCTGATGTTCCAGCGCGCGTATTGATCGGCCGCACCGGCGGTTTCCCAGCCGTGCCGGCTGGCGGCGCCTTGGGCACGGCCGTAGCGGTTGAGCGAGACGACGCTCTTGTCGTTGGCCCGCGCCGCGTTGTCGGCCGCGCCGCGGGTGAAGTAGCCGGCCCAGTTCTCTTCGCCGGTCAGGAAGCTGCCCCAGGGCGTGTAGCCAGTGCCGCAGTTGTTCAGCGTGCCGCGGGTGGTGGTGCCGTCGACCGAGTAAAGCGTCTTCATCAGCGCGTTGCCGCGCCCGGGGCCGGAGATCTGCACCGGCGTGAGCGGCGTGACGCGACGGTTGTAGGCCGAGCCCTGAACATACGACCAGGCGGTGCCGGTCTTGCGCACTTCAACGACCGACAGGCCGTGGATCGGGATTTCCTTGTCGGCCTCGGCGGCAGGGCGCGGGTTGACCGTGCCGCCATTGGCGTGGATGTAATACGAGCGCACGTCACGGCCGCTGGTGGCTTCGTGGTTCATCGCGAGCAGGCCGCGCGCGGAGCCCTGCGGGTCGCGTGCGGTGCCGGCGGCGTTCAGGCCGAAGTACTCCATGCCGTCATGGTGGTCGCCAGCGCGGTTGTCGAAGTCGGTGTCGGTGCCGTCGTTCTTGTAGGCCGGCGTGGCCGCGGTCAGCGGGTCGCCGAGCGCGTAGATCGCGGCGGCGCTGTAGCCCGTGGGCACCAGGACCGTGTCGGCCACGCTCTTGGGCACGGCGGCGAAGGACAGCGAGTTGATGTTCGTCGTGGTCGGCGCAGGCGCCGGGTCGTCGTCGCTGCCGCCACAGGCCGCGAGCGTCCAGCTGCCCAACACCGCGGTGGCGGCGGTGCCGACGCCGCCGCGCAGGATCGAGCGGCGTGACAGACGCGCATCGAGCACGGCGTTGAAGCTCGGGTTGCCGGAGCGGTTCAGGTCGGCGTCGTCGTCGTGTTGGGCGCTTGGGTCTGCAGATCGGTTCATTGATTCCTCGCTACGGCTGGGGGATGGGAAATACAGCTTGCGATGCTGGGAGGCGAAGATGAAACAGCCGTGGCAGTTTCGTGACGGTGCCGTGACGGACGCGTCGGCGCGACATAATCGAACGCGGTTTGCAACAACCCACACGGAGGATCGATTGGCCAACATTCATTTCGTCGGCGGTGAAAAGGGCGGTGTCGGCAAGTCGCTGATGGCGCGGGTGCTGGCGCAGTACATGATCGACCGCAACATTCCGTTCCTCGGCTTCGACACCGACCGCTCGCACGGCGCGCTGATGCGCTTTTATTCCGGCTACGCCTCGCCGGTGGTGGTGGACCGCTACGAAGCGCTCGACAGCATCGTCGAAGCCGCCGTCGAACTGCCCGAGCGCCGCGTGCTGGTGGACCTGGCGGCGCAGACGCACGAGCCGCTGGTGAAGTGGATGGACGATTCCGGCGTGCTCGGCCTGGCCGATGAAGTGGGCCTGCCGCTGTACTACTGGCACGTGATGGATTCGGGCAAGGACTCCGTCGACCTGCTGCGCAAGCTGCTCGACCGCTTCGGCACCGGCCTGAAATACGTGCTGGTGCGCAACCAGGTGCGCGGCAACGATTTCGATGCACTGGAACAGAGCGGCGAACAGGCCCGCGCGCTGCAGCTCGGCGGCAAGGTCATCACCGTGAAGCGCCTGCACGACAGCGTGATCAACAAGGTCGACGCCGGCAGCAGCAGCTTCTGGAAGGCGCAGGGTAGCTCCGACCGCGAACCCGCCACCTTGGGCCTGATGGACCGCCAGCGCCTGAAGATGTGGATGCGCGACGTGTACCGGGAGATCGACGACGTGGGCGTCTGAGCCCAGAGCGAAGGGCGAGGGGCCCCGTTTACGGGGATCGACCAGCGTCGGGTTCAGCGAGGGAGAGGGCTCGATGCCCTCAACCGAGAGTACCCGCAGCTCTAATTGACCGGTGTCAGCTTGGCCACCGACAAGGCCAGCCACTTCATGCCGTGGCGCCCGAAGTTGACCTGCGCGCGGGCGTCGTCGCCATGGCCTTCCAAGGTGACGACCACACCTTCGCCGAACTTGGTGTGGAACACGCCCTGCCCCGAGCGCAGGCCGTGGCTCGCGGTCTTGGGCCCGGCGCCAAAGGCCGGCGCGCTTGAACCGACATTTCGTGCCGCCACGTTGCCGGCGCCGACGATCGAATTGAGCCCCGAGCCCTTGGCCCAGGCCGACTGGTACTCGCGCGCAAAGCCCGAGCCAAAGCCCTGGTTGCGCGGCGTGATCCACTTCAGCGCGCTCTCGGGCAGTTCGTCGAAGAAGCGGCTCTTGACGTTGTAGCGCGTCTGGCCGTGCAGCATGCGCGTCTGGCTGAAGCTCAGGTACAGGCGCTTGCGGGCACGCGTGATGGCCACGTACATCAGGCGGCGTTCTTCTTCGAGCCCGTCGAGATCGGCCACCGAGTTCTCGTGCGGGAACAGGCCTTCCTCCAAGCCGGTGATGAACACGCAGTCGAACTCCAGGCCCTTGGCCGAATGCACCGTCATCAGCTGCACCGCGTCCTGCCCGGCCTGCGCCTGGTTGTCGCCGGCTTCGAGCGAAGCGTGCGTCAGGAAGGCGGCCAGCGGCGACATGATCTCGCCGGTGTCGGCGTCGGGCGTCACTGCCGCCAACGCCACAGCGGTGGGTGTGCCTTCGCTCAAGGCGCCGGCCACTTCGTCCACCGGCAGCGCCACCGCGTCCTTGCCGAAACCCTCTTGCGTGACGAAGGCTTCGGCCGCGTTCACCAGTTCGGCCAGGTTCTCGAGCCGGTCGGCGCCTTCCTTGTCGGTCTTGTAGAAGTCGACCAGGCCCGAAGCGTCGAGCATGTGCTCGATGATCTCGCGCAAGGTGAGCCCCTTGGTCGCGTCGCGCATCGTGTCGATCAGCGCGACGAAAGCCTGCAGGTTGTTGCCGCCCTTGCCTGCCAGCGCGCCCACGCTCTGGGCCAGGCTGCGGCCGCTCGCGCGTGCCGCGTCCTGCAACTGCTCGACGGTCCGCGCTCCGATGCCGCGCGTCGGGAAGTTGACGACGCGCAAGAAGCTGGTGTCGTCGTTGGCGTTCTCGATCAGGCGCAGGTAACTCAGTGCATGCTTGACCTCGGCGCGCTCGAAGAAGCGCAGGCCGCCGTAGACCTTGTACGGAACGCTGGCGTTGAACAGCGCACTCTCCATCACCCGACTCTGCGCGTTGCTGCGGTAGAGCAGCGCGATGTTGCTGCGTGATGTGCCGTCGCGGTGCAACTGCTGTGCTTCTTCGACGAACCACTGCGCTTCGGCAAAGTCGCTCGTCGCCTCGCGCACGCGCACCGGCTCGCCGGGGCCAGCCTCGGTGTGCAGGTTCTTGCCCAGGCGGCGCGAGTTGTGCGCGATCAGCTCGTTTGCGGCGTCGAGGATGTTGCCGAACGAGCGGTAGTTGCGCTCCAGCTTGATGACCTGCTGCACGTGGAACTGGCGCTCGAAGTCGGCCATGTTGCCCACCTGCGCGCCGCGGAAGGCGTAGATGCTCTGGTCGTCGTCGCCCACCGCGAACACCGCGCAGCCGCCCTGCCCCGGCGGGCCGGCGAACATCTTCAGCCACGCGTACTGCAGCTTGTTGGTGTCCTGGAACTCGTCGACCAGGATGTGGCGAAAGCGGTGCTGGTAGTGCTCGCGCAGCGACGGGTTGTCGCACATCAGCTCGTAGGTGCGCAGCAGCAGTTCGGCGAAGTCGACCACGCCTTCCCGCTGGCACTGGTCTTCGTAGGCCTGGTAGATCTGCACCATCGTCCGCGTCTGCTCGTCGCGGATCTCCACGTCCTTCGGCCGATGCCCATCTTCCTTCGTGCCGGCGATGAACCAGGTGACCTGCTTGGGCACGAAGCGTTCTTCGTCCAGGTTCATTGCCTTGATGATGCGTTTGACGGCCGAGAGCTGGTCGGCCGAGTCGAGGATCTGGAAGCCCTGCGGCAGCGCGGCGAGTTTCCAGTGTGCGCGCAAGAAGCGGTTGCACAGGCCGTGGAAGGTGCCGATCCACATGCCGCGCACCGGCAGCGGCAGCATCGCGCCCAGCCGAGTGAGCATCTCTTTGGCGGCCTTGTTCGTGAAGGTCACCGCCATCACGCCGCCGGGCGAAAGTTGCCCGGTCTGGATCAACCACGCGATGCGCGTGGTCAGCACGCGCGTCTTGCCCGAGCCGGCGCCGGCCAGGATCAGCGCCGGGCGCGCCGGCAAGGTCACGGCGGCGAGTTGCTCGGGGTTCAGGCCGCGCAGCAGTCCTTGGGCTTCGTGCACAGGTTGAACCTGCGCTGGCGCCGCGACCACCGCCCTGTCGTGTTCTTCGAACAGGGGCATGGACGGATCGTCCTCGGGCGGCGCGTTCTGCTGTGAATTCATCGAGGCATTCTAGGAGCCAGCGCAGGAGGAAGCGACCCGCGTAGAATTCGGCACCGGGCCCAAATATTGGTGCCCGGTTCTGTTTTCCGCACCGCTCTTTGCCAGCGGCCTTCGCGGACCGGCCGGGTCATCAAGTCAAGCGCTCGCAGCCTTAGTTCGCACACTGCCTTCAACGTGCGGCTGTTTCCTCAAGGAGCGAGAGAACCATGGAAATCTTCGACTACGACAACGTGCTGCTGCTGCCGCGCAAGTGCCGCGTGGAAAGCCGCAGCGAGTGCGACGCCTCGGTGGAGTTCGGCCCGCGCCGCTTCAACCTGCCGGTGGTGCCGGCCAACATGAAGACGGTGGTCGATGAGCCGATCACCGAGTGGCTCGCCGCGAACGGCTTCTTCTACGTGATGCACCGCTTCGACATCGACAACCTCGCCTACGCGCGGCGCATGCGCGACAAGGGGCTGTTCGTGTCGCTCAGCTCGGGCGTCAAGCCGCCCGACTACGCCGTCATCGACAAGCTCGCGAGCAGCGGACTCGGTGCTGACTACATCACCATCGACATCGCGCACGGCCACGCCGACAGCGTGCACAAGATGATCGAGTACATCAAGAAGAGGCTGCCGGCCGCCTTCGTGATCGCCGGCAACGTGGCCACGCCCGAGGCGGTGATCGACCTGGAGAACTGGGGCGCCGACGCGACCAAGGTCGGCGTCGGCCCCGGCAAGGTGTGCATCACCAAACTCAAGACAGGCTTCGGCACCGGCGGCTGGCAGCTCTCTGCCCTCAAGTGGTGCGCGCGCGTGGCGACCAAGCCGATCGTCGCCGACGGCGGCATTCGCGACCATGGCGACATTGCCAAGAGCGTGCGTTTCGGTGCGTCGATGGTGATGATCGGCTCGCTGTTCGCCGGCCACGAAGAGTCGCCC
>JANMYQ010000078.1:0-19031 GCA_031382215.1 Methylibium sp.
CAGATCCTGATGGTCGTGGCTGAGGGCTCCACCGGCAGAGACGAAATCACCCAGGCCTTCGCCGCCGTCCAGGCCTGCCCCATCGTGCTGTCCATGCTCAATCGCTCGGAACGCACTTCGGAACATCAGCAGTATGGTTACGGTGAGGCTTAGCGGCATGGATTCCCTCGATCAGCGCGCCCCGGCAAACCAACAGGCCCTTCCGAAGCGGGCCCATCCGCGCGCGCGGCCGATGCGCTCGCTGATCTGGCTTGCTTTGTTGCCCTGCATGGCAACGCTGTCGCATGCCCAGACGCGCCCCTTGGTGAGTGCCGAAGACCTCGCAAAGCTGGAGGCCGATCGGGCCGCCCAACAATTGTCGGCCGCGCGAGCATGGCGCTTCGAGCCTTCTCTGGGGGCCCTGATCACCGCCACCAACAACAGCGGCTTTTCGTTCTCGAACGAACGAGAGAGAGACGTGATCGTCGATATCGAGCCGCGCCTGCTCGTGCGCGGGCGGGGTGCGAGCTTCACCCTGGAGGGCGATGTCGGCTTGAAGGCCCTGGTGTACACGCATTCCACGCAGGAAAACCGCCTGCTGCCCAACGGCAAGGTCGCACTGAATGCGAATCTGGTCGAGCGTTGGTTGTATTTCGACACCTCGGTGCTCGCCGAGCAGGTGGCCTCTGACCCCTACACGGCCCGCGCCGACACCGAGAGCGGCTTGAACAAGATCAATTCGCTGCAGTATCGATTCAGCCCGTATCTGCAGCACAGCTTCACGCCGGGCGTGTCCTTGTCGTTGCGAACCGACAATATCTGGACCGAGCGCCGCGGGGAATTCAACGGGAACGACCCGCGCCGCAACTCGGTCGTGAAGCGCGATTCGCTGACGTTCGAACAGAAACCCCAACCGCTCGGGTTCTCTGTCGAGGCAGCCCAGGAAACCACGAAATATCGGTCCGGCAACGACGCCACCGTGCTCGACCAAGCCTACGCCCGCGGCGTGGTGAACTATGCGCTGGACCCGACCTTCATCTTCGGGCTGGTCGGCGGCAAGGAGAAGAGCGAGTACACGCTGTCTTCGACCACCGACACGATTGCGGGTGTCCGGTTCAGCTGGGCGCCGACCGAGCGCACCGAATTGAAGGGCACTTACGAACAGCGCTTCTTCGGCAACGGGGGTTCGCTGCAATGGACCCACCGCTCGCCTTTTGTGGCCTTCAGTTTCGCTGCGGCGCGCGAACCGAATGCGCTGGGCACCTCATTTCAGTTGAATCCCGGCGGGGGCACGGTCCAGTCGCTGCTCGACGCGATATTCACGACCCGTTATCCGAACCCGGCCGATCGCGCGATCATCGTCGGCAACGTGATCGCCGGGCTGGGCGTCCCCTCGGTTCTGGGCAGCCCGGTCGAAGTGTTTGCCGACTATGCACAACTGAGGGATTCGGTCAGCCTGTCGGCGGTGTTCCAGGGCGTGCGCTCGACCGTGAGCACGCGGATCTACGCCATCAAATCACGCCAGCTGGTGCAGGAAGACGCGCCGCTCGTTCCGATCGTCGGGCTGCAGGCCGACAACACGCAGCGCGGCTTCTCGGTCGACTTCACGCGCCGTCTGACGTCCACGCTGACGGCAGAAGCAGGGGTGGGGTATGGCTCGATCGAAGGCCTGGGCGCGGCTGCCGGGCAATCGACCAAGAACACGTCCGCCCGTTTCGGGTTGACGCAGGCCCTGTCGCCCAAGACCAAGGCCACCGTCGGCACGCGCGTTCTGCGCACCGACATCAGCACGGTCGGCGCCGAGGCTTCGGCCAAAGAAATAGCTGCCTTCGTCGGCCTCACGCATCGTTTCTGAGTCGATATGTACGAATCACACTTCGGCCTCAGCGGCTCGCCCTTCCAGCTCAACCCCGATCCGGCGTTCTATTTCGACAGCCGGGGGCACAGCAATGCGCTGGCCTACCTCAAGTTCGGTGCCCACCAGGGTGAAGGCTTCATCGTCGTCACCGGCGAAATCGGGGCCGGCAAGACCACGCTGGTGCGCACCCTGCTCGAGGGCCTGAACCCGGAGCAGGTGGTGGCGGCGCAGGTCGTCAGCACGCAACTGGAGTCGGGCGAGTTGCTGCAGGCGATCCTGATGTCGTTCGGCATTGCATCGTCGAGCAACTCCAAGGCTCACCTGATCGGCAGCCTGGAGGCATTTCTCACGTCGCTGGCGGCCAAGGGCCGGCGCGCGCTGCTGATCATCGACGAAGCGCAGAACCTCAAGCACGAGGCGGTCGAAGAGCTGCGCATGCTGTCGAACTTCCAGCTCGGCAAGTACGGCCTGCTGCAGAGCTTCCTGGTCGGCCAGCCGGAGTTGCGCCAACTGCTGCAGTCCAAGTCGATGGAGCAGTTGCGCCAACGGGTCATCGCGTCTTGTCACCTCGGCCCGCTGGCGCCGGCCGAAACGCAGGCCTACATCGAACACCGGCTGCGCCTGGTCGGCTGGGCGAACCGGCCCAGCTTTGCGCCCGACTCTTTCGAGCGCATCCACCTGTGGACCGGCGGCGTGCCACGCAAGATCAACCGCCTGTGCAACCGGCTGCTGCTGGGGGCGTTTCTCAGCAACGAAGAGCAGATTTCTTCGCTGCTGGTCGATCGCACCGCCGGTGAACTCAAGAGCGAGATCGGCGAACTGGCTGAGATCCCGGAGATGCCACCGGCGGCGGCGACGCCGGAGCGCAATGCACGCCCGACCGACCGCACGCCAGAACGCCCGGCCGAAAAGCCGGCCGCCTCCATGCCGCCCGGTGCCCGGGCGCAGGCGGCGCTGGCGATGGAGCCGATGGTCGCTGCCGCAATGAGCGCGGAGGCCGCTGTGGCGCCTGAAGCGCGCGCCAAGGTGCGGCTGGTGCCCGGAGCGGTGGCTCACGGGGCCGTGGCCGACATCGTGGAAGCCCCGGCTGCCGAAGTCGCTGCCCCGGCCCGAGCCGAGCCGCGCGGCCCGCTGACGGTCGTGCCCGCCGCCAAGGCCCCTGTCGCGCCGCCGGCCCCGGTTGCCGCCGACCTTCCGAACGCCCTGGCGGCCATGCCCGTTGCCGAAGTCGGCACTACCGTTCAGACCCGGATCAAGCGTCGCACCCATCGCACCGGCATCATGGGCCGGCCGCTGATTTGTCTTGTGGACTCGGCTTCGGACTATCTGAAAGCCGGCACCCTGGCCGAGGTCTTCCTGAAGTTCCCCAATCTGCCGCGCCTGATCGTGGTGCATCCGGGTGCAGAGGCGAGCCTGTCGTTCGGCGATACCGGGGCCAACGAACTTCCGATGCCGTTCCTCGGGCTGCACCTTGAAAGCCTGTCCGGCTCGTTTGGCTTGCAGACGCGCCAGGTGCTTGAGGCGTTCGAACAGGTCCTGGCCGAGTTCGATCCGCCCGCCGTTCTGGCGATGGGCGACAGCGATGCGGTGCTGGCGTGCAGCCTGCTGGCCAGCAAGCAGGGCACGCCGCTGTTCCGAGTCGGCGGCGGCCAGCGCCTGGCCGCCGGCGCGGGCAACAAGCACGTCAACGGCGCGCTGATCGACAAGCTCTCCGATGCGCTGTATGTGAACCGCATGGACAGCTACTACACGCTCTACCAGGAAGGCATCAAGTCCGACCGCGTGTTGTGTGTCGGGAACCTGATCGGCGACATGTTGAAGCATGTGCTGCCGCATGCGCCCAGCCCGGGCGAAATTCTGACCGACGCGAACCTGGCGAGTACCCATGCCGACGCGCCGCAAGGTTTCGTGCTGGTCAGCGCTCGCGCGCGGGAATTTGCCGAGTCGACGCCGGCCTTGGCGGCGATCGTCGAACTGGTGTGCGAACTCGGCGCCGGCCTGCCGGTGATCTGGCCCGTGAGCGCCGAGACCCAGCTTCGGCTCGCCACATCGGCCGAGCGGCTCCAGGCGGCCAGTGTCGTGTTGCTGCCCGAGTCGGGCTACCTGCAACTCATCGGCTTGCTCGAGAAAGCCAAATGCCTGGTCTGCGGGCCTGAAGGCGCTCTGGTGGAAGAGGCGGCGTCGCTGCGGGTCCCGTCAGTGAGCTTGAACTGGGACGCCTCGACGACGACCCTGTTGGCCCAGGCCGACCCGCCGGTAAAGGAGAGCGGCGCCGACAAGCCGCTCGGCATGGTCCGCCACCAGTTGGCGCAGGCCCAGCCGGCGCAGGATTCGCCTGCCTACTGGGACTCGGGCACGGCCACCCGGATTGCCAACCACCTGCTGCTCTGGCTGCCCAAGAGCGAAAAGGTCGGTCTGGCGAAGGCCTGAGCGGAGCCTGAGCAAGGCCTGCGTTCGCAGCCGTGTATCGGCTGCTTACAGTTCCGGCGGCTCCGGCCGATATCTTCCGGTCAGCCCGTGGAATACTCGTTGGTTACAAAGAGTCGAGCCACCGGCACCATCCCGGCGGGCTGGGGCATTGCCCCGCAACGATGCCGCCACCGCGCCATGGCAACGTTCACCTCGGCTCTTCTTAATCTCAGGAGATTTCTTTGAACCCGACCCAAACCCGCCGATTGGCACTTCTGTTCAACGCTGTCGTCTGCAGTGCACTCGTGGCCTGCGGCGGCAGTGGTGGCGGCGCAAGCGCCACCGCAGAGTCGAGCGACGATGCAGCCGCCCCCAGCGCCCCTGGCGCAGCGCCCTCACCCATGCCACCGGCCGAGTCGCTCGCGCTGACCGCCTGCATCGCCGGATCCGGAACCGACTACCAGGTTGGCGACGGCAAGCCCTACACCGCACTCGAGCAGGTGCCGTGGGAAGCCCTGAAGGCGGGCGACACGGTGCGCATCCACTACCGCGCCGCACCTTACCCCGGCAAGTTCTTGATCGCCGCGCAAGGCACGGCCGCCGCGCCGGTGCGCATCTGCGGCGTGCGCGGCCCGGGTGGCGAGCGGCCTGTCATCGACGGCAACGGCGCCATCACGCGCCGCGCGCTGGCCGCCGAGTACGGCAGCACGGCCCTCACCAATGGCCAGTCGGTGCGCTCGATTCATGAGGAGCGATCGATCATCGTCATCAAGCCGCTGGCCGACAGCCAGCCCTACGAGGCCTACCCGCGCTATGTCCAGATCGACGGCCTGAACATCAAGCGGGCGCACCCCGCCTACAACTTCATCGACTCGGCCGGCGCGTCCAAGCCCTACGACCAGTTCGGGGCCTGCATCTGGATCGAGCGCGGCCAAAACATCCTGATCGCCGACAACGAGATCAGCGACTGCCAGATGGCGATCTTCAGCAAGTCGACCGACGACGGCAGCTTTGCAATGTCGAAAAACCTGCGCATTGCCGGCAACTACTTCTGGGGCCATGGCATTAGCGGCAACGACCGCGAGCACACCACCTACACCCAGAGCGTGGGCGTCGTCATCGAGTTCAACCGTTACGGCCCCCTGCGCAGCGGGGCTGGCGGCAACTCGGTCAAGGACCGTTCGGTCGGCACGGTCGTTCGCTACAACCGCATCGACGAAGGCGCGCGCGCCATCGATCTGGTCGAGGCCGAAGACTTTCCCGGCTACGCGCTGAACGATCCGGCCTATCGCACGACCTTCGTTTACGGCAACCAGATCAAGAAGAACGGCAACACGGGCAGCGTGATCCACTACGGCGGCGACCACTACGGCAGCACACCGGGCGCCAACTGGGGCGAGTCTCTGTTCCGCCGCGGCACGCTCTACTTCTTCAACAACACATTGCACGTTACCGGCAGCAGCGCCGAACTGTTCCAGATCGACACCACGCTGGAGCGGGCCGAGATCTACAACAACATCTTCGTCTTTGCCGACAGCGTGGCCGAGGGCTTCCGGAGCATGCGGGCCCAGCGCGAGGTGGGTTCGGGCTGGACGCCTGGCGGCATCGTGAACCTGGGCCGCAACTGGATCAGCCAGGGCTGGGCCGATTCCGACATCTACCACCCGGTGCAGGGCCAGCTGCTCGGCTCGGCCAACATGATCACCGGCGCCACGCCGCCGATCGACCTGACCACGATGATGCCGCTGGCGGGCAGCGCCGTGCTGGACGCCGCTGTGGCGGCGCCGGCCGGTGCCAGCGCGTACACGCCGAACTACCAACTCGGTGCGGCGTACGTGCCGACAGCTCGCAGCGTTCGCGGCGCCGCTGCGGACCTCGGAGCGGTGGAGCGCTGATGCGCTGCTGAACTTCCCGGCACGGCCGAAAGCCGTGCCAGGGCCGCCGATCAGTGGGCCATCAAGGTCTCGCTGTGGCGGTGGGGATGGGCCAAGATGCGCAGCGCCAGCCGGCGCGGATCGTGGTCCCAGGGGATGAAGCGCGGGATCTGGAAGTGGTCGGACGTGCGTCCGGCCGTTCCCATGGAGACCGAAACCGCGCCGGCAAAGCCCCCGCGTTTGACCAGTTCAACGTGCTCGGCGCTGTAGTCCAGGTTGGGCTTGCCGTTCGGGTACGCGAACAGCGGCGGCGGCGCGCCGAGCAGGCTGGCCAAGGTGTCGCGGCTCTTCAGGATCTGAGCTGACGCCTCTTCCAGGCTCAACCTGGCAAGGATGGGGTGGTTGTGGGTGTGTGCACCAACTTCCATGCCTTGCGCCAGCAACTGAGGCACATGCTCCGACGCCATCATCAGGTCAGTCGGCAAGGTCTCGGGCGCGGCGCTCGCCAGTCGCTGGCAGGCCTCGGCCCGCTCATGGAAGGGCAGGTACTTGACCTTGTGCACAAACTCATCGATCAGTGCGACCCGGGAGAGGGTGTCTACCACCTGCGGCCGGCCCAGGCCGATCCACTCCAGATCACAAGGGCCGTCCGGCAGGCGGCGAACCGCTTCGATCACGGTGTCGTGCATCATCCGCCCGCCGTCAAGGAAGCCCGTGGCGATGAAGAAGGTGGCCACCAGGCCGTGGCGCCGAAGAATCGGAACGGCCACCTCGATGTTGTCGCGGTAGCCGTCATCGAAGGTGATGCAGACCGCGCGCGCCGGCAGCGTGCCTTCTCTCAGCTTTCGCAAGCCGGACTCGAGCGGAAGCACCCGAAAAACCTGCGAAAGACAGGCCAGGTGGGCGTCGAACACCGCGGCGTCCGGTTCGTGCGGGAGCAGCGGGTCAGGCCGAGGCAGAACCCGGTGGTACAGAAGAACAGTCAGCTTCGCCGCATCACCGCGGGGCGACGTCACGCTCCCCAGCAGGCGCGCGAGCGGCTCAAAAACGGGCAATGGATTCTCCGGGCGAGGTCTGGCTATGCCGCAGCGCTCAAACCGTCGGAGTCGCGCGGCCGATGGAGTGGTACTCGAAGCCTTCACTGCGCATCAACTGGGGCGAGAACAGGTTGCGGCCGTCGAACACCACCGGTTGTTTGAGGCGCTGGCGCAGGAGCCCCCAGTCGGGGCTCTTGAAGACTTTCCACTCGGTGGCGATCACGAGCGCATCGGCGCCTTCGAGGCAATCTTCGGGCGAGGCCGCGAAAGAAACCTTGGCCAGCGCCTCGCTCGCTTCGCCCAGGTCGAGCGCCAACACGCGTTTGGCCTCGGTCATCGCAACCGGGTCGTAAGCGACCACGCGCGCGCCGGCTGCCACCAGTTTCTGGATGATCACTCGGCTCGGCGCGTCGCGCATGTCGTCGGTGTTCGGCTTGAAGGCCAGGCCCCACAGGCCGAACGAACGGCCGCGCAGGTCGCTGCCGAAGCGCCGGTCGATCATGCGCACCAGGATTTCTTTCTGCGTCTCGTTGACCTTTTCGACCGCCTGCACGACCTTCAGCTCCATGCCGTGTTCGCGCCCGGTGTGGCTGATCGCGCGGATGTCTTTCGGGAAGCAGGAACCGCCATAACCGGTGCCGGCGTACAGGAAGTGGTAGCCGATGCGCGAGTCGGAGCCGATGCCCTGGCGCACCGATTCGATGTCGGCGCCCACGGCGGTCGCGAGGTTCGCCAGCTCGTTCATGAAGCTGATGCGCGTGGCCAGCATCGCGTTGGCGGCGTACTTGGTAAGTTCGGCCGAACGCACGTCCATATAAATCGTGCGCTGGTGGTTGCGCTGCAGCGGCGCATACAGCCGGTCCATGATCTCGCGGGCGCGCGCACCCACCGGGCCGGGCGGGATGCCGAGCACGATGCGGTCCGGCCGCATGAAGTCGGCCACGGCCGCGCCTTCCTTCAGGAACTCGGGGTTCGAGACGACTGCGAATTCATGGTCCACACCGCGCAAGCGCAACGCGCCAGCGATCTCGGCGCTGACCTTGTCAGCGGTGCCGACCGGTACCGTGCTCTTGTCGACGATGACCGTGAAGCCGTTGATCACCTGGCCGATCGACCGCGCCGCGGACAGCACATAGGCCAGGTCGGCCGAACCGTCTTCATCGGACGGCGTGCCCACCGCAATGAACACCACGTCGGCGCCGGACAAACCTTCGGCGATGTCGCTGGTGAAGCGCAAGCGGCCGGCCGCCGCCGCGGGCTTGATGATGCCCTCCAGCCCCGGCTCGTGAATCGGAATCTCGCCTTGCTGCAGGCGCCCGACCTTGACCTTGTCGATGTCGATGCAGGTGACGCTGACGCCCAGATCGGCAAAACATGCACCCGTCACAAGGCCGACATAGCCGGTACCCAAAATCGCAACCTTCAAACCCGTCTCCCATCAATCCCACATGCCACGGCCTGCGCCCGCCGCCAGGGGCAGCGCGTCACAGGCTTTCAAATGCGCCGAGGTCGGGGGCAGACCCCCGCACCGGGCGGTTCACGAGCCACGCAGGCGCAGCAAACCGGAAATCAGGGTTCAGGTTGGCTGCGTTCGCAGGCGATGGAAAAGCCGGTGGCGTGCGCGCTCCCTTGTCCAGAACTCCCGAGCCGGCGCGCGGCACGAAGTCCGCGTCCAGCCCCGGGTCCGTACCGTCGATGACCCTTGCGCCCGTCGAATCAAAGGTTACCTCAGCGGTCCATGCTTTGGCCCAGCCCTTGCTGATCCAGTTTGTGTCGCGCAGCACAATCGCGCCGGATTTGTAGCCCAGATTGAGGCGCCCGCTGCCCAGGTGCGTGAATACGTTGGCCGATGCCTCGACCCGTTGTGTGGGGGTTGGCATGTCGAAGATACACAGGTAGTAAGCCTGGGTCTGGCTGGCCCGCGTGACCACGGTGTTGTTGTAGAAGAACAGGGTGCCGTTGCGAAAGTGGCGCGGGTCGTTGTCGCCGCCCCAGTGGATCAGCAGCGAAGACGATGCCGCAGGGCGGTCGTGGTCGCTCACGATGAGGTTGCCGTAGACCCAGGCGTGGGCGTAGAGCGGGTCGTTCTTCACCGCCGCCACGCCGCCTTCGATCTCCACGAGGTCAATGGCCCGTGCCGCCGCGACGATGTGGTTGAAGCGAATCACACTGGCGCTGCTGCGGTCCTTCATCGACGAGCCCACCGCGCCGGGGCGCAGCTGCCCGATGTAGTTGCCTTCGTACAGCGGCCGTACCGCCTGGATGTACAGGTTGTGCTCGGTGTAGCTGCCCACATTGCCGTTGTCATACAGCCGGTTGCGCCGGATCGTGATGAAGCGGCTGAAATCGTCGTCGGCCCGACTGTTGACGAAAACGCCGTTGCCGTTGCCGGTGATCTCGTTGTTCTGGACCGTCAGGCCGTCGACGCGCACCGCATAAATGCCGGCCGCGCCCAGGCCGTAGGTTCCGGTGCTGCCATCCTGCGCGGTGTAGGTGTTGCTCTTGTGAGCCCCGGTGATGCGCAGGTTCTGGATCACGATGTTGCTCGGCATGTGGGTCCACGGGTCGGCCGGGCCCTTGTAGATGAAGATCGCGCCGAGGTGCTCGCTGTGCTGCTTGTTGAAGAAGCGCGCCTGCACCGCATCGTCGGCCGTCACCGCATTCTGGGCATTGATCTCGGGCCGCTTGCAGTTCGCATCGGTGACGCCGTTGATCACCACCGGCTCTTTCACCGTGCCCTGCGCGCGCAGACCGATCTTGGTCCGGTAGGGCGCCGGGCGGTGGAACACGTTGACCACGTCGCCAGCCTGCAGCGACAGCCAGGGGACCTGGGTCAGTTCAGTGAACTTTTGCCCCGGGCCGACGTTGAAGGTCGTGCCCTTGCCCACCAGGGCGGCCGAGCAGGCGCTTTTGTCGTCGGCCACGGGTGCCGGCGGCCACACCGCTGCCCCCGGTTGTTCGAGTTCGAGCAACGTACCGCTCTGACCGAACGCCGGCGCGCTCAAGGCCACTGCGCCTGCCAGCGCTGCCGTGCCGAGGAACCTCAAGGAAGTTGCCATGGGAGGAGGCATCGACGCGCGCCATCAAAAGACAAGATTTCGATTGTGGCCTCGCCCATTCCGCAGTTTTGTGAGGCGCCACTGGCGCCCGGCCGGGCAGGCCCTCGCGTGCGTGTAATAGTTCACGTTGCCGGGCCGGTTCGGAGACGGGTCAAGGTTTTGTCGTGCGGATTCCGGGTCTGCGTGCGCTTGCGCATTGTGGCGTCATCTCGCCAGCCCAAAAATCGGCTCGCTCCCCCATCACACCCTTTTCGGCCCTGCCGGGCTCGACACATGCCCAACCAACGTTTCCACGAGATCGACCTGCTGCGCGGACTGGCGTGCGTGGCCGTCGTGGCCTACCACTACCTGTCGCGCGGCCAGCACGCCGGTTGGATTACAAGCGCCGCCCACCCGGCGGTCGAATCGGTCGCCCGATACGGGTACCTGGGTGTGCACCTGTTCTTCATGGTCAGCGGCTTTGTGATCTTCATGTCGGCGCAGGGCAGCAGCGTGCGCAACTTTGCCGCCTCCCGCGCCGCACGCCTGTACCCGGCGCTGTGGGTGGCCGCACCGCTCACGGCGGCGTTTGCGTGGGCACTTCACCGCACGGAGTTCGAGGTGTCGCTGTCGACGCTGCTCATCAACCTGACCTTGGTGCCGCAGTGGTTCAAGGTCGATTTCGTCGACGGCGCGTACTGGTCGCTCGCAGTGGAACTCCAGTTCTACCTGCTCGTCGCACTGGCCCTCGCATTCAATGGGCTCCGTCGGGCCGAGGCGTGTGTCGCCGCCTGGCTCGCGATCTCGGCACTGAACGCCTTGCGGCCGATGTACCCGCTCGAGTTCTGGCTCGCCGCCAAGTGGGCGCCGCTGTTTAGTGCCGGCATCTGCTTCTACCTGATCGCCACCCGCGGCCGCAGCCCGGCAAGGCTGGGACTGATCGCCGGCTCGTACGTGCTCGCCGTGTTCTACGAGGCCTGGCCTGACCTGCGCGGCAGCGCGGCAGTCGCGCCCGACTTCGTCAAGGCGGGGGTGGACGCCGCCGTGTTGACCGCGTTCTACGCGCTGTTCTCCGGGTTCACGGCCAGTAAGGCGCGAGTGATGCGCAGCCCGGTCAGCGTCTGGGCCGGCTTGCTGACCTACCCGGTGTACCTTTTGCACCAGAACATCGGCTACACCGTGCTGGAAGCGCTCGCACCGTCGGGTCTGGGTCTGGGCCTGCGCGCGCTGCTGACCGTCGCGGGCATCGCGGCGCTGGCCTGGGGCATCGTCGTGTTGATCGAACGGCCGCTGGCGCCGCACCTTCGCCGCTGGATCGGCCAGCCGGCAGCCGCCCCCGGTCACGGTCTGGAAGAAGGCATCGGCGAGCGGCGCCGATGGGCCGGCTGATCAACTGATCAGCTGATGGGCTGATTGACTGCCGGGCGGCTCAGTCGGTACCCGCGGGCTGCGAGGTCCCGAGCGGCCGCGCCGGAATGCCCACCACCGTGCTGCCGGGTGCAACGTCTTTCAGCACTACCGCGTTCGCGCCCACACGCGCGCCCGAGCCGAGCTGCACGCCGCCGATGATCTTGGCGCCCGAGCCGACGAAGATGTCGTCGCCCAGCACCGGCGAGCGGCCGCGGTTGTCGCCGATCACCACGCCGCTTTCGAGCCACACATTGCGCCCGCCGCGCGTCGACGAATTGATGACCACACCGACCGGGTGAATGAGGATGAAGCCCGGCCCGAATTCGGCGCGCACGCCGATCACGCAGCCGTTGAGAATCTTGTTGAGCCAGTGCGGCAGCAGCGCCAGCGGGGCCAGGTGCCAGCGCGCGAGGGCGGCCTGCAGGCGGTACAGCGCGTTGGCAAGCGTGCCGTCGGACATCACCGCCTTGAGCAGCGAGCAGCGGTCACCGTATTGTGAGTAGAGGGCTTGCTTGGCGCGCAAGTCCGCCAAAAACATCATGCCGGCTTGCCCGCACCCAGGTGGCCGGTCGCCTTGTCTTCGGCGAGTTCGAGGTGGAAGTTGACCAGCTGCGTGATGTTGTGGCGCCACTGCCGTTCGGCCGTGATGTACGCGCGCGCTGCCGCGCCCACGCGTTGCAGCTCGGCCGTGTCGCGGCTGCGCTGCAGCACGGCGCTGGCGGCCACTTCCAGGTTGCCGGCCGGGAACATCCAGCCCGTCTTGCCCTCGACCAGCACCTCCTGGATGGGCGAGAAGTCGGGCGCGACCGGCGGCACGGCGCAGGCCATGAACTCGAACAGCTTGACGGGCGAGGTGTAGTCACCCGCACTCGGCAGGATGGCCATGTCCATCGCCGCGAGCAGCCCCGGCACCTCGTCGTGCGGCACCCGCCCGCTCATCACCACACGGTCCTGCAGGCCGCGCTGCTTGACGAAGGCCTCGACCTCGGGGAAGGTCGCGCCGTCGCCCACCAGCAGCAGCTTCAGGTGCGGCGCGTCGGCCAGCCGGTCGGCGATGCGGTAGACGAACTGGTCGATCGCGTGCCAGGGCACGAACGCGCCAAGGTAGCCGCACACCACGTGCCCGTCGAGGCCCCACTTCTTGCGCGCCTGCGCGCGCTGCGCTTCAGTGAAGCTGAACTTGTCGATGTTGGCCGCATTCGGCGTGATGATCGTCGGCGCCATGCGCGTGTGCACCGCCAGCGCGCGGTCGCGGAATACGCTCGAGACGAACACCAGCCCGCTGGCCTTGCGGAACACCCAGCGCTCGATCGCCATCGCCAGCGACGCAAAGAACAACGGGCGCACGCGCTCGACCGTGGCCGAGTCGTTGATCTCCAGGATCACCGGCAATTTGCGCAGGCGCGCAATCAGCACCGGCGCAAACATGAAGAGCGAATAACGTTCGTAGATGAACGCCACGTCGTCGTGCTGGCGGAGGTACTTCAGGATGCGCCAGCCGGCGAGCGCGTTGTAGGCCAGTTCGGCCAGCTCGAAGAGCGGCTCGGGGAGTTTGGAAACCAGCTTCATCAGGCTCGTGGCCTGGTGGGTCGGCGACATGGCCTTGGGGCTCGCGTAAGGGTCGGCGCCGGGAAGCGAAATGATGTCCACCGCAACACCTTCGACCCGCAGAGCATCGGTGATGCCCCGGATGTGAACCCCTTCGACAGCCTTGCCTTGCGTTCGGTGGTGATAGAGCACGCGCTTCACGCGATCGGAGAGCTTGGAGACAGACATCTGTGATTTCTTGAATGTGCACGCAGCATGTGCTGACCTATTATGCCGAGGGGTTTCCGCGCGCAAGCCGCGACCTGCGTGTGCATTTCACGCAGCCCCGCGATGGTTCGCAGACAGGGTGTCAATCAATGAGTTTTGGTCTTTTCATCGTCTACATCCTGTTCACGTATTTGCGCCCGTTCGAGACCGTCGCGCCCGATCTGGGCGTCTACCGCCCGATGCTGATCTTGTGGGTGCTGGCCTTCGTGTCGGCCGGCACACGCGCGATCGTGCGCAACGAGATCGCGGCCCGCCCGGTGCACTTCGGGCTGCTCGGCATGCTGATCGTGTGCATCGGCCTGTCGCAGGTGGCCAACCAATGGGCCGGTGGCGCGCTGCCGGCGATCGCCGACTTCAGCACCGCGGCGATGCTGATGGTGCTGTGCCTGCTCAACCTCACGTCATTGCGCCGGCTGCAGGTGACCTGCGTGGTGATCACTTTCAGCGTCGTCGTGCTGGCGATCATGGGCAGCGTTGCGTTCCACACCGGCTTCATGGCAGATGAACTGGTGCTGCGCCAGAACACCAGCATCGACGAAGACGAGGGCGAAGTGCACGAGGAAGCGCAGGACTACGGCGCGCCCGCGCTGGACAAGTCGGGCCGCTTCCTGCTGCGGGTGCGCAGCCTGGGTTTCCTGAACGACCCGAACGACTTCGCTCAGACCATGGTGATGGTGCTGCCGATGCTGTGGTGGCTTTACGCGCCCGGCCGGCCGTTGCGCAACCTGCTCGTGGTGGCAGCCCCTGGGGCGATGCTGGGCTACACGATCCTGCTCACCCAATCGCGCGGCGCGCTGCTGGGCGTTGCCGGCCTGACACTGCTGGTGTCGATGCGCCGGTTCGGCTGGGTCAAGACCGCGGTCATGGCCGCGGTGGTGGTGGCGGCGGTGGGCATTGTCAGCTTCGGCGGGCGCGAGCTCTCGACCAAGGAGCAGTCGGCCGCGCAGCGTGTCGAGGCCTGGCAGGAAGGCATCACGATGCTGCGCAACAAGCCGGTGCTGGGCGTGGGCTATGGCAACTTCACCGACCACCACTACCTCACGGCGCACAACTCCTTCGTGCTGGGTTTCGCCGAGCTGGGCCTGGTCGGCTACTTCGCGTGGCTGGGCCTGATCGTGCTCACTTTCAAGGGCATCACCCAGGGAGTGCGGCTGGCCCCGCCCGGCACGCCCGAGAAGAAGATGGCACTGGCCTTGCAGGCCTCACTGATTGCGTTCCTCGCCTGCAGCTGGTTCCTGTCGCGCACCTACTCGCCAGGCTTGTTCGTGTTGCTGGCCTTGTGCGTGGCAGGCTGGTTCGGCGTGCGCCGCACCCACGGCCCGCCGCCCCAGGCGGTGCTCGAGGAGCCGCTGACGTGGCGCATGACCACCGTGTTCGCCATGGTCGCCAGCATCCTGGGCGTCTACGGTTTTGTGCTGTTTCAACGCGGCCAAGGCTGACCGTGACAGAGTCACGAATGGGGCGTGAAGCGTCCGGCCCGGGCCTTGTTGCAGCCAGTGTTTCCCCTACACTGCGGCCGGCCGGCAGTTGCCGAATTGGGGTTCGGCGGCACAGCGAGCAGGTGCGGCGGGCATCCGAAAATCAAGGTTCGCATGACACTTCTTCTCATTGTTTTGGCCGCCCTGTTGCTGGTGGCCGTCGCCGCGGTCGGGCTGGAGGTCCGCAACAAGAACATCGCCGTCTGGATCGGCAGCTTCTTTCGCCAGGACTGGCGCGCTGAAGCCCCCGCCGGCAAGACCCGGCACCTGATGTTCTGTTTCGTCGACCACTACGAGCCGGGCTGGGAACAGCCGAGCTACGAGGTCGAGTGCGAGCGCGTTGCGCGCTGGCACACCGAGTACCCGAAGTTGTGCGAAGGCCGCCGTGACGCCGACGGCCGCGCGCCGATCCACAGCTTCTTCTATCCCGAAGAAGAGTACCGCCCCGAGCACCTCGACAAGCTGGCAGACCTGTGCCGCATGGGCCTGGGCGAGATCGAGATCCACCTGCACCACGACAACGACACCGAAGCTGGCCTGCGCGAAAAGCTGAGCCGCTTCACCGAGCTGCTGGCCTCGCGCCACGACGCGCTGCCGCGCGACGCGAAGACCGGCCAGCCGCTGTGGAGCTTCATCCACGGCAACTGGGCGCTCGACAACTGCCACCCCGACGGCACAGGCTGCGGCGTCAACAACGAGCTGATCGTGCTGCGCGAAGAAGGCTGTTATGCCGACTTCACCTTGCCCGCCGCACCCGACCCGTGCCAGACCAGCACGATCAACAAGATCTACTACGCCACCGACGACCCGCACCAACCCAAGTCACACGACCACGGCGTGCGCGTGCGCAAGAACGGCACGCCCGAAGGCGACATGATGATCATCCAGGGCCCGCTGGGCCTGATGTGGCACAACCGCAAGTTCGGGCTGATCCCGCGCATCGAGAACGCCGACGTGCGCACCAGTTCGCCGCCGACGCCCAGGCGCGTCGACGCCTGGGTCGACATGGGCATCCACGTCGAAGGCAAGCCCGAGTGGGTGTTCGTCAAGGTGCACACGCACGGCACGCAGGAGCGCGACATGGTCACCCTGCTCGGCGAGCCGATGCGCAAGGCCTTCGAATACCTGGAGACGCGCTACAACGACGGCAAGGACTGGAAGCTGCACTACGTCAGCGCGCGCGAGACCTACAACATCATCAAGGCCGCCGAAGCGGGGCTGGACGGCGAGCCGGGTGCGTACCGCGACCACGTGATCCCGCGCCCGCAGTACGCCCAACCGGCCGGGCATTGAGACCGAGATGACGCTGGCACTGCAGGTCCTCGCGCTGGTGTGCATCGGCGCGGTGGTCTATTCCTATGTGCTGTACCCGTTCGTGCTGGCGGCGGTGGCGGCGGTGGCACAAACCGTTCGCGACGCGCGCTATGTGTTCGGCAAGCAGGAGCGCCGCGTGCGACCCGACGTGGCGCTGCCGGCGGTGGCGGTGGTGATCTCGGCCTTCAACGAAGAGCGCCACCTGCAGCAGCGCATCGACAACCTGCTCGCGCTGGACTACCCGCCCGAACTGCTGTGTGCCTACATCGGCTCGGACGGCAGCCGTGACGCGACCGGCGCGATCCTGGCGGCGTGCACCGACGCGCGCATCAAGGCCTTCGTGTTCGAGCAGAACCGCGGCAAGGCCAGCGTGCTCAACGACCTGGTCGCGCGCACCACCGAGCCGGTGATCGCTTTCTCCGACGCCAACACCTTCTTCGAGCGCGGTGCGCTGCGCAAGCTCGTGGCGCACTTTGCCGACCCGACCGTCGGCGGCGTGAGCGGCGAGTTGCGCCTGCTCGGTGCCGGTGGTGACAACCAGGACAGCCTGTACTGGCGCCTGGAGCAGTTCCTCAAGTTCTTTGAGGCCCGCATCGGCGGCCTGCTCGGCGCCAATGGCGCCATCTACGCGATCCGCCGCACGCTCTGGCAACCGCTCGCGTCCGACACGATCTGCGACGACTTCTGCGTTGCGATGAACGTGTCGGCCGCGCGCCACCGGCTGGTGTACGAGCCGGCCGCGTGGGCCGAAGAAGAAACGCCGCAGGCCATCGGCGACGAGTACCAGCGCCGCGTGCGCATCGGCATCGGCAACTTCCAGGCCCTGATGCGCCACCCCGAGTACCTGTGGCGCAGTTCTGCCGGCACGGTGTTCGCGTACGTGTCGCACAAGATCCTGCGCTGGATTGCGCCGCACCTGCTGATCGTGGGGCTGGTGGCTTCGCTGCTGCTGGGCCTGGAGTCGCCAGCGTGGCTGGTGTTTGCGCTGCTGCAGGCGGGAGCCTATGCCTGTGCAGCAGTGTGGTACCGCATCAGCCGTGGCGGGGGTTCGCTGCCGTCGGTGCTGCGCATCCCGGCATTCCTGTTCGCGCTCAACTGGGCCTTCCTGGTCGCGTCCAAACGCTACATGACGGGCCAGTACAGCGGGTCGTGGCGTCGCACCAGCCGCTGAAACGAGCGCCAAAGATCACGCATTCGCTTCCGTCCCCGCACTTCGGTGGCGCGATAACAAAGCGGAGTCTGCGAAAATTCGAAGGCTGTAGCCGAGCTGCCTTGCGGTGGGTTGGAGTCGTCAAACCGGAACACCAAAGGAACACCGTGAGGGCAGCGTGCTGAGAGTCGGAATCGTGGGTTGCGGAAAGATTGCCGACGGGCATGTCGAACAGATCCGGGCCACCGGCCGCGGCGAGGTCGTTGCCGTATGCGACAGCGAAGCACTGATGGCCGAACAGCTCGCAGTGCGGCTGGGCATTCCGGCCCGCCACACCGACCTGGCGCAAATGCTGGCCACCGAAAGGCTCGACGTGGTGCACATCGCCACGCCGCCCGATTCGCACGTGGCCATCGCGTGCGCGGCGCTGAAGGCCGGTTGCCATGTGTTCGTCGAAAAGCCGTTTGCGCTGACCGAAGCGCAGGCCAAGGTCATCCTCGATGCCGGCACCGCGGCCGGCCGGCGCGTCAGCGTGAATTACCTCTACAACTTCGAGACGCCGGGGCTCGAGCTCGAGAAGCTGCTCGCCGCCGGCGCCCTGGGCGAGCTCGTGCACCTCGAAACCAACTACGGCTACAACCTGGCCGGCGACTACGGCCTGGCGGTGATGGGCGACCCGGCGCACTGGGTGCACCGGCTGCCCGGCAAGCTGTTCCACAACGTGCTCGACCACGTGCTCGCCAAGGTCGCGGCACATATCGGCGATGACTTCTCGGTCCAGGTGCTGGCGTTCCGGCGCCGGCCCGAGACCGGCAACGCCGCGGTCGATGCGATGCCCGACGAGCTGCGCTTCATGATGCGCGGCGGTGCGGTCACCGTTTCGGGGTTGGTCAGCGCGCACGGCCGCCCGGTGGCGCACACCTTGCGCGTCGTCGGCACGACCGACACGGTGGAGCTCGACTACGCGTCGCGCACGCTGGTGCAAAGCGCGCGCCAGACCCAGCCGAGCGCGATCGGCCGGCTGTTCCCGCCGTGGGTGCAGGCACGCCGCTTCATGCGCAACGGCTGGCGCGCTCTGGGCATGTTCCGGCGTCACGAGGCGCACTACTTCCAGTGCATGCGGGTGCTGTTGAACCGCTTCTACGATGCGGTCGAAGCGCGTGGCGACGACCCGGTGCCGCACGCGCACATCCTGCGCGTGTGCCGCGCGATCGATCAGATGGTCGAACAGATGGCGCACCAGCGGGCGGCCGGCACGGAGACCAAGGCATGAAGATCCTGTTGACCGGCGCCGGCGGCTTTCTCGGCAAGCGCATCGCCCACAGCCTGCTCGCCAAGGGCGCGACCGATCTGCGGCTGCACTTCCGCCAGCGCCCGCCGGCCGGGTTCATCGAATCGCTCGGCGCCGAATTCCCAGAGGCCGCCATCACCTGGGCGGCGGCCAACCTGCTCGCGCGTGGCACGCTGAACACGATGCTGCAAGACGTCGACTGCGTGATCCACGCCGCCGCCGGCATGCGCGGCGCGGCGGCCGACATGTTCGCCAACACCGTGCTCGGCTCGCGCAACCTGCTCGAAGCGGCGGTGGCGCAACACGTCAAGCGGGTCGTGCTGATCAGCTCCTTCTCGGTCTACAAGACCGAGCCGCTGGCCGATGGGGCCTTGCTCG
>JANMYQ010000309.1:0-10744 GCA_031382215.1 Methylibium sp.
CACGCCGTCCACGTTGAGCATCAAGATCACCGGCACGAACGACGCGCCGGTGGTGGTGGCCGACACCAACACGATCAAGGAAGACGTCGCACCGGCATTCGTCACCGGCAACGTGCTCGGCAACGACAGCGACGTGGACGCCGGCACAGTGCTGAGCGTGGCCAACCCGAATGTGTACACGGGCACCTACGGCACGCTCACGATCAACGCCGACGGCACCTACAGCTACACGCTGGCCAATGGCCAGGCCAACGTCCAGGCGCTTGCGCAAGGCCAGGAGGTGAACGACGTCTTCAACTACAGCGCCACCGACGGCCTGACCAGCACGCCGTCCACGCTGAGCATCAAGATCACTGGCACGAACGACGCTCCCGACATCCAAGTTGTCTCTACGGACAGTGCCTCCGCGACGCTGGCCGAGGCGAACTCAGGTTTGTCGGCCAGCGGCACGTTGACCGTGAGGGATGCGGACGCAATCAACACGGTCTCCTCAAGTGTGATCGGTGTGACCCTTGCTGGCGTCAACGACACGCTTACAGCGGCGACAGTGCTGAGCTTCCTGACCGTCTCGCCGACCACCGGGTTGGCCGCCGACGCCGGCGACTCGAACAACTTGAGCTGGAGTTTCAACTCGGGGACACAGGCATTTGACTTTCTGAATTCGGGACAGTCGCTCACGCTGACATACACCATTCAGAGCAACGACGGGCAGGGCGGCACCGACACGCAGAACGTGGCGATCACGATCAATGGCACCAACGATGCTGCCATCGACATGACCATCGTGGCCACCACGAATCCAGGTAACGCGTTGCCCAATGGCAGCTTTGGGCAGCTGAGCTTGATAGATCCGGACGGGGGTGTTCCGGCCTATACCTACTCCCTGAGCGGCCTTACGGCCACCACCTTGGCCGGTGGGGCTGCGACGGGCTTTGCGGGTGACCTGAGCATCTCGTCGACCGGCGTTGTCTCGGCGAGCGGCCTCGATGACAACCGGGTCTACGAGATGACGGCGCAGGTGACGCAGGGCTCGGCGACGTACACCGAGACTTTCAGCATCATTACGGGAACGAACGCTGGCGACGGAATCGGCGGAAGTTACGCTAGCGGTGACGACATCATTTACTCGCGGGGCAATGCCGACACTATCCTTGCGGGCTCCGGCAACGATGTGGTCTACGGCCAAGCCGACAACGACACGATCTACGGCGGTACTGGCAACGACATGCTGACCGGTGCCGCTGGCGATGACACTTTCGTGTTCGACACCGCGGTGAATGCTTCGACTAACGTCGACACGATTGCGGACTTCGACGCCAACGCGAGCGGCGGCCAAGATCGAATCCACCTCGACCAATCGATCTTCACGCTGCTCACCACCACCGGAGCGCTGTCCAGCAACAACTTCGCGGCCAATGCAGGCGGCAACGCGGCCGCTGGGGCGGCCGGTGTAGACGATTACGTTCTGTACGACACCAACACGGGCAGCCTTTTCTACGACGCCGACGGCAACGGCGCTGGGGTGAAGGTGCTGTTTGCGACATTGACGCTTGGAGGGGTGACCGGGACGGTCGATAGCACTGACTTCACGGTCATTCCCTGACATGGGCCGGGTCGGCCCCTGACCCCAAAGCCGCCCGGCTCGAATGGCCGGGCGGCAGCACCCTCCTGAAACGTGCCAGGCCGACCCACTTGACCGGGGGATGAAGGCCGGCCGTGTCCCCCGTTCGTGACTTGCTCCTCACAAGCCCGCGCACCCCACCGCTACGATTCGTTGCCCTCTGAAAGCATCGATGCAATCGTTGATCAAGCTCCTCCGCCGCCCACTCCTCCACGTGGCCGGCGTTTCCTTCTTCGTCAACCTGCTGATGCTGGTGCCGGCCATCTTCATGCTGCAAGTGTTCGACCGGGTGCTCAGCAGCCGCAGTGGTGAAACGCTGACGGTGCTGCTGATCGGTGTGGGTGTGGCGCTGCTGCTGCTGCTGGTGCTGGACTATCTGCGCAGCCGGCTGCAAGGGGTGGCGGGAAACCTGGTGGCGGAGTCGCTGTCGCCGGCGGTCACGCGGCTGGTGGTGGCACAAGGCGCGCTGCGGCATGGGCGGCCCAATTCAGACCGGCTGCGCGACATCGGTTCGTTGCGTGCGCTGTTCTCGGCCCAGGGGCTGCTGGCGGTGTTCGACGCGCCGTGGGTGGTGGTTTACGTGGCCGTCATCTGGCTGGCGCACCCGGCGCTGGGCATGGCGGCGGCCGGCGCGGCGGTGCTGATGCTGGTGCTGGCCATCGTCAACGACCTGCTGACGCGCAAGAACATCGAGGAGCTGCAGAAAGCGGCGGCCCATGCGTCGCAGTATCTCGAGGCGTCGCTGCAGAACTCTGAAGTGGCGCAGACCATGGGAATGACCAGTTCACTCATCTCGCGCTGGCGCCACAAGAACGCCGAGGTGACGGCGCTGCAGGGCCCCACCGCCAGCCGCTCGGTGGCCATGGCGGCCCTCACGCGCACCTTGCGCCAGGCCATCCAGGTGCTGATGCTGGCGCTCGGCGCTTACCTGGTGATCAACAACGAAGCCACGGCGGGCGTGATGATCGCCACCACCACCTTGCTGGGCCGCGCGCTGGCGCCGGTGGAAATGATCGTCGGCAGTTGGCGGGTGCTGGCCGACGGTCGCGCCGCGTTCGGTCGGCTGTCAGCGCTGTTCGAGCAAGCGGCCAGCGAGCCCCCGCGAATGGAGCTTCCGCCGCCCACCGGGGCGCTCAGCGTGCATCAGCTGGTGTTTCGGCCGCAGGGCACGGACCGCGTGATCCTGGGCGGTGTGTCGCTGCAACTGGCGGCGGGCGAGTCGCTCGCCATCATCGGCCCCAGCGGTGCGGGCAAGAGCACGTTGGTGCGGCTGCTGACGGGCGTGTGGAAGGCGACCTCGGGCACGGTGCGTCTTGACGGCGCCGACATGGCCACCTGGCCGCGCGAGGCGCTGGGCCCCTACATCGGCTACGTGCCGCAGGACGTGGAGCTGTTCCCGGGGCGCATCGGCCACAACATTGCGCGGCTCGGCAAGGTAGACGGCGCCAAGGTGGTGGTGGCGGCCAAGGCGGCCAACGTGCATGAGTTGATCCTGTCGCTGCCGGACGGCTACGACACGCTGATCGAGCCGGGCAGCGCGCTGCTGTCGCCGGGGCAGCGCCAGCGCATCGCGTTGGCGCGCGCGCTGTACGGCGACCCCAAGCTGATCATCCTGGACGAGCCGAATGCCAACCTCGACGGCGCCGGAGAAGTGGCACTGGGCCAGGCGCTGGCGGCGCTGCGCGGCAAGGTGACGGTGGTGGTGGTGACGCACCGGACCACACTGGTGCAGCACATCGACAAACTGCTGGTGCTGGAAGGCGGCCGCGTCACCCAGTACGGCCCGGCCGCCGACGTGATGAAAGCGATGAACCAGCAGGCCATGCCGCGCCCGGCCACGGCTGGCGCACAGGTGGTGGACATGCCGTTGCGTGCGCCCGGCTTGGCGACGGCGATGCAGGCGACGGCGATGCAGGCGGCGGCGATGCAGGCGGCGCCGATGCAGGCGGCGGCTGCGGCGGCCGGCATCGCCAAGACGGGGGTGGTGAACGGGCAGGGGGCCGCAACATGAGCGACGCCATGACCCTGGACCGGCAACCGGGCCTACCCAGCGACGACCCAGCCGACGCGCGCAACGCGGGCCGCGGGGACGGGCGCAACGACGGGCGCAAGCACGGCGGCACGAGCCGGCGCAACAAGGCGCGCGACGCCGTGGCCAGCGACCGCCGCGACCGGCACGTCACCGTGCACCTGCAAGAGGCCCGCCGTCTGGCGCGCTGGGCGGCCGCCGTGCTGCTGCTGGGGCTGCTGCCGCTGCTGGCCTGGATGACTTTCGCGCCGCTGACCGCCGCTGTGGTGGCACAGGGCTTCGTGAAGGTCGACCTGGACCGGCGCACGGTGCAGCACGCCGAAGGCGGCATCGTGCGCGAGGTGCGCGTGCGCGACGGCCAGCATGTGGCGGCCGGCGAGACCTTGCTGGTGCTGGGTGACGTGGCGGTGGACGCCGACGTGAACCGGGTGGGTTATCGCGTGCAGTCCGAAACGGCCAGCCTGGCGCGCCTGGAAGCGGAGCAGGCGGGTGGTCGGCAGCTGGTGTTCTCGCCCGCGCTGCTGGAAGCGGCGAAGGCCGACCCGCGGTTGGCGGAGCAGTTGAGCAAGGAGCGTTCGCTGTTCGCTGCCCGGCGCGAGGCACTGTCTGGCCAGGTGGCGCTGCTGCGCTCACAGCGAGAGAAGATCGCGCTGGAGCGCGTGGCGCTGGTGGCGCAGGTGGCGCAGGCGGGTGACTCGTTGCGTTTTCAGAAGCAGGAGCTGGAGACCAACCGCAGCCTGGTGAAAGAGGGCTTCATCTCGCCCACCCGCATCACGCAGTTGGAAGCGACCGTGGCCGACTACGGCGTGAAGCTGGAGGAGAAGCGCTCCGAGATTGCTCGCGCCGACCAGCGCATGGTGGACAGCGACCTGCGCATCAAGGCGCTGGAAGGCGACTACCGCCAGCAGGCCAGCGACCAGCTCAAGGTGAGCGCGGCGCGATTGACCGAAATCCAGCAGGAACAGCGCAAGTCGGTCGACGCCTCGAGCCGCCAGGTGATCGTGGCGCCGTTGGCGGGCGACGTGATCAACCTGAAATTCGCCACACCGGGCAGCGTGGTGTCGCCGCGTGAGCCGATCCTCGACATCGTGCCTGCCAACCCGCGGCTGGTGGTGGAGGCGCGCATCCGTACCGAAGACGTCATGCGCGTGCAGCAAGGCCAGGCGGCCGAGATCCGCTTCACCGCCTTCAACTCGCGCACCACGCGCATGGTCGACGGCAAGGTGTTCTACGTGGCGCCCGACCGTAGCGTCGACAAGAACTCCAACCAGGCGTTCTACGTCGCGCAGGTCGAGGCCGACCCGGCCTCGTTGGCGCAGGCCGGCGAGATGAAACTGCAGGCCGGCATGCCGGCCGAGGTGTTCATCAACGGCGAGAAGCGCACGCCGCTGCAGTACCTGGCCGAGCCGGTGACCGAGGTGTTGAGGCGGGCTGGCCGCGAGCGCTGATCCACTTCTCCCTCGCCCCTCTGGGGAGAGGGAGCGAGTTCAGCCGGCAGCGGCCGTCATCTCGTCGATCTGCGTGCTCAGCTCCAGCCAGCGACCTTCGAGCCGTTCGATCTCATCGGTCACCACTTTCAGCCGTTTGCCGGCCTCGGCGCTGGCTTCCGGGCTCAGCGTGCCTTCAGCGAAACCGGCTTCGAGCTTGTCGCGCTCGCCGAACAGCACGCCCAGGCGGTTGTCTATCTTGTTGAGTTCCTTGCGCAGTGGCTTGGCTTCTTCAGCGCGTTGCTGGCGCGCGGCGGCAGCGGCCTTGCGGTCGTCGCGTGGGTTGGCCGCGGGGGCGGCCTTGGCGGCGGCGTTGCTGGCAGTGTTGCTGGCAGTGTTGGCTAAAGGCTTGCCTGCTGGTTTGGCAGACGCCTTGGTTTCCCCACGTTGTTTCTTGCCGTTGTCGCGCGCAGCCGCTCGCGACTGTTCACGCGACTGGTCGAGCAACCACTTCTGGTAGTCGTCCAGGTCGCCATCGAAGGGCTGGATCCCGCCGCCGGTGACGAGCCAGAACTCGTCGCACACCTCGCGCAACAGCGCGCGGTCGTGGCTCACCAGCATGACCGTGCCTTCGAACTCGTTCAGCGCCATGCTCAGCGCTTCGCGCGTGGTCAGGTCGAGGTGGTTGGTCGGCTCGTCCATCAGCAGCAGGTTGGGGCGCTGCCACACCAGCATGGCCAGCACCAGGCGTGCCTTCTCTCCGCCCGACAGGGTGCCCACCGCCTGCGTGACCATGTCGCCGACGAAGCGGAACGAACCCAGGAAGTCGCGCAGTTCCTGCTCGCGCGCGGGCGGGCCCACGTCGCGCGCCAGCCGCACCATGTGCATCAGTGGGCCGTCGCCGAGCGACAGCACATCCAATTCCTGCTGCGCGAAGTAGCCGATCGTCAGGCCCTTGCCTTCGGTGATCTCGCCGGCCAGCGGTGCCAGGTCGCGCGCGATGGTCTTCACCACGGTGGACTTGCCTTGCCCGTTGGCGCCCAGGATGCCGATGCGCTGCCCCGCCAGCACCGAGCGGTTGATGTTCTGCACGATGCGCTTGGGCTCGCCGCCGGCCTCCGCCGCCGGGTAGCCGCACGCCACCATCGAAAACGCCAGCATCGGGTTGGGCAGGTTCATCGGCTCGCGGAACTCGAACTGGAAGTCGCCGCTGGTCAGCACCGGCGCGAGCTTTTCCATGCGCGCCAGCGCCTTCACGCGGCTCTGCGCCTGCTTGGCCTTGCTGGCCTTGGCCTTGAAGCGGTCGATGAACTTCTGCAGGTGCGCCATGCGCTCCTGCTGTTTGGAGAAGCTGGCCGCCGCTTGCAGCAAACGCTCGGCGCGCATCTCTTCGAACGCGGTGTAGTTGCCGGTGTAGCGGGTCAGCTTGGTTTCGTCGAGGTGCAGGGTGACCTTGGTGATCGCGTCGAGGAACTCGCGGTCGTGGCTGATCACGATCATCGTGCCCTCGTAGCGCTGCAGCCACGCCTCCAGCCACACCAACGCGTCCAGGTCCAGGTGGTTGGTCGGTTCGTCGAGCAGCATCAGGTCGGCCGGGCACATCAGCGCACGCGCCAGTTGCAGCCGCATGCGCCAGCCGCCGGAGAAGCTGTTGACGGGCGAGTCGAGTTCGGCGAGCTTGAAGCCCAGGCCCATCAGCATCGCCTGCGCACGCGGGCGCGCTTCGAAGCCACCGGCGTCGCTGATGGCGTGGTGGGCGTCGGCCATCGCGTGGCCGTCGTCGTCGGCTTCGGCCTGCGCGAGCTGGGCCTGCGCTTCCATCAGCCGGGTGTCGCCTTCGAGCACGAAGTCGGTGGCGCCTTGTTCGGTCTCGGGCATGTCCTGCGCCACTTCGGCCAGGCGCCAGCGCGGTGGCATGTCCACGTCGCCGCCATCGGCGTGCAGCTTGTGCGTCAGCAAGGCAAACAGTGACGACTTTCCCGCGCCGTTGCGGCCGACCAGGCCGACCTTCTCGCCCGGCTGCAGGGTGACGCTGGTGCTGTTGAGCACGACCTTGACGCCACGGCGCAGGGTCACATCGCGCAAGGTGATCATGCGGCGCTCCATTTGGCCAGCGAATCGCGCGTCAGCAGCAGCACCTGGTCGTCGCCGGCGCTGGTCTCCAGCCACGCCGCCTCCAGGCGCGGGAAGGCCTGCTCGAAATGGCGCCGTTCGTTGCCGATCTCCAGCACCAGCACGCCTTGCGGGCTCAGGTGCCGGGGCGCGTCGCGCACGATGTGGCGCACCAGGTCCATGCCATCGTCACCACCCGCCAGTGCCAGCTCCGGCTCGGCGCGGTATTCGGCCGGCAAGGCCTGCATGCTGCGCGTGTTGACGTAAGGCGGGTTGCACACGATCAGGTCGTAAGGGCCGCGCACAGTGGCCAGCAGGTCGGATTTCATCAAGGTGATGCGTTGGGCGAGTTTGTGTTTGTCGATGTTGATCTGCGCCACCGCCAGCGCGTCGTCGGAAATATCCGCGGCATCGACCACCACCTCGGGGTAGGCCATTGCCGCGATCACCGCCAGGCTGCCGTTGCCGGTGCACAGGTCGAGCACCGCGCGGGTGGTGTCGGACAGCCATGCATCGAGCGTGCCCGTCTGCTCGCCGTCGGCCAGCAGCTCGGCAATGAACGAGCGCGGCACGATCACGCGCTCGTCGACGTAGAAGGGCACGTTCTGCAGCCAGGCTTCGCGCGTGAGGTAGGCAGCAGGTTGGCGGGTGTCGATGCGGCGCGTCACCAGCGCTTCGGCCTTGGCCTGCTCGTCTGGCGCCACTTCGTTCTGCGCGCGCGCTTCGAGCGCATCCAGCGGCAGGCCGAGTGCCCACAGTACCAGCCAGGCCGATTCGTCGAAGGCGTTGCTCGTGCCGTGCCCAAACGAAACGCCCGCCTGTTTGAGGCGGGCGCTTTGCGCGGTGATGATGTCGATGAGCTTCATGTCAGAAGGCGTTCCAGGGTGTCGCGGTAGATGTTCTTCAGCACCTCGATGCTGGCCACGTCCACACATTCGTCGATCTTGTGGATGGTGGCGTTGACGGGGCCGAACTCGACCACCTGCGGGCAGATTTTCGCAATGAAGCGGCCGTCCGAGGTGCCGCCGGTGGTCGAGAGTTCGGGCGTCAGGCCGGTCTGCTGGTTGATCGCGCCTGAAAGTGCCTCGCTCAGGCTGCCCACTGGCGTCAGGAAGGGTTCGCCGCCCAGGGTCCAGGCCAGGTCGAAGCTCAGCCCATGGCGCTGCAGCACCGCCTGCACACGGTCCTTCAGCGACTGCGGGGTGGACTCGGTCGAGAAGCGGAAGTTGAATTGAATCACCACCTGGCCCGGGATCACATTGGTGGCTCCGGTGCCAGCGTGGATGTTCGACATCTGCCAGGTGGTGGCCGGAAAGTATGTGTTGCCGCGGTCCCATTCCATCGCCACCAGGTCGGCCAGCGCCGGTACCACCAGGTGGATCGGGTTCTTCGCCAGGTGCGGGTAGGCGATATGGCCCTGCACGCCTTTCACGGTGAGTTGGCCCGACAGCGAACCGCGCCGGCCGTTCTTGATCATGTCGCCGAGCCGGTCCACCGAGGTCGGTTCGCCGACGATGCAGTAGTCGGGCCGGATGCCGCGTGCCGTGAGCTGCTCGCAGACCTTCACGGTGCCTTCGAGTGCCGGGCCTTCTTCGTCGCTGGTCAGGAGAATGGCGACCGAACCGGCAGGGCGCGGATGCCGCGCAACGAACTCTTCCGCAGCCACCACCATCGCGGCGATCGAGGTCTTCATGTCGGCCGCGCCACGGCCGAACAACAAGCCGCCGCGGTGGCTGGGCACGAACGGGTCGCTGTGCCATTGTTCGAGCGGGCCGGTGGGCACCACGTCGGTGTGGCCGGCAAGGATCAGCAGCTTGGCGTCGGCCGACGAGCCGCTGCGCACCGCCCACAAATTGGTCACCGCCGCATCACCGGAGCCGAAGACCAGTGATTCGCACTCGAACCCCACCGCCCTCAGCCGATCGGCCAGCACCGCCTGGCACCCGCCGTCCTGCGGCGTGACGGAGTGTCGCGACAGCAGTTGTTCGGTCAGGTGCAGGGTGGCGGACATCAAGGAAATCAATACCCGCGCAGGCTGCCCGCTCGCGTTGACAGGTCATCCGGCCGCACGTCGAGCGCGAGCTCGGTATAGGTGGCGTGGTCGTTCTGGTCTTCCTTCTTGGCGACCAGGCGCGACACCGGCTGCATGTCGTTCTCGAGCCGCCACATCAGGTTGGACGGCGAGTCGGCGAAGGCCAGGCCTTCGTCGCGCGTGATCAAGCCCTGGCCGATCAGGCGCGCCAGGTCTTTCTCGAAGGTCTGCGAACCTTCGGAGAGCGACTTCTCCATCGCGGCCTTCACACCGGTGAAGTCGCCCGCCTCGACCAGTTCGGACACGAGCTGCGTGTTCAGCAGCACTTCGACCGCCGGAATGCGCCCGCCCGCGGTGGCGCGCACGAGTCGCTGCGAGATCACGGCGCGCAGGCCCGCGGCCAGGTCGGCCAGCAGCACCGGCCGCGCCTCGGGCGAATAGAACGACAGGATCCGCCCCATCGCGTGGTAGCTGTTGTTGGCGTGCAGCGTGGACAGCACGAGGTGGCCCGACAGCGCATACGAAATGGCGGCCGTCATCGTCTCGCGGTCGCGAATTTCGCCGATCATGATGCAGTCGGGTGCCTGCCGCATCGCATTCTTCAGGCCGGTTTGCAGCGACTGCGTGTCGCGCCCGACCTCGCGCTGGTTGACCACCGACTTCTTGTTGCTGAACAGGAATTCGATCGGGTCCTCGATCGTCAGGATGTGCCCTGCCAGCTGCTGGTTGCGTTGCTCGAGCATCGACGCCAGGGTAGTGCTCTTGCCGGTGCCGGTGGCGCCCACCATCAGCACCAGGCCGCGCTTCTCGAGCACCAGGTTGCTCAGTACGTCCGGCAGGTTCAGGGTCTCGAGCGAGGGGATCTGGAATGGAATGCAGCGGAATACCGCCGCCACCGTGCCGCGCTGCTTGAACGCGCTGAGGCGAAAGCTGCCCAGGCCGGTCAGCCCGATACCGACGTTCAAGTCGCCGGTTTCGTCAAGGTCTTCGAGCTGGCTCGGCGTCAGCAGTTCGGCGAGCAACTGGCGCGGCTGCGAGTGCGTCAGCGGCTGATCGCTCAACTGCATGATGTTGCCGTTGATCTTGATCAGGATCGGCGAGTTGGACGACAGGTAGACGTCGGACGCTCCCTTGTCCGACATCAGCCGCAGCACACGTTCCATGTTTCCGCCGCTCATCGCATTCGCTCCCGGTTGTGCTGCAAAGGGTCGCCGCGTGCCGATCAGGCGCGGAGCAGTTCGTTGATGCTGGTCTTGGCGCGGGTCTGCGCGTCAACGCGTTTCACGATCACCGCGCAGTACAGGCTGTACTTGCCGTCGGCGCTGGGCAGGTTGCCGCTCACCACCACCGAGCCGGCCGGAATGCGGCCGTAGCTCACCTCGCCGGTGGCACGGTCGTAGATCTTGGTGCTCTGGCCGATGTACACGCCCATGCTGATGACCGAGTTCTCTTCGACGATCACGCCTTCGACCACCTCGGAACGCGCGCCGATGAAGCAGTTGTCTTCGATGATCGTCGGGTTG
>JANMYQ010000318.1:0-2517 GCA_031382215.1 Methylibium sp.
GGCCTTCTTGTCGCGGTATGGCCCGTCGCCACCGTAGCCCGAGATGTCGCACACGATGATCCCCGGCTTCTGCGCAGACAGACGTTCGTAGCCCATGCCCAGCCGTGAGGCGGCGCCGGGCGCCAGGTTCTGCACCACCACGTCGGCCTTCTCGAGCACCAGGCGTTCGAGCAGCTTGGCGGCCTCGGGGTGTTTCACGTCCAAGGTCAGGCTTTCCTTCGAGCGGTTGGTCCACACGAAGTGCGAGGCCAGGCCGCGCACGCGGGCGTCGTAGCCGCGCGCAAAGTCGCCGCTGCCGGGGCGCTCGATCTTGATCACGCGGGCGCCCAGGTCGGCCAGCTGGCGGGTTGCGAATGGCGCGGCGATGGCGTGTTCCAGGGTCACCACGGTCAGGCCTTTGAGGGGTTGCATGCGTGTCTCCGTCAGTCTGTGTTGTTGTCTGAAGGCTGCTTCAGCGCAAGGTCGCGGTGGCGTCCATCGTCAGCCAGCCTTCATGGTCCTGGGCCCACAGGCGCACGCTTCTGCCATCCGGCTGCAGCGCGCCGTTGACGGCGAACGGATGCAGGTCGAAGGTCGGGCGCACGGCCTTGAACTGGAAGCTCGCCACGTCGGCCTGCGGCATCTGGCGGCGCAGCAGGTCCATCAGCAAGGTGGCGATCAGCGGGCCGTGCACGATGAGGCCGGGGTAGCCCTCGACCTCGGTCACGTACTGGCGGTCGTAGTGGATGCGGTGGCCGTTGAAGGTGAGCGCCGAGTAGCGGAACAGCAGCACGTCGTCGGGCACGATCGTGCGCTGCCACGGCGCGCCTCCGGGCGCCTTTTGAGGCGGCGGTTCGACATCGGTGGGTTGTTTCGCGCTGCGGTAGACGATGTCGTGGAACTCCACCAGCGCCGGCTCGGAACTGAACTTGGAATTGGCGCCAGCCTCATTGCAGCGCAACTCGTGGCGCACCTTCACGAACACGAGTTTTCCAGTGCGGCCCTCCTTGCTCGTCACGGCATCGATGGTCGAAGTGCGCGCCACGCGGTCGCCCACACGCAGCGGCGATCGGAACTCGAACCGGCTGCCGGCCCACATGCGGCGCGGCAGCGGCACCGGCGGCAAGAAGCCGCCGCGTTTGGCGTGGCCGTCGGCGCCGATCTCCGACTGGCGGTGCAGCGGCAGGAAGTACAGCCAGTGCCACAACGGCGGCAGCGGCGTGCCGGGCTCGATGGGCGCGGCGGGGTGGTCCAGCGTGGCGCTCAGTGCGGCCACCGGCGTGGGTACGAGGGTGTCGCGCAGCGTTTCGCTGCGGCCGATCCACGTTGTCAGGTCGATCTCTTTCATGGGCGTCTCCGTGGGCGCGCACCGTCGGCTGCACCTTCGAGATGAAGTGTGAAGGATCGGAATTCAGGCCGGAAGTGCAAGATTCGGATCGATTGATGCGCTGCGAACATCGGCCCGACAGCGCAGCGCAAAATGGCGCCCATGAAAACACCCGCCCGTTTGCAGTCGCTGGTCGACGAAGGCCTGATCGATGCGGTGCTGCGCCAGTTGATGAGCGGCAAGGAGGCGATGGTCTTCGTGGTGCGCTGCGGCGCCGAGGTGCGTTGCGCCAAGGTCTACAAAGAAGCCACGCAGCGCAGCTTCCGCCAGGCAGTGGATTACACCGAGAACCGCAAGGTCAAGAACACCCGCCAGGCCCGCGCCATGGCCAAGGGCACGCGCTTCGGCCGCGAGGCGCAAGAGGCGGCCTGGCAAAGCGCCGAGGTCGATGCCCTGTACCGCCTGGCCGCTGCCGGTGTGCGCGTGCCCAAGCCGTACAACTTCTTCGAAGGCGTGCTGCTGATGGAACTGGTGACCGATCAACACGGCGACGCCGCGCCGCGCCTGAACGACGTGGCCTTCACGCCCGAACAGGCACGCGCACACCACGCCACCTTGCTGACCGAGGTGGTGCGCATGTTGTGCGCCGGCGTCGTGCACGGCGACTTGTCGGAGTTCAACATCCTGCTCGCGGCCGACGGGCCGGTGATCATCGACCTGCCGCAGGCGGTGGACGCGGCCGGCAACAACCACGCCCAGCGCATGCTGCTGCGCGACGTGGGCAATCTGCGCGACTTCTTTGGCAAGGCGGCGCCAGAGCTGCTGGCCACGCAGTACGGCCCCGAGATCTGGGACCAGTTCCAACGCGGGGTGCTGACACCCGAGGTGGCACTGACCGGCCACTTCAAAGCCAAGGCCGGCGTGGTGGACCTGGGCGGCGTGCTGCGCGAGATCGACGACGCGCGCGCCGAAGAAGCTGCGCGGCTGCTCCGAATGCAAACCGCCCGGTGATGAGCCGGGCGGTCGTTGGCTCAACGAACGTTCAGAGCCGCTCGAACACCGCCGCAATACCCTGCCCGCCGCCGATGCACATCGTCACCAGCGCATAACGCCCGCCGGTGCGGTGCAGTTCGTAGATCGCCTTGGTGGCCAGGAAGGCGCCCGAGCAGCCGATCGGGTGGCCCAGCGCGATCGCGCCGCCGTTCGGGTTG
>JANMYQ010000403.1:0-6035 GCA_031382215.1 Methylibium sp.
CGGCGGTACTGCTCGAATCCGGCGCCTTGGTCGGCAGCTGCGGCAAGGGTCTGTTGCTTCATCGTCGGCCTCCGTGTTCTCGAAGGTCAAGCATGCAATTCGCGCGCCGGGGTGCGGGACTTGTTCAGCGTAGCCTTAGGCAGCAGCAGCGTGGAATGCTGCGCAACTCGTCCCGGCTTGCCGCGCCGGTGCTCCATGAACGGGCAGATCGCCGCAGACCCGCCGCTATGATCCGCCGCTGCTCAATGGCGAGGGATTTGTTTTGGACATTGCACTGCTGGTCAAGGCCGCCATCATGGGCATCGTGGAGGGACTCACCGAGTTTCTGCCCATCTCCAGCACCGGCCACCTGATCCTGGCGGGCTCGCTGCTCGGCTTCCACGACGACAAGAGCAAGGTCTTCGACATCGCGATCCAGACCGGTGCCATCGTCGCGGTGATCATCGTCTATTGGCAGCGCCTGCGCGAAACCATGCTCGGCATAGCCAACGATGCCAAGGCGCAGCGCTTCGCCATCAACGTGGGCATCGCCTTCGTGCCCGCGGTGCTGCTGGGGCTGCTGTTCGGCAAGGCCATCAAGGAAAACCTGTTCACGCCGGTGGTGGTCGCCACCACCTTCATCGTCGGCGGCTTCATCATCCTGTGGGCCGAAAAGCGCACCACCACCGCGCGCATCCAGTCGGTCGACGAGATGACGCCGATGGACGCGCTCAAGGTCGGCCTGGTGCAGTGTTTCGCGATGATCCCCGGCACCAGCCGCAGCGGCGCCACCATCATCGGCGGCATGCTGCTGGGCATGAGCCGCAAGGCCGCCACGGACTTCAGCTTCTTCCTCGCCATCCCCACCTTGATCGGGGCCGGCGCCTACAGCCTGCTGAAGGAACGTGCGCTGCTGTCGGTGGCCGACATCCCGCTGTTCGGCGTCGGCCTGCTGTTCTCGTTCCTGTCGGCGTGGCTGTGCGTGCGCTGGCTGCTGCGCTACATCACCACGCACGACTTCGTGCCGTTCGCGTGGTACCGCATCGTGTTCGGCATCGTGGTGCTGGTGACATGGCGCTTCGGCTGGGTCACCTGGGCAGGTTGAGCTCGCGGCCCTTGTCGAACACCAAGTCCCACACCCCGTGGCCGAGCTTGAGGCCACGGTTCTCGAACTTGGTCAGCGGGCGGTAGTCGGGCCGCGGCGCAAAACCCGCGGCGGTGTTTTGCAGGCCGGGTTCGGCTGACAAGACCTCGAGCATCTGTTCGGCATAAGGCTGCCAGTCGGTCGCGCAGTGCAGGTAGGCGCCGCTGGCCATGCGGCTCACGAGCAGGCGCACGAACTCGGGCTGGATCAGGCGGCGCTTGTTGTGCTTCTTCTTGTGCCAGGGGTCGGGGAAGAACACGTGCACACCGGCCAGCGAGGCCGGCGCCACCATGTGCTGCAGCACCTCGACGGCGTCGTGCTGCACCAGCCGCAGGTTGTTCAGGCCGAGCTCGCCGATGCGCTTGAGCAGCGCGCCGACGCCGGGCGTGTGCACTTCGACGCCGATGAAGTCGGTGCCGGGCAGGGCCATCGCGATCTGCGCCGTGGCGTCGCCCATGCCGAAGCCGATCTCCAGCACACGCGGCGCGGCGCGCCCGAACGCGGCGCCGAAGTCGCACGGCGTGGCGCTGAACGGCAGCATGAAGCGCGGGCCCAGTTCGGCCAGCGCACGCACCTGGCCCGGCCCCATGCGGCCGGCGCGCACCACGTAGGAGCGGATGCTGCGCTGGCGGGGGTCGGCGCTCGGGTCGGTGGGCATGGGTGAGGGCGGGCGAAACAAAGAGCGCGCAAGCAGCAGCGGAAGAAGCGCAAGAAGCCACGCTCTGTTCCGGCGATCGGGCCGGGGGTGGCACCCCCAGGCTGGGAGGATGTCGAATTGTGCCCGAGCCCTCGTCGTCCTTGCCCTGCTGATGGCGGGCCTGGGCCGTGCCGGGGCGGCAACGCCACCGCGCGAGCCGGCCCTCGCCGCAACGGGCGCTGCCGCCCAGCCGAGCAGCGTGATGGCCGCGTTGCGCCACGCCGGGTTGCCGGTCAGCAGCCTGGGTTTCTATGTGCGCGAGGTCGATTCGGCGAGCCCCACCACGGCGCTCAACGAGGAGCAGCCGTTCGTGCTGGCCTCGACCACCAAGGTGGTCACGTCGCTCGCGGCGCTCGACCTGCTGGGCCAGAACTTCCGCTGGCGCACCTATGGGTATACCAACGGCGAGCTGGTCAACGGGCGGCTGGCGGGTGACCTGCTGATCGTCGGCGGCGGTGATGCGCGCCTCACCTCCGTCGAGCTGCGCGAATGGTTCGCGACCATGCGTGCGCGCGGGTTGCGCGAGATCGGCGGCAACATCGTGCTGGACCGTTTTGCGTTCCAGCTCAACGACGCCGACCACGCCAACACCCCGCTGCCGGGGCAGAACCGGCCGCACCACATCTGGCCCGATGCGTTCTCGCTCGACGAAGGTGTGCTGCGCATTGCGGTGGCGCCGGGCCGCGACGAATGGGCAACGTTGAACGTCACGCCGCCGCTGGCCGGCGTCAGCGTGCTGAACAAGGTGCGCATGGGCCGGCGCTGTTCAGCGCAGGCGCGGCTGGTCGAAGAGGTTTCGGGCACGCTCCAGAGTGGCAATGCCCGCGCGCTGCAACTCGTCGTGAGCGGTTCGTGGTCACCCCGTTGCGGCGAGCGCCAGATCGAATTCGTGCCGCTGTCGCACGGCGAGTTCACCAGCCGTGCGGTGGCCGGTTTGTGGGCGCGGGCCGGCGGCGTGTTGCGCGGCACGGTGGTCGACAAGGCTGCGTCGGGCGGCGCTGCGACTCTGCAGCGCGACGCTGCCGGCGACCTGGTGCTGCCCTGGGCCATCCACCAGTCCGACAGCCTGCCGCAGGTGGTGCACGACATCAACAAGACCAGCAACAACCTGGGCGCGCGCAACCTGCTGCTGAGCTTGTCGCAAGGCTTCCCGCTCCAGGCCGCCACGCTGGCTGGCGCGCAATTGCGCGTGCACCGCTGGCTGCAGGGCCAGGGGCTGGAAGAAGACGACATCCGCATCGACAACGGTTCGGGCCTGTCGCGCACCGAACGCGGCAAACCGCGCGCGATGGTGCAACTGTTGTGCAACGCCTGGGGCGGGCGCAACGCGCAGAGCTTTCTCGATTCGTTGCCGATTGCCGGCATCGACGGCACGCTGGCGCACCGCATGCGCCACGGCCTGGCGGCAGGCCACGCCTGGCTCAAGACCGGCAGCCTGCTCGATGCGCGCGCGCTGGCCGGCTACGTGAAAGGCCGCAGCGGCAAGGTCTACGCCGTGGCCGCGATGGTCAACCACCCGCGCGCGGCACGCGCCACACCGGCGCTCGACGCGCTGATCGAGTGGTTGGCGCGCCACGGCTGAGGCCGGCCGGTCTCGCGCGCGAAGTCATGCGGCCTGAAGCCATGCCCGCACGTTAGAATTTGCGCCTCGCGCGGGTGTAGTTCAATGGTAGAACGGCAGCTTCCCAAGCTTCATACAGGGGTTCGATTCCCCTCACCCGCTCCAAACGCATGCAAAGATCCGCCTCGGCCGTGATCTTGTTGCGTGCGGAACCCCGCGCAATGTCGCCTTGTGCGCGTTGCAACGGATGTTCAGCGTGTTGCGTTTTGCGCATGATGGGTGCCAAACCTTCACGCACGCAGCATGAGTTCGGTCTTCCAAGTGATTTGTCTCAGCCCGGTTCTGCCGGACCTGTCCACGTCGGCCTACGGGCCGTTCGTGTTGCACGGCTGCGCCACGCTGGATGACGTGTCGGCCCGTCTGCGCGAGCAGGCTTACGACGCCGTGCTGCTGACGGCCGATGCCCAGCTGCCGGCCGAACGGCTGTTGCACTGGCCGGCCTGGACGCATGCCGCGATGGACTGCGCAGTGGTGGTGGTGGCGCCCGAGCCGCACCCATTGCTGGCCACGCGCTTGATCCAGCGTGGCGCGCAAGACGTGGTGCCGCTGCGCGAGTCGCACGGCGATGCGCTGGCCCGCGTGCTGAGGCTTGCCGTCGAGCGCAAGCGGCTCGAGGTGGCAGCCCGTCAGGCCTATGCCACCGATCTGGCCACCGGGCTGCCCAACCTGCCGCAATTGCTCGAACACATCACCCATCTGCTGGCGCTGCGCGAGCGCGAGCCCGCGCCGATGGCCTTGCTGGTGCTGCGCATCGAAGGCCTGGCGGCGGTGGAAGGGCGGCTCGGCACCGAATCGGCCAACGTGCTGCGGCGCCAGCTCGCCGAGCGGCTGCGCTCGGGCCTGCGCGCCAGCGACGTGGTGGCGTCGATTGGCGGCGATGTGTTTGCGGTGCTGCTGGCCTGGATCGACGCGGCCGCCGACGGCGACCAGGTGGCGGCCAAGATGGCGCTGGCGGCGCAACGGCCGTTCAGTGTGGCAGGGCAGGCGCTGTCGCTGTCGGTCGGGCTGGGCGTGAGCCAGTTCCCCGGCCACGGCCGGCAGGCCGAGCCGCTGTTGCGCCTGGCCATGGAGCAGGCCAGCGCTTCAGCCGCTCCGGCGGCCGACGCGGCACTGCGCTTGCGCAAGGCTTGACGAGGCGCACCAGCGGGTGCGACGTTCTCGGTTTCTCAGGCGGCGTGGCGGCGGCGCCAGCCCCACCATCCCAACCCGGCCAGCAACACCAGCGCCGACCCCGCCAGGACCACCCAGCCCGGTTCGATCGAGGCTGCGCCCGTGTCCGCCAGCGTCGCGTCACCCGCTTGGGGGGGCGAGAACGGGTTGAAGGCCGCACCGCCTTCGCTGGCGTTCACCGGGGTCGGGCCGCCCGGCCCGGTGCCCTGTGCGGCGCCCTTGCCCCAGACCGTGGTGGCGGCTACCGCGACCAGCGGCACGCCGCCGCTGTTGATGGGTTGCGATCCATCGAACCATTGCCAGGTGCCACCGCGCCGCGCCAGGGTCACCGGGCCCTGCCAGTCGGTCGGCATCGGTTGGTAGGCCACCCGTTGCGGCTGGTCCTGGCCTGCCTGCCAGCGGTGCACCTCAAGCCAGGGCTGGCCTTGCTGGAGCGTCTGCAGCCCAATCAGCGCGGCGCCGTCGTCGTCGAGCTGCAGCGCCAGGGGCTCTGAGGCTTCGAGGCCGGTGGCGCGCATCGCGCCGTCTTGCCCGAAGCCGCTGTCGGCGGTGCCGTTGCTGCCGAGCCGCCACAGTGCGGCCTGCTCACCGCTGTCGCCTTCGACCTGCCCCAGCACCAGCAGGCTGCCGTCGGGCAGTGCCAACAGGTCGGCCCCGTAGGCCGCTGCACCGGGAGACAGGACCAGGCTGCGCCCTTGCGTGCCCCAGCTCAGGTCAAGGCGCCCGTCGGCCGAAAAGCGCAGCGCGGCCGGCACGGGCAAGCCCAGCGGGCCCAACGCTGCGCCGACGATCAGCAATCGGCCAGCGCTGTCAGTCCGAATCGAGCGCGGCCCCGGGCTGTCAGCCCCCAGGCTGATGAGCACGCGGCCGGCCTCGCCGAACTGGCGGTCCAGGCTGCCGTCGGCGTTGCGGCGTTCCAGGATTTGCGTGGACGGGTCGGCCGAGCCATCGCCAACGATGGCCACGCGACGCCCGTCGGCGAGGGTCAGGTTCCAGCCGGCCGCCGCCGCAACGGCGGCTCCACAGGCCATCAGGCCTGCGACGACTGCACGTGTGACAGGGCTCAAACAGGCTCCCACGCTGGGTTCAGCGTGGCCGGCGGCAAGATCTTCGTGTCAATCAAAGGCAGGCTCCGTGCGGGGCGGCGCAATTTCAGGGCACGAATGTACTGCGTCGGCGCGGGCTGGCGGGGGTTTTCCCGCAAAGCCCGAGCAACGGCCTGCTATTTAGGGTCGGCCGCGACCGGGTGGTCGGCCATCAGCTCCAGCGCCTTCACCAGAGCAGAGTGGTCCAGGTCCTGCATGCCGTTGGCGGCGCAGACCTGCATCAGCTGCGCGGCACCGGCCGTCTGCGGCAGCGCCACGCCGAGCGCGCGTGCGCCGGCCAGCGCCAGGCCCAGGTCTTTCTGGTGCAGGTTGATGCGA
>JANMYQ010000404.1:0-9873 GCA_031382215.1 Methylibium sp.
CGCGCTGGGCCGCGGCCAGCCCCGCCGGGGGTGGCAAGGTCAAGGTCTGGTACGACGCTGCACTGAGCGGCGACCGGGCGACCGCGCTGGCGGTGGCCCAGGCCATCGACAGCACGGTCTGGCCCGGCCTGATGCAAGCCCCCGCGGCGCGCTCGGCGCCCGACGACCGCTCACCGGCCGGCTGCGACGGCGGCGATGCGCGCCTGGACGTGTACCTGGTGCATGGCCTGCGTGCCCGTGGACTGACCGTGCCTGCCTCCGCTGGCGGAAGCGCAAGCGGCGACCCGGCGGCGGTGTTCGCGCTGGTCAATGCCGACGTCGCGGCCGAAACGACGGTCAATGCAGCGTTGGGCGTGATGAACGCGATGCAGTACGCCCGCGAGGTCAGTGCCGCCCAGTCCGGTGCTGGCGACCGCAAACGTACGCTCGCCCGCACGGTCGCCGCCGGACCCACCGCCACCGCGGCCGCCGTCGAGGCGCTGCCGGTGCCGGCTGTGGTGCAGATGAAGTCGGCCAGCCTGTCGGCGCCGGTCGTGACGGTGGCGCTCGACGCCCCGGTGGCAGCCGGCAACTGGATTGCCGTGGCTGTGTCGACGCTCGGGGCGTCGCCGGCCAACGTGTCGGTGTCTGACAACCAGGCCCATTTCAACCTGAACTTCGCGTCTGCCGGGTTGAAGTACACGTCGTCGTTCGGCACCACCTGGCGCTATGTGAAGCTGACGAACAGCGGCTCCTACACGCTGACCGTGGACCGCGCCGGCGCCACCAGCGGCACGTTGCAGATTCTGGAACTGGCCAACGTCGACCCGACCACCTTCCTCGACGTGGCTGCCGTCGCCGCCAACGGTACCAGCAGCGTGCCGGCCACCACGTTCAGGGCGTCCCGAACGAGCAACGACCTGCTGCTTTCGGTTGTGGCGGTGCGTTCGCCCACCGCGGCCATCACGCCCACCGCGCCGGTCGGAGCCACACTGGCCGACACGGCCCGCACCGGCCTGGCGACGGCTGGCGTGCTCTCGTTCAACACCTCGGTGCTCGGCACCTACCGCTTGGCCGCGTCGCTGACCACGGCCGCTCAGTGGCGCATGTCGTCGCTCGCGGTCCGGGGTGCCAAGGCGCCGCCAGTGGTGGTCACACCGGCCAACACCACGCCGCCGGTCATCACGGTCACCGACAACATCAGCTCGCTGGGCCTGGCCACGTCGCCCGGCACCTGGGCGAACGGCCCGACGGCGTATGCCTACAGCTGGACGCGCAACGGCGCCGCCATTGCCGGCGCCACCCTGGCCAGTTACACCACCACCGAAGCCGACCAGGGCAATTCGGTGGCCGCGGTGGTCACCGCGTCCAACAGCGCCGGTGCGGCCAGTGCCAGCAGCGTGGCAGTTCCGGTTCCGGTGCCGGGCCCGCCGCAGGTGCCGTCGGTGGCGCTCACGGCCACGCCGGCCAGCGTGGTGCAGGGGCAGCCGTCGACCCTGGCCTGGTCGTCAACCGCCGCCACCGGTTGCACCGCGTCAGGGGCCTGGAGCGGTGCCAAGGCCGCCAGCGGCTCGCTGCCGGTCACGCCCGCGGCGGCGTCGACCTACGGGCTCGACTGCACCGGCCCGGGTGGCACGGGCGCAGCGTCGGTGTCCATCGACGTGACCGTGCCGCCGCCGGGCAGCACACCGACCCTGGGCGCGCACGCGCTGGTGTTCCACATCAGCAAAGGCTCGGTCGGGCCGCTGTTGTCCACCCCGCCGCTGACCACCCAGTCGGGCAGCACGCTGGTGGCGCTGGTCGGCAAGGGCTCGGTATGGAACCTCGGTCTGCCGATCGACAACAAGGGCAACGCGCCCTGGGTGCAAGTCGGTGCGATTCACGAATACACCAACTGGCCCGGCGAAGGCACCGCGGTGTATGCCTTCAACTCGATCGTCGGTGGCCCCAACCACATCGTCAGCGTCGACGACGCGAACGTGTGGGACGAGGTCACGTTTGCGCTTGTCGAGGTCAAGAACGGCGGCGTGATCCAGGACTACAAATGGAACGAGGTGCTCAAGCCGGGCGCGCTGACGAGCCAGAGCGTCACCACCACCGGCCCGGCCACCCTGATCGCGGTGTGGTACGGCGACGATGCCAGCTCCACCCCGTCCAACCCGGTGCCGAACAACGGCTTCACGGTCATTGAAGGCAATGGCAATGCGACCGAATCGGTGCAGATGTTCGTGGCCACTAAAGATGTGCCCGGCGCCGGGACCTACAACGTCACCTGGAACACCACGCCAGTGCAGGGTGCGCAGCTTTACCTGATTGCGGTGCAAAAGCGCTAGATTCGGGCGCATGAACCGAACCCTGCGCCGCCTTGCCTTCACCATCTGCCTGCTGACGCTGGCCGGCGCCGCACCGGCCGCCGAAATCGTGCTCGAGCTCTCGGCGGTCGACAAGCTCGTGGCCCAAGGGCTGTTTGCCAACGCCGGCCGTTACGACATCGTCAAAGGGCCGTGCTCCGCCTACCTCGACCGGCCCAGCGTGACGATCGTTGCCGGCAGAGTGCGGATTCGTTCACACCTGACGGCGCGAGTGGGGGTGGTCAACGGCAATTCATGCATCGGCGTGGCGCTGGCGTCATGGACCGAGGTATCGGGAAAACCCGTGCCCAAAGGCGGTTCGGTGGTGCTGGCCGATATCCGCGTCGACAAGGTCGAAGACCCGAATTTGCGCCTGTTGCTCGAATCGGGCCTGGTGCCTGCCCTGCCGCGCGTGGTCGAATTCGACGTGTTGAAGTCGGTTCGCAGCATGTTGCAGAGCAATGGCGGCCAGTTCCAGGCCAACGTCGATGCCTTTGCCATCGAGTCGGTGACGGCCGCGGACGACAAGCTGAGCATCCGGTTCGACTTTCTGCTGGTGGCCAAGTAGGCCGGGGCGGGTAGTGCGGGTGTGTGTCGGGGCAATTCCACGAAAGCCGGGAAGTCAAGGCGAGGCCAGCGCCGCAGTCAACTATTCAAATGAGGGCTGGCGGAAACCGGGAAAAGGGTGAATGCTGCGATGCAACATGAACGCCTCTGCTCCCACCCTTCAGCTCGGCCTCGAAGATCTTCTCGGGGACTTGCGCCACGCCCGCAAGCGCGGCGACCTCGGCCGGCTGGCCCTGCTGGCCTATTGCGAGGTGCGCCGCTGGGCCCGGCTCGCAGGCGAGCAAGAACTGGCCGAACATTCGGCCGGGCTGATCACCCAGGCGCCGCTGACCAGCCGCGATGAGTTTCTGGGCCACGTGGACGGCTTGATCCTGGAACTGGAGCAGGCCCGGGCGCGCTTTCCGCGTGAGCTCGCGCCGGCGCCCGCCTGAAGGCTCGCTGAAGGCTCCCTGAGGCGTCAAGCGCTTGCCGCCGCAGGGCGTCGCCCCAAGGAGCCAGCGGCCCACAGGCTCAAGGCCACCAGCGGCAAGCCGAGCCCGAACGACCAGCGAATGCCCCAGTGCTGGGCCACGAAGCCCAGCAACGGCGGCCCGAGCAGGAAGGCCACGAACGAAATCTGTGCCAGCGCGGCCACATTGATGGCCGCCGGCCGGTCGGTGCGTTGCGCCGCGGCCGACATGGCGAGCGGAAAGATCGCGCTGGTGCCTACGCCCATGATGGCGAAACCCAGCAGCGCCAGGCCACCCGATGGGGCGGCAAACACCAGCAAGGCGCCCGCCCCCAGCAACAGCAGCAGCACGCGCGCCACCCGCACCGGGCTGTGGCGCTCGACAAAATGGTCGGCAAAGAACCGGGTCACGGCTTGCGCGAACGCGCCGATGGCCACCGCCGAACCGGCCACGAAAGGTGCGGCGCCGAACACATCGCGCATGTAGATGCTCGACCATTCGGCCCCCGCGCCTTCGAGTACCAGGGCCGACAAGGTGACCGCCACCAGCACCAGGATCGGCCAGGTGGGGCGCGCGAAATGGGCCGCCGTGTCGGTGTTGGCGCCGCTGCGGTGCGGCGCCGCCTCGTAACGGCCGAGCAGCAACAGAGTGGCCGCCAGCACCAGCGGCACCATCAGCAGCAGGTGCGCTTGCGGCGACAGCCCGGCCTGCGACAGGCCCGCGCCGATCAGCCCGGCGCTGAAAAAGCCAATGCTCCAGAACGCATGTGCCCGGTTCATGATGCGCCGGCCGGTCTGGTGTTCGACCCGGTCGGCTTCGAGGTTGACGATCACCTCGATCGCGCCGATGCACAGCCCCGCCGGCACCAGCGACAGGAACAGAGCCAGCGGCCCCCCGGCAAACGAGGCGAGCGCGAACAGCAGTGCCAGCAGCGGCGTCAGGCTCAGCAGCGCGAGCCGGTAGCCCACGCGGTCGAGAATGCGGCTGGCAAAGGTCAGCGAGATCAAGGTGCCCACGGCGGTGCCGATGAGTGCCAGCCCGAGCGCGCCCTCGGCAATGCCCATCGCTCGCTGCAGGTCGCCCAGCCGCGGGAAGATGCCGCCCAGGCTGAACGAGTAGAGAAAGAAGGCCGCGAAGACTCGGGTCTGGGGCGTCAGCTCCAGACCCATGCGCGCGCGAAGTGGTGCCGCGCCGGCCGTGCTTGTTTCGGTGTTCATGGTGACAATGATCGCATCCGCAATGCCTGGAGCGCCGGGCCGGAGGATCGGCGTGAGGGCCAGCAAGCGCCATGAACCACGACCTCTTCGACACCGACATTCCGTCGCAGCAAACCTTGTGCCCCGGTGCGGTCGTGCTGCGCGCCTTCGCCGTGCCGCACGCGCCCGCACTGCTTGCAGCGTTGCAAGCCGTGACCACCCAAGCCCCGCTGCGAACCATGCTCACACCGGGCGGCCTGCGCATGTCGGTGGCGATGAGCAACTGCGGCACCCTCGGCTGGGTCAGCGACCGCAATGGCTATCGCTATGCCGCCACCGACCCGCTCACCGGTCAACCCTGGCCCGCGATGCCGGCAGCTTTCAGCGCCTTGGCGCAAGAAGCCGCAACCCAGGCGGATTACCCCGCCTTCATACCCGACGCCTGCCTCATCAACCGCTACGAAGCCGGCACCCGCCTGTCACTGCACCAGGACCGCGACGAGCGCGACTTCACCGCCCCGATCGTCTCGGTCTCGCTCGGCCTGCCGGCCGTCTTTCTGTTCGGTGGCCCGCAGCGCAGAGACCCGGCCGAGCGCGTGCCGCTGACCCACGGCGACGTGGTGGTGTGGGGCGGCCCGGCGCGCCTGCGCTTTCATGGTGTGCTGGCGCTCAAGCCAGGGGATCACCCGCTGCTGGGTGGCCAGCGCATCAACTTGACCTTTCGCAAGGCCGGGTGAGCCAACGCGGGACGCGCAAAAGCCGGCGCCGCCGGTGCTGTTCATGGGCCTGCCGTGGCTGGTGCGCCGACCTTTAGGTTGAGTCACCGGATGCACTGGCCGAGAGATGGACTGAGTCAGGGCAGCACGGGGTCAGCGCGGTCGGCGGCCGGCTGCGGCGAAGCCGCTTGCCTCCGCGATCGGCACCCGGTTAAGCTCCGCGCCCATGTCATCGTTTCGACACAATCTTGCGCTGGGGCTTGCCGGAGCAGACGCGAACGTGCTCTGGTGGTGGCGGGCGTTGTGCTCGCTTGCCGCGCTGAATGTGTGTTTGTGGCTGGCCGTATGGCATTTCGGGCCGGTCAGCGGCGTTCACGGGGGCCTGCAGCTTGCCCTGTCCGGCGTCTACGTGCTGGTGTGCGCCTATCGTTCGGTGCTTCCGCGGGTGGACCTCGAGCGGCTCGTGGTCGTGGACACGCGCCTGTCCAGCATCTTCCTGGGCCGTGCAGCAGCCACGGTCGCCGAGATCTGTTTTGCGATGCAGCTCGGGCTGCTGGTCCATCAGCTGGGTGTGCACGCCGGCATGCCATGGGTGCAAAGTGCCGCCTGGGCGATCCCGATGTTCATGGTGGTGGCCCAGGTTTTCTGCTGGCACAGCGTGCTGACCTTGAATCACATCACCCAGGCGGTCGAGTCCATTCTCTGGGCGGCGGGTTTCTCGTGGATGGCGGCGCTGCTGGCGATCATCGCCCTGGACAGCACCGGCTGGGTCCTTACGCTGGCGGTCTTCGGGATCCTCTGCTCGGCGGCCTTCGTCGCCTATGTCGCGGGCGTGGATGCGCCGATGTACTGGCGCCGCCACCGGCACGGGCGCGCGCAGGGGCAGGTTTACATGCGCCTGGACCACGGGGTTCGCGACGCCTGGCACCGCCGCGTGCGCAGCGGCAGTTGGGCCGCATGGAAGGCCGATGCGCTCTGGCTGACGCCCTACTTCAGTTTCGGTGTCTGGGTCAGCATCGCGATGGTGTGCGTTCCCGGCGTCTGACACAAGCGTCGCTTCGCTCTACCGCCTGCCTGCCGGCCCCTTCAACACGCGCTGAATGACCGACTGCAACCGGCGGCTGTCGATCGGCTTGGTCACCAGGTCGTCCATGCCGGAGGCCAGTGCGGCGGCGCGTTCGGAGTCGAGCGCCGCGGCGGTGAGTGCAATGATGGGCAGCGTGGTCGCGTCCCAGCGGGCGCGCAGCTCGGCGGCCGCTTCGTAGCCGCTCTTGCCGGGCATCTGCAGGTCCATCAGCACCAGGTCGAACAAGCGCCCGGTGGCAGCGGCGCTCTCGACGGCGCTGACGGCCTGGAAGCCGTCATCGGCCATCACGACCACCATGCCCCAGCCCTCGAGCAGCGCCTTGCCGATGATCTGGTTGACCGGGTTGTCTTCAACCAGCAGCACGCACAGGCCCTCCAGCCGAACCGCGCCGGTGGTGGGCTCGGCGCCGGCATCGCGCACGGGTTCCCCGAGCGGCAGCGGCAGCTCGACCCAGAACCGGCTGCCGCGGCCCGGCTCGCTGGCCAGGCCCACGCCGCCGCCCATCAGCGCGGCCAGTTCGCGGCAGATCGACAGGCCCAGTCCGGTGCCTTCGTAGCGCCGTGAGCGGGTGTTGTCGACCTGCGTGAAGGCCTGGAACAATTGCGCGTGGTCGGCCGCGGCGATGCCGATGCCGGTGTCTTGCACCTCGAAGCGGAGCAGGGTGCCGGCCTGGCGCTGGACCCGCAGGCACACGCTGCCTTGCTGCGTGAACTTCAGGGCATTTCCGAGGTAGTTCGACAGGATGTGGCGCAGGTGTCCGGCATCACCTCGCACAAAGCGGGGCAAGCCGGGGTCGAGTTCCACGCTGAATTCCAGCGCGCGCGAACGCCCGAGCATGTCGTAGCTGCGCTGCAGCGAGTTCACCAGTTCGTGCAGGTCGAAGTCGGCGCTGGCGATCTGCAACTTGCCGGCTTCGATTCTCGACAGGTCGAGCACGTCGCCGATGATGGCTGTCAAGGTCGCAGCGCATTCACCGATGCGGTCGAGGTACTCGCGCCGGGTCGCCTCGGGGGTGGCCGGGTCGCGCGCCAGTTCGGCCATGCCCACCAGGCCGTGCAGCGGGGTGCGCATTTCGTGGCTCATGTTGGCCAGGAACGCGCTCTTGGCGCGGCTGGCGGCCTTGGCTTCGTCGCGGGCGCGCACCAGCGCCGCCTGGTGCTCCACCAGCGCCGTCACATCGCGGCCCACGGTCCAGTAGCCGATGAACGCGCCGTCGGCACCAAAGCGCGGCCGGCCGCTGATGCTCAGGTTCCGCATGCGCCCGAGGGCATCGGGCCGGCGGGTCTGCACGTTGTCGAACGGGCGGCGGGCGTGCAGGTCGGCGAAATGGGCGTCGCGCTGGCTGGGCAGCACCTCGACATTCTGGAGCTCCCAGGGGTGCAGGCCGGCGTGGCTGGGCGGGACCGTCTTCTGCACCGGCTCGCGGGTGTCCTGCACCTGCACGAAGCGCAGCTCGCGGTCGAGCTCCCAGAAGTGGTCGGCTGCGGCGGCCAGGAGCTCGGCGTACTGCCGTTCACTGGCTTCCACGTCGCGCCGCGCCCGTGCCGACGCATGCACGACCAGCACGCCCGCCGCCAGCCCGCCGGCCAGCAGCAGCGCCTGGGCGATCACGGCGTCTGCCAGCGGCGCATGGGCAATGGACGCTGCCGTGTTCATCAGCCCCTCGCCTTCGAGCCACACCAAGGCCAGCACGCCGGCCAGGCCGGCCAGCAACAGCACCAGGGCGTAACGCAGGCCGGCCAGCAGCGCCACCAGGCAGATCAGCAGCGCCACGAAGCCCAGGCTGATCGTGCGCAGGCCTTGCCCGGTGGCGTACGCCAGCACGAACAACAACGCCATGCTCAGCAGGGCCGAGCCGGAAACGAAGCGGGCCGACCAGGCGTCGCGGCCGCGCAGCGTGATGGCGCCCATCAGCGCGGCAATCGCCAGCCAGGCCAGAACCAGCCCGCCGCGCGTTGGCCAGCCCGGCATGGGCACGGGTGCCAGTGCCACCCCCACGGCACCCAGAACGCAGGTGACCATGGCGCCCGAGAAGAAGTACTTCGCCGTGCTGTGCACCGAGTTCTGCGGTTGATCCGTTCGTGGACGGTCGTGATCCATGGGGCGGGTTGCGGGGCGCTGAAGGCGTCGCAATCGCTTATATCGTCAGCGAATCGGTGGGTCTGCCGTGTCTGCAGCTCGCACGTGCGGAGTGACCAACTCTGGTGCGAACCGGCCACACTTTGCGGTAGCGCATGCGCGGCCCGCGAGCCGCTCGACGCCCGTCTGGAAGTGGCGTAAGGTTAGCGCCGTTCCACGGGCGCCGGATGGCACCTGAATGGCGCCGAATTTGGCCCGAGGCGTTTTCAACCTGGAAGGAGATGTGAGCATGAGCAAGCGTGATGTGGTGGTTCTGGGGGCGGCGCGGTCGGCCATCGGCACTTTCGGGGGGGCGTTGGCCGACATCGAGCCGGCCGAACTGGCAGGCACGGTGATGAAAGAGGCGGTCAAGCGCTCCGGCGTCGACCCCAAGGCCATCAACTACGTGACGGTGGGCAACACCATTCCGACCGAAAGCCGCTTTGCCTACGTGGCGCGGGTCGCGTCCATTCAAGCCGGGTTGCCGATGGAGTCGGTGGCGATGTCGGTGAACCGGCTGTGTTCGTCGGGGCTGCAGGCCATCGTCACGTCGGCGCAGAACATTTTGCTCGGCGATTGTGATTACGGCGTGGGCGGCGGCGTGGAGGTGATGAGCCGCGGCGGTTACCTTTCCACTGCCATGCGCACCGGCGCGCGCATGGGCGACACCAAGCTGATCGACACCATGGTCGCCACCTTGACCGACCCGTTCGGCGTGGGCCACATGGGCATCACGGCCGAGAACCTGGTGGCCAAGTGGGGCATCACGCGCGAGCAGCAGGACGCGCTGGCGGTCGAGTCGCACCGGCGCGCGTCGGTGGCGATTGCCGAAGGGCGCTTCAAGTCGCAGATCGTGCCCATCGTCAAGCAGACCCGCAAGGGCGAGGTGGTGTTCGACACCGACGAACACGTGAAAGCCAGCACCACGATGGAAACGCTGGCCAAGATGAAGCCGGCGTTCAAGAAAGAGGGCGGCTCGGTGACGGCCGGCAACGCCTCAGGCATCAACGACGGTGCGGCCTTCTTCGTGCTGGCCGACGCCACCGTGGCGGCCGCGGCCGGCCACAAGCCGATGGCGCGGCTGGTGTCTTACGCCGTGGCCGGCGTGCCCAACGAGATCATGGGCGAAGGTCCGATTCCGGCCTCCAAGCTGGCGCTGAAGAAGAGCGGGCTCACGCTCGACAAGATGGACGTGATCGAGAGCAACGAAGCGTTCGCGGCCCAGGCCATCGCGGTGGCGCGCGGGCTGGAGCTCGACATGAACAAGACCAACCCGAACGGCGGCGCGATCGCGCTGGGCCACCCGATCGGCTGCTCGGGCGCCTTCCTGGCCACCAAGGCGATCTACGAACTGCACCGCACCGGCGGGCGTTATGCGCTGGTGACGATGTGCATCGGCGGCGGGCAGGG
>JANMYQ010000008.1:0-39800 GCA_031382215.1 Methylibium sp.
GCCTCCGGCCCCATCGCCAGCCCTTCGGCGTAGACGAACTGCACGTCGGTCATGCCGAGGAAGGCGAACACGGTCTGCAGGTACGGCACCTGGGTGTCGGACGGCGTGTTGCGGTACTGGCCGCCGCGCGTCAGCGCCACATAGACCTTCTTGCTCTTCAGCAGACCTTCCGGCCCCTTGGCGGTGTACTGGAAGGTGACCTTGGCGCGCGAGATCGCGTCGATCCAGTTCTTCAGCGCGGCCGGCACGCCGAAGTTGTACATCGGCACGCCCAGCACCACCACATCGGCGGCCTGGATCTCTGCGATCAGCGCATCGTCCAGCGCCACGCGGGCGGCCTGCTCGGGGCTGCGTGCTTCGGCGGGAGTGAAAAGCGCCTGAAGCGCAGCTTCGTTCAGCTCGGGGTGCGGCGTGCGGCCAAGGTCGCGAACAGTCATGGTTGTGGGCACCGACTTCAGCTGCGAGCCCCGCAAGCGCTCGACGATGCTGCTTGCCAGGCGGGACGAATGAGAATCGTCGGCACGGGCGCTGGAGTTGATTTGCAGGATGTTCATGTTGACTTTCTCGGGCTGTCGGGTTGCGATGGGGTCACTTTAGTTATTCCACAATCAATCCGGAAGACGTTGAAATGGATAACATTGTTCGTCTGATGGAACGATGGAGGGGATCTTGAACCTCGAAGCCAACGACCTGCTGCTGTTCGCCCGTGTCGTCGATGAAGGCAGTTTCAGCCGCGCGGCCGAGCGCGTGGGTCTGCCCAAATCGACCGTGTCGCGGCGCATCGCAGGGCTCGAAGCGCAGCTCGGCGAGCGCCTGCTGCTGCGCACCACCCGCAAGCTCACGATCACCGACTTCGGCCACAGCGTGCTCGACCATGCGCACCAGGTGCTGGCCGAGGTGGAAGCTGCGGCGTCGCTGGCCCAGCACCGCCAGGCGGCGCCAAGCGGCCGCTTGCGGGTGTCGATGCCGAGCGACTTTGCCAACGAAGTGCTGGCCGGCATGCTGGCCGAATTTGTCACCCGGCACCCGGCCATCAACTTGGAGCTGGACCTGTCGCCGCGCCGGGTCGACCTGATCGGCGAGAACTTCGACCTGGCGCTGCGCATGGGCGAATTGCCCGACGACGCCTCGCTGGCAGCGCGCCGGCTGGCCGTGTTCAGCATGGGGCTGTACGCATCACCGGCCTATTTGCAGCGCCGCGGTTTGCCGCCCGAGCCCGAGGCGTTGATGGAACACGACGTGCTGCGCCTGCTGGCGCGCGGCGGCGAGGCCAAAGCCTGGGTGCTGACGCGCGGCGAGGCGCGGTGGGAAGGCATTCCGCCCGCCCGCGCCAGCGCCAATGCGCCCGAGTTGCTGATGCGCCTGGCGCGTCAGGGGGCCGGCATCACCGGCGTGGCCCACCACTTTGCCGAACCGCATGTGCGCAGTGGCGAACTGGTGCCGGTGCTGGAAGACTGGGCCCTGCCTGCCGCCGCCGCCTGGGCTGTGTTCCCGGGCCGGCGCCTGATGCCGGCGCGCACGCGCGTGTTCCTGGACGCGATCCAGGCGCAGTTGTCGGGGCCGCGCTGCCAGGCGCAAGAAGAAAAGGTGGCGAAGACCTTGCGCGAACGGAAGATGCCAGCCTGAAGATTGAGGGAGTTGCGCCCTGCCTCCGGCAGGCGAACAATCGCACTCACCACAAGCGGCGCTGCCGCATAGAAGGAGTCCAGCATGCCAGCGAACGACCTTTTCCGCCCCCTTGCGCTGAGCTCGGTGAAAACCTTGCTGACCCTGCCCAAGGTGCAGCAAACGGCCAGCCTGGGCGACGACGCGTTGAGTCTGTTCACCGACTTGCGCCTGAGCTCCGTCGTGATCGCCAGCCACCACGACGGGCTGGACCAGACCCTGCACGTGATGAAGCGCGCCGGCGTGCGCATGGTCTTCGTCACCGGCGTGCACGGCGAGTTGATGGGCCTGGTGACGGCCGACGAGCTGCAAGGCGAGCGGCCGGTGCTGCGGGCGCTGGCCGACCATGTGCGCCATGAAGAACTGGCGCTCGAACACGTGATGACGCCGGTGTCGTCTTGGCAGGTGGTCAACCTGAGCCAGCTGGCCGGTGCGCGCGTGGGCAACATCGTTGCGACCTTGCGCGATCACGGGCTGCGCTACCTGCTGGTGACCGAAACCGTGGACGGCCAAGCGTCATTGCGCGGCCTGTTCTCGGCACGCCGGGTCGAGCTGGCGTTGCAGACCGTCATCGAAGGCACGCTGCATTCACGCAGCTTCGCCGACCTGGAAGCGGCGCTCGTTCGGCCGTAGCGCCTCTCAGCGCACGACCAGGCGGCCCGGCCCCTCGTCCACGCGGCCGATCACCGCGGCCTGCGCGAACCCATCGCGCCGGAAGATCGCCAGCACCTCGTCGACCGCTTCCGGCGCGCAGGCCACCAGCAACCCGCCGCTGGTCTGCGGGTCGGTCAGTAGCGCGCGGTCGACGGCGCCAAACCCGTCCGGCACGCTCACGTCGTGGCCATAACCGGCCCAGTTGCGGCCCGACGCGCCGGTGACCATGCCCTGCGCCGCCATCTCGCGCACGCCGTTCAGCATCGGCACCTTGGCCCAATCGATCTGCACCGTGCACTTGGCGCCGCGCGCCAACTCCAGGCTGTGGCCGGCCAGGCCGAAGCCGGTGATGTCGGTCAGCGCATGCACGCCGGGCAGGTTGGCGAGTGCGATGCCGGGCTTGTTGAGTTGGGTCGTGGTCGCGATCATCTGCTGGTAGCCGTCAGCGCTCAGCGCGTCCTTCTTCAACGCCGCCGACAAGATGCCCACGCCGACTGCCTTGCCCAGCACCAGCACGTCGCCGGGTTTCGCGTCGGCATTGCGCTTGACCTTTTTCGGGTGCACCAGGCCCATCACCACCAGGCCGTAGATCGGTTCGACCGAGTCGATGGTGTGGCCGCCGGCGATCGGGATGCCGGCCTCGGCACACATGCTCTCGCCGCCTTTCAGGATGCGGCCGATGGTCTCCAGCGGCAGCACATTGATCGGCATGCCCACCAGCGCCAGCGCCATGATCGGCGTGCCGCCCATCGCGTACACATCGCTGATGGCGTTGGTCGCAGCGATCTGGCCGAAGTGGTACGGGTCGTCGACGATGGGCATGAAGAAGTCGGTCGTCGCGATCAGCGCCTGTTCGTCGTTGAGCTTGTAGACGGCCGCGTCGTCGGCGGTCTCGATGCCGACCAGCAATTCCTTCGGCGCAGGGAAGCCGACCGAGTTCTTCAGGATTTCGGCCAGCACGCCGGGCGCAATCTTGCAGCCGCAGCCGCCGCCATGCGAGAGGGAAGTCAGGCGCACGGCCTTGTCATTCGGTGCGTTCATCGGGGGTGTCTCCAAGGGCGATGGTGATCAGTTGGTGGAGCCGGCGCTGCTCTTCGGCCGGTTCGAACCAGGGGGAGCGGGCGACGGTCTGCGCGCGCAGCGTGGCGAGAAAGGCGGGTTCGTCACGCGAGCGGGCGATGAGTTTTGCAAGCCCGGCATCATCGCCGAGTTCGAAGTACCCCGCATGGCCCGCACCGAGCATGCCCACGTTGCCGGCGATGCGCGAGGCCACAACGGCGGTGCTGCTCTGGGCGGCCTCGAGAATCACCTGCGCGCCACCTTCCATGCGGCTGGTGTTGACCAGCACTTGCGCGCGGCGGATGTGCTGGCGCACTGCCGCACGGGGCAGGCCGCCGGTCCAGCGGTAGTTCGGGCACTCGGTCTGAGTGCGTTGCGCGGCCGCGCCCAAGGCAGCGTCCAGCCCATCGCCGATCTGCACGAAGCGGATGTCGCTGCGCTCGCGCAGCCGCTCCGCCGCGCGCATGAAGGTGGCCGGGTCCTTCTCGTCGCGCAGGTGGCCCACGCTCACCACGTGCAGCACGCGCTGCGGCGGCGCCACCGGCCGCAGGCGCGGGGCGGACTGGTGGATGACCGAACACTTGCTGCGCAACGCCAAAGGCAGTTCATCCACGCCCTGGGCCTGCAACACCACCAGGTGGGTGGCCTGCTGCAGCGAGCGTTGGGCCGAGGCGTCGGAGTGGATGTCGCGGTACAGGTCGGTGCCGGTCAGCACCAGCACCAGCGGCTTGTGCGGGTGCGCGCGCGCAAACGCGTCGACGCTGGTGGCCGAACGGCGCGCATGCAGCGCGATCAGCAAATCGCAGGGTTCGCCGCGCCACGCGTCGAGAATGCCGATGCGACAATCCGACCCCAGCATGCGCGACCAGCGCGATGCCGTATGCCAGTTGCCGTTGTTGGCCTGCGCCAGCGCGGGGCTGACGATCACCACCCGGGGTCTTGTCTTGCTCGACATTGAAGTGACGGCCATTCCTTCTGCGCGCATGCGAACGGCGGGAAGAGACCTGTTGTCGCTTGCGCTGATGGATGCGCGGAATCATACGTTGCGCTGGATCAGCGCCTGCGAGCGCGCGCTCGGTGGGGCCGGGATGGTGGTGCCGCGGCTGGACGAGATCAACCCGCCGCTGTGGGAGCTGGGCCACGTCGGCTGGTTCCAGGAGCACTGGATCGGCCGCAACGTACAGCGCCAGCGCGGCAGCCGCTGCGACCCGACGGCACCCAAGCTCGCGTCCATCCTGCCCGACGCCGACCGCTGGTACGACTCATCCAACGTGCCGCACGACACGCGCTGGCAGCTCGACCTGCCAAACCTGGGCGACACCAAGCAGTACCTGGTGCACACGCTGGAGACGACGCTGGAGTTGCTCGAGGCGACGCCCGATGACGACGAGGCGCTGTACTTCTACCGCCTTGCGCTTTTCCATGAAGACATGCACGTCGAGGCACTCGCCATGCTGTCGCAGACGCTCGACTTCGACGCCGGCCTGCTGCCCACGCTGGCGACGCCGAATCCGCGCGAGCCCTTGCTGTTCCCCGCCACACGCTGGCGCCTGGGCAGCGCCCGGCCGCAGCGGCGCGCGCGCGACCCGGCCGCCGCCCGCGCAGACGGCAGTGCAGACGGCAGTGCCGGCGGCTTCCGGTTCGACAACGAGAAGTGGAGCCACGAGGTCGAGGTGCCCGAGTTCGAGATCGACGCGCAGCCCGTCAGCTGGGCCCAATATGGCGAGTTCGTCGAAGACGGCGGCTACGACGAGCGCCGCTTCTGGAGCGACGAAGGCTGGGCCTGGGTGCAGCGCCAGCAGCGCCGCACGCCACGCCACGTCGACCAGATGCGCCAGGGCGTGCTGCTGCGCCGCCACGGCAAGATGATGCGCGTGCCGATGGCGCAACCCGTGATGCACGTGAGCTGGTTCGAGGCCGACGCCTGGTGCCGCTGGGCCGGCCGCCGCCTGCCCGCCGAAGTCGAATGGGAAGTGGCCGCGCACCAGGGCGCCACGCGCGGCTTTCGCTGGGGCGAAGTCTGGGAGTGGACAGCCACCACCTTTCGCCCCTATCCCGGTTTCGAGGCCGACCCGTACCGCGACTATTCACAACCTTGGTTCGGTACACACAAGGTGCTCCGCGGCGCGTCGTTCGCCACCAGCTCTCGTGTGCGCAATGCGAAGTTCCGCAACTTTTACCAGCCTGAGCGGGATGATGTGTTTTGCGGGTTTCGGAGTTGCGCGGTTTGAGCTGAACGTTGCGGCGCCGCGCCCTTCGCCAAGGCGACGCTGGATAAGTCCTCGCGCGCCGAGAGGGACTGTTCAGCGCGTTGCCCTAAGCGTTCGTTGCCGAACAGACGCTGTTTTCCAAGGACACGATACTGGCTGAATGCGCAGCTTCGGCATCTGCCGCCGTGCCCCCGAGCTCCCAACCAGCGCAGTGTGAGCCGCAGCGAGCTCCGAACAGGACTTGAAGATGACTTTGACGCGAGTCCTGATCGTCGACGACAACGAGATGTTCATCCAGATGGCGAAGGTCGTGCTCGTCGCCGCTTCGTATGACGTCGACGCATCCTCCGATGCCAGCCAGGCGCTGTTGAAGATTCCGGTCTTCTTGCCCGACCTCATCTTGATGGACATCCAGATGCCGGTGATGGATGGCATCGAACTCACGCGTCGCTTGAAGGCCGACCCGGCGACGAAGCACATCGTCATCATCGCCTTCACCGCGTTTGCTCTGAAGGGTGATGCGCTGAAGCTCAAGGCCGCCGGGTTCGACGGCTACATCGCCAAACCGGTGGATGTCATGGCCATGGCCGCGCAGGTCCGCTTCTGGCTTGAAGGGCCTGCCGGCGCGCGCGGCAGCCACTTTGTCTGGCCCTGATGAACGGGACCCCACTGCCTCTTCCGTACAGCATCAAGCGCCATGGCATATCGCTCTCCAACTGCGATGACGAGCCGGTTCAGACGCCGGGTTGCATCCAGTCGCACGGCGTGCTGCTGGCTTTGCGCCTTGACGATCTGGTCGTGACGCAGGTGAGCGAGAACTGCGGGCGATGGACCGGGTTCCCGGTCGATCAGGTCTTGGGATCGCCTGTGGCGCAGATCATCGGCGCCACAGCCGCCGAGCGCATTCGGACGCTGACCCGCACCGAAACGCTGGACCACAACCCCTGCTACGTGCTGACGGCGCGCATGCCCGGGTCGCCCGAGCATGTCTCGGCGGTCGACATGACGATCCACACCGCCGACGGTGTGCTCCTTCTCGAGATGGAACCCAGTGGCCGCGGACCCCCCGTGATGGGTCAGGACGGCGACTATTTCTCGATGGTCAGAAAGACCATCGGTCGTCTCAAGAGCACCCAGTCGCTGGCCGACTTCTGCGAGGTGGTCGCCCGCGAAGCGCGCAGCATCACCGGTCTCGATCGAGCGATGGTCTATTGTTTCCATGCCGACGACAGCGGCGAAGTCATGGCCGACGCGCGGCGCGAAGACCTCCCGTCGTGGCAGGGGCTGCGCTACCCGGCCGGCGACATCCCGAAGCCGGCACGCGAGATATTCAAGCGAATCGGCGTTCGCCCCTTGCCGGATGCTCAGGGCGAATTGTGCGAGATGGTGCCCCTGCTCAACCCGGACACCCAGCGACCGCTGGAGATGACCTACTGCGCCCTGCGTGGCGCGTCGGTGATGTACACCGAGTATCTGCAGAACATGGGCGTCGCAGCCACCTTGACGATGCCCATCCTTCGCGGGGGCGCTCTCTGGGGGCTGATCGCCTGCCACCACTACAACCCCACGCCCTTGCCCTATCCGCTGCGCTCGGCCGCCGAATTCCTGGCGCAGATCGCCTCGCTCGAAATCGCCCAGGCCGAGTTGCGCGAGCACCTGCAGTACCGCATCCATCTCGACGCGGTGCATCTCGCCGTGCTGGCGCGAGCGGCGGCGGACGGCCAGCTTTCGCTTGCGAGCCCGTCGTCACCTGGCTTGCTAGAAGGCATCCAGGCCGATGGTGTCGCGATTTTTCAGCGGGGTCGCTGGCTGACCGCCGGATTGACGCCCGATGAACCGCAATTGAAGCCGCTGGCAGCGTGGCTGCGGGAGCGCATCGATCAGGTGCCCGACGGGCTTCAAGCCTTTGCCACGGACGCATTGAGTGCCGTCTATCCCGCTGCGGCCGAGTTCACCGAACGGGCCAGTGGTGTGCTGGCGACCGCGGTGTCGCGGCACGCCGACAGCCCGCTCATCCTCTGGTTTCGCGGCGAACAGGTTCAGACATTCAACTGGGCCGGCAATCCGCACGAGAAGCCCACGGCCGTCGGCCCGCTGGGGCCGCGCCTGACGCCGCGCCGCAGCTTCGACCTGTGGCAGGAGCAGGTGCGCGGGCGGTCCGGACCCTGGCGAAAGGTCGAGATCGATGCCGCTCGGCAGATGCGCCGCATGGTCACAGATTTGGTCGTCGTGCGCGCCGAACAACTGGCCGAGGCGAACGCCGAACTGGCGCGCAGCAACGCCGAGCTCGACGCCTTTGCCTACGTGGCCGGCCACGACTTGAAGGAGCCGCTGCGAGGCATCAACAAGTACGCGCACCGGTTGCTTGGCGACGCCCAGGCCGGCCGCGTTCACGATCCGGCACAGGCCGAGTGGTTGCTTCGGATGACCGTCCGCATGGACACGCTGCTCGACGCGCTGCTTCACTTCTCCAGGGTGGGACGGCTGTCGCTGGACCTCGAAGACATCGACCTCGGCCCGGTGCTCGTCGAAGCGATGGAAATGCTCGGGGCCCGGCTGGCCGAGAGCAAGGTCGAGGTCCGCGTGCCGAGGCCGCTTCCGGTCGCCCGATGCGATCGGGTTCGCGTGCGTGAGGTCTTCTCTAACCTGATCTCGAACGCTGCGAAGTACACCGACAAGGACCCGTCCTGGGTCGAGATCGGCTACATCGGCCCGGGCGATGTGACGCCGGTGGCGGATGCGCTGGTGTCGAGACCCGCCGAAACCGAGGGCCAGACGCTGTTCTACGTGCGCGACAACGGCATCGGCATCGACCTGCGGCACAAAGAGCGCGTGTTCGCGATCTTCAAGCGCCTGCATGCGCACGACGCTTTTGGCGGTGGCAGCGGTGCCGGCCTGACGATTGCCCGAAAGATGGTGGAGCAGCACGGCGGTCGAATCTGGTTCGACTCGCAGCTCGGCGTGGGCTCGACCTTCTGCTTCACTCTCCCTGACTTCGGGCCTCGGGCCAGCAGCGCTCATGCTGCTTGATGCCGCACCTGCCGACGCGCGGCCCGTGCTCGTGGTGGAAGACTCCGACGACGACTTCGACACCGTGGTCGTTGCGGCAACGCGCGCCAAGGTGTGCAATCGCCTGGTTCGCGCCACCGGTGCGGATGCGGCACAACGCCTGCTGGCCCTCGATCCGGCGGGCACGTTCGCATTCATGCTGCTCGACTACAACCTGCCGGGGATGGACGGGCTGGGCCTCCTCGATCAGGTTCGGCGCAATGGCATGCTGACCCACCTGCCGGTCGTCGTGTTCACCACCAGCGTCAGCCCGCTTGACCGCGATGCCTTCCGCGCGGCGGGGGCGAGCGCGTTCCACGTGAAGAGCGTGCAGTACGCCGATTGCCTGCGCACGATCACATCGATCTTCGACCGGTGGCTGATGCGCACGGCACCGCCGATCGAGGCTGCAACTTCGGGTTTCACTCGGCGACCGACATGAACCGTCTCAATCTGGCGTTGCTGCGCGTGCTGGTCGTGGACGACAGCCCCCTCGACCGCGCCGAGGCCAAGGCCGCGCTGCTCAACGGGTCCAGGCGCCCTTACCAGTTCACCGAGGCGTCTTCGGCCGAAGAGGCGCTGCGCCTGTGCGCGCAATTGCCGCTGCCGGACTGCATCGTGCTCGACCTCGGCTTGCCCGATGCAGATGAATTCGAGGTACTGAAGCGTCTGCCGCGTGACCAGGACAATCTGCTGAGGGTTCCCGTGGTCGTTCTCACTGCCTCGACGGAGCTCGGTCTCAATCAGGCTGCCCTGCGTGCAGGCGCGCAAGACTACGTCGGCAAGTCGTGGCTGTTGCCGGAGACCTTGACGCAGGCCGTTGAGAACGCCATCGAACGCCTGGTGATGGCGCGGGCCCTTCATGCGCAACGCCGCCAAACCGACGCGTCCCGGATCAAGGCGCTGGAGCTCGAAGGAGAGAACAGGCAGATGCGGGAAGCCAATCGGCTGAAGAGCCAGTTCCTGGCCAACATGTCGCATGAGCTTCGCACGCCGCTGACCGCCATCATCGGCTTCTCCGACCTGCTACAGATGGGAGGGGTGTCGCCGACCGCGCCGGAACACCAGACCTTCCTGGGCCACATCGGCAGCAGTGGTCGCCATCTTCTGCGTCTGATCAACGATGTGCTCGACCTGTCCAAGGTCGAGGCGGGAAAGTTCGAGTTCTTCCCGGAGCGGTTCGACCTGTCGGCGCTCGTCAGCGGCGTTCTGGACATCCTGCACACCGAGATACTGAGCAAGCGCCTGCGTGTCACCGCCGACATCGGGCCATCGCTCGGAAGCCTGGTGCTCGACCCCACGCGACTGAAGCAGGTGCTCTACAACTACGTGTCCAATGCGATCAAGTTCACGCCCGAAAGCGGCTTGATCATCGTGCGGGCGGCTGCCTCGGGCGACCACCATTTTCGGCTGGAAGTCGAAGACACAGGCGTCGGCATCGCAGCGGCAGACCTGCCGCGCTTGTTCACCGCCTACCAGCAGCTCGACGCTGGTTCTACGAAGAAATATGCCGGCTCTGGCCTCGGTCTGGCGCTCACGCGGCGGCTGGTGATGGCGCAAGGTGGGAGCGTCGGCGCACGAAGTGTGCTCGGCCATGGCAGCGTGTTCCATCTCGTGCTGAACCGCATCCACGGGACCGACGAGGTGAGGTGTGCAGAGGCCGAGGATTGGCCGGCAACACCGACAGACCATGGCGCGCTGATGACTCCCGATGGCTCGGACGACCCGCCTCGACTCGCCGCAGCGCTGGCGGCAGCGGGGAGCCGCACCGAAGTCACCGATTCGCGTGAGCAGCCGGCCCTGTGGCAACGCAAGCGCGGTCTGTCGTGAGAGAGCTCCGGATTCTGATCGTCGACGACAACGCGGCCACCGTCGAACTCACGAGATTTGTGCTCGCTGCCGCAAAGTTCGCCGTCGAGGCGACGACGGATGCGAACGACACCCTGCTGTTGATTTCGGCCTTTCGGCCCGACCTGATCCTGATGGACATCCAGATGCCCGGAATCGACGGCCTCGAATTGACCCGCCAACTGAAGGCGGACCCTTCGATGAGTCACATCGTGGTAGTGGCCTTCACCGCGTTCGCGATGCAAGGGGACGAGGCCAGGATGCGCGCTGCAGGGTGCGACGGCTACATCGCCAAACCGTTCGACGTGGCGTCGCTCGCCGAGACGGTGCGATCGCATGTTCCTGCGTGGGGCGGCGAACAGCGCCGCAACATTCAAAGCCCCACGATGTAGTGCGCCAGGTTCTCGATGTCCTTGTCGCTCAGCGTGTTCGACACGCTGGTCATGCTGCCCGCGTCGTTGGTGCGGTTGCGGGCCTTGAAGTCGGTGAGTTGCTTGACGATGTAGTCGAAGTGCTGACCGGCGACTTTCGGGATCTCGTTCTGCCCGGCAAAGCCGCCCAGGTGGCACATGGTGCACAGCGTCTCGTCGGCCTTGAGCTTGCCCAGGCGGGCCTTCTCGGGGTCGGCCTTGTAGGGTTGCGGGGGCGGTTTCTGTTGGGCGAAATAGTCCGACAGCGCGCGCATGTCGTCGCGGCTCAGGCCGGCCACCATCGGCGTCATCAGCTCGTTCTTGCGGCGCCCCTCCTGGTAGTCGCGCAGTTGCAGGTACATGTAGCGCGCGGTCTGCCCGGCCAGGATGGGGTATTGCGGCTGGGTCGATCGGCCGCCTGGGCCATGGCAGGCCACGCAGACCTCGGCCTTGGCGGGTGCAGCCGCGGGGGGTGCGGTGGCTTGCGCGTGGGCATCGGGGCCGGCCAGCGCTGCGCAAAGGATCAACGAGGGCAGCAAGTGCTTCATGCGGAAGATGGTCATAGGCTGACTTGAGTCGGGCAACAAAAAGCCTCGGCGGTGGGTACCGCCGAGGCTGGTAGCGTAGGGCAAGTCGGTTCGACTTGCCGGAGGCCGGTGCGCTTCAGGGTGTGCGTCAGGGCAGTGCGAACACGAACACCGAGTTGCCGCGCTTGAAGTCGAGCTGGGTGTTGCCGCCCGCGGCCACGGCCACGTACTGCTTGCCCTTGATGGTGTACGACACGGCCGGTGCGTTCACGCCGGCGCCGCACTGGTACTCCCACAACTTCTTGCCGCTCTTGGCATCGAAGGCGCGGAACAGGCCGTTGCCTTCGCCGTTGAACACCAGGTCGCCGGCGGTGGCCAGCACGCCCCCTATCAGCGGTTGTTCGGTGTCGAACTTCCAGGCCATCTTGCCGGTGTCCAGGTTGACTGCGGCCAGGCGGCCCCATTGTTTTTCGCTCGGAATCACCTTGAACGCGCCGCCCAGCCACAGCTTGCCGCCGGGGTAGGGCGAGCCTTCCACGTGGTAGGTCATCGGCTGGTGCAGGTTGGCGGCGTAGACCATGCGCAGTTTCGGGTTGATGGCCATCGGGCTCCACTCGACGCCGCCGTTGGCGCCCGGCAGCATGCGCGCGCCGTCTTTGGTAGGCAGCACCCACATGTTCTCTTGCGGCACCATCGCTTCGCTGAAGCGGATCAGCTCGCCGGTGGCACGGTCGTGCGTGTACACGTGGCCGGTCTTGCCGCCGTGGATGGCGACCTTGCGCATCTTGCCGCTCTTGTCTTTTGCTTCGGTCAGGATTACCGGCGACACCGCGTCCAGGTCCCACACGTCGTGCGCGATGTACTGGAAGTGCCACTTGTAGGCACCGGTGTCCAGGTTCACCGCGATGATGGAGTTGGTGTACAGGTTGTCGCCCGGGCGCTCGGCGCCGTACAGATCGGGGCTGGGGTTGCCGGCGACGAAGAAGGCGGTGTTGCTTTCCTTGTCGATGGCAGGGGCCATCCACACGCCGCCGCCCAGGGTCTTGTAGAAGTCGGCGTTCTTCGCAAGTTGCGCCTTCTCGGCGGCAATGTCGCGCAGCATGTTGCGGTTGGTCGCGTCGTTCACCGCCCACACGCCTTCATGGCCCTTTTCGGGGATGGTGTAGAAGGTCCACAGCAGCTTGCCGTCGTTGGCGTCGAAGGCTTTCACGAAGCCGCGCACGCCGTATTCGCCGCCGTTGGTGCCGATCAGCACCTTGCCGTTCACGGCCACCGGCGCCATGGTTTCGGAGTAACCCAGCTCGGGGTCGGCGATCTGCGTTTCCCAAATCAGCTTGCCGGTCTTGGCGTCCAGCGCCACCAGCTTGGCGTCGAGCGTGCCCATGTAGAGCTTGTCGCCCATCACCGCCACACCGCGATTGTTCGGGCCGCAGCAGTACGTCGTCACCGCGCCCATCTTGTGTTTGTAGTGCCAGAACTCCTTGCCGCTGACGGCGTCGAGCGCGTACACGTGGTTGTACGAGGTGGTGACGTACATGATGCCGTCGACCACGATCGGCGCTGTTTCCATCGACTCGACCACCGCCGTCTGGAACACGAAGGCGGGCTTGAGCTTGCCGACGTTCCTGGTGTTGATCTGGGCGCCGGGGTAATAGCGCGTTTGCGCGTAACTCAGGTTGGAGTGCAGCACATTGGCGCTGTCCTTGGCCGCGCCGTCGAGCTTGGCCTGTGGCACCGAGATGCTCTTGGGCACCGGCGAGCCGCTGGCCGCGGCCTGGCCCGAAACTTCCTGGGCTTGCGCGCAGAAGGTACCTGCCATCAATCCCGCGGCGAGCGCGGCGGGCAGCGCCCAGCGCGGCACTGTGAACATGAAAGTCATTTGAATCTCCTCAAGCTGTGGTTGTCTTGTTCTCTCGAGTGGGCGACCTACAATCCGCGCGGATCGGGAAGTCTTCCCGACAAGGAGCGTACGCGCGTTCCGGCCAAGAATGAATCTCTTTCGTTGACGCGCTGCACCATTTCCTCCAGCCCACAACATGACGATCGTTTGCTCACGCCGCATTGCTGCGCTGGTCTTGGCTGTTTGGGCCGGGGCCGCCCAGGCCCAGGCCGACGCCAACCTCAGCGTCAACGCCCAGTTGCTGGCCGCAGCGCGCCAGAACGACATGGCGCAGGTCGAGCGCACCTTGACGCAGGGCGCGGCGCCCAACTCGCGCAACCGCCTCGGCAAGACGGCTTTGCTGCTGGGCGCCGAGAAAGGCAACCTCGCATTGGCCGAACGCCTGTTGAAAGCCGGTGCCGACGTGAACCTGGCGTCGCTCGAAGGTGTGACGCCGCTGATGGCGGCCAGCTACATCGGCAACGCCGATTTCGTGCAACGCCTGTTGGCCGCCGGTGCGAAGACCGAGCCGCTCGACCGCATGAAGCGGCCGGTGATGGTCTATGCCGCCGGGCAGGGGCACGCCAGCGTCATCGCCGCCTTGCTGGCCGGCGGCATCGACGTGAACGCGGCCTACGAACACCAGTTGACCGCGCTGATGTGGGCTGCCGGGCAAGGGCATATCGATGCGGTGAAGGCGCTGCTGGAGCGCAGTGCGCGCACCGATCTGAAGGACGACCGTGGCCTGACGGCACTGGACATCGCGCGCCAGGGCGGGCACTCAGCGGTGGTCGCTGCGCTGCAGGCGCGCTGAAGTGAAAGATCAGCCCGGCGGCCCGCCGCCCCGCTTCGTCAGGCCACCAAAACCGCGCTGCGGGTCGTAGCCCCAGCACGCCAGCCCGAAGAACACCGCCAGGCACCCCAGCACCACGTAAGGCGCCAGGCCCGGGTCCTTGCCGTACAGCGCAAAGCGGATCCACTCGATGGCGTGGGTGAACGGGTTGAAGCGCGCCAGCTGGTACACCCACTCGGCGCCCGATTCCTGCAGCTTCCACAGCGGGTAGAGCGCGGTGGACATGAAGTACATCGGGAAGATCACGAAGTTCATCGTGCCGGCAAAGTTCTCGAGCTGCTTGATGTGCACCGACAGCAGCAGGCCCAGTGCGCCCAGCATCAGTGCGCCGCACACCAGCGCCACCAGCGCATGCAGGCCGGCGAGCGACAGCACCGGCAAGGTGGTGCCGATCAACGCCGCCACCACGATGAAGGCCAGCGCCTGCAGCACCGACAGCAGCGCGGTGGCGCACAGCTTGCTGAACAGCAGCCACGGCCGCGGCAGCGGTGCGGTGAGCAGCAGCCGCATCAGCCCCATCTCGCGGTCGTAGACCATCGCCAGGCTCGACTGCATGCCGTTGAACAGCAGCACCATGCCGACCAGACCGGGGGCGATGTAGACGTCGTACGGAATGTAGGTGTCGTAGGGTTCGACGATGGCGATGCCGAACACGTTGCGAAAGCCGGCCGCGAACACCGCGAGCCACAGCAGCGGGCGCACCAGCGCCGAGACGAGGCGGCCGGTCTGTTGCGAGAACTTGAACAGTTCGCGCATCACGATGGCCTGCATCGCCTGCAATGCGTGCGGGATGCCGCGCCGCGCGGCAGTCGCGGCGACTGCGGGGGTCACGCTGCCGGCTCCGCTCATCGCGCCACCTTGCACAGCTTCTCGGGCGCATCGGCGCCCAGGGTGTCGAGCACGTTCGTCGGGTGCAGCAGGCCTTCGATCGGCGCTTGCGCGATCACGCCCTGGCCGTCGGTCAGCAGCATCGGCTGGCGCAACTGGCCGTCCCAGGCGCGGAAGCTCATGTTCGTGCCTTTCGAGCCATCCAGCGGCGTCTTCGCCAGCGCCGCTGCCCAGGCCGCGGCGGGGCCCTTGGGCAGGGCGGTGGCGATCGTTGTCAAGGCCTTGCCTGCCATCCACGCGGTCCAGTCGTGCGCGGTCATCGGGCGCTTGTGGGCCTTGGCAAACCGGCGCGACACCTGCGGCGCGCCGAAGCGTTCGAACTGCGAATGCCAGGCCACGGCGACGAGCCCGGCATCGCCCACCACCGGGCGCGGCAGCACAGTGCGGTAGGGCAGGGCGCGCGCAAATTCGCCGTCGCTGTCGACCACCCACACCGCGTCATACGTGCTGCCCGCAGTCAGCAGCAGCGGGTTGGCCAGGTCGCGCTCGCGCGGGTCGCCCGACAACTTGAACGGTTTTTGCGCCACCACCTGCAGGCCGTAGCGCTTGATCGAGGCCTGGGCGGTCGCAGCGCGCAACTGGTCTTGCGGGCTGGCGCCCACCAGCAGCAGCAGCTTGCTCCACTTGCGCTGCACCAGCGTCTGCGCCAGAGCGTCGCTGCGCATGCGTTCGCTCGGCATCAGGTGGAACAGGCGCGCGCGACAGTCTTGCTGGCGCAGGCTGTCGGCGGCATCACTCAGGTTGATCACCGGCAGCTTCACGGCGTCGGCCACCGCCAGCGTCCACGCCGCGGGCCGGTCGGTCAGCAGCACGGCGGCGCCGGCCTTTTCGGCCGCGATGGCCGCGGCGCGCGCCGCGTCGAGCGACTTGGCGGCCTGCGGCGTGACGGTCACGCCGACGTTGGCCGCGTCGAGCTCGAACTGGCTTTCTTCGATGGCGACCTTGATGCCATCGGTCAGCGGCCCACCCGGGTGGCCCAGGTAGGCACGTTCGACACGCGAGCGCTCCATGCGCGGGTCGTCTTCGGGCGTGATCAAGGTGGCCTTCAAGGTCACCGCGGGCGCGGCGATGGCGCCAACCGGGCCCAGCAACAGCGCCAGTGCGGAGCCGGCGGCAACCAGGCGTGCCCTCATTCCACGATCACCAGGCCATACGGCACGCGCCCGACCGGAATGCTCTTCAGCGCCTTCGCGCCGGCCACGTCGACCACGGTCACGTCGTCGCTCAGACCGTTGACCACGTAGAGCCGCGCCTCGGCCTTGTCGAGCGTGACGTTCCAGGCCCGCTTGCCCACCAGCACCAGGTTGGTGACCTTGCGCCCCGGCACATCGACGAAGGCCACGTGGTTGGCCTTGCCCAGCGCAACGAAGGCGCGCTTGCCGTCCTTGCTCATCTGGATGCCGACCGGAGTGATGTCTTCCGAGCGCGCGCCCTTGACCTCGAACTTCAGCGTGGCGATCACGCTGTGGTCGGCCGTGGCGACCACGGTCACGCTCGCATCGAGCTCGTTGGTGACCCACAGCTCCTTGCCGTCCGGCGTGATAGCCATGCGGCGCGGGCGCTTGCCGACCTTGATGTTCTTCACCACCTTGGCGCTGGCCGTGTCGATCACGTGCACCATGCTCGCGACCTCGGAGGTCACGTAGAGCGTCTTGCCGTCGGCGCTGACCTTCACGCCCTCGGGCTCCTTGCCGACCTTGATGGTCTGCAGCTTCTTGCCGCTGGCCGCGTCGATGAAGCTGGTGGCGCCTTCGTCTTCGTTGGAGACGTAGATCGTCTTGCCGTCGGGCGACAGGTCGAAGGCCTCGGGCTCGTCGCCCATCGGAATCTGCCGCAGCGACTTCCCGGTCGCCGGGTCGATGATGTCGGCCACGTTCGAGTCGGTGCAGGCCACCATGATCTTGCCATCGGGTGTCATCTGCACATGGCGGCCGCGCTTGCAGGTGGGCACGGTGCCTTTCACCGTCATCGTGGCCAGGTCGATCATCGTCAGCGCGTTGTCTTTTTCGCTGCTGACGTAGGCCGTGCCCTGGGCCAACGCCGTGGCGCCGAAGCTTGCCAGCGCGGCGGACAGAAGGATCTTGTGTGAAGCGAGCATGAGCAGGGTTCCCGAGAAAGCTTTCAATTGCAGATCAACTGGTGCACTTGATGAAGCCGGCTTCGAGCGTGGCCTCGCCCAGCGCCTGCGTCACCTCGGCCGGCGTGCCGTCGGCCAGCAGCGAGCCTTTGTGCAGCACCAGCACGCGATCGGCGGCTTCGGCTTCTTCGACCCAGTGAGTGGCCCACAGCACGCACACGCCGCGCTCGCGCACGTCGTTGCGCAAGGCCGCCAGCAGATCCTGGCGCGACTTCGGGTCGAGCCCGACGGTGGCTTCGTCCATCAACAGCACGGCGGGTTGGTGCAGGTTGGCGCGCACGAGTTCCACCTTGCGGCGGTTGCCGCCCGACAGTTCGCGCACCTTGCGATTCAGGTCGGCCTCCACGCCCAGGCGTGCGCAGTCGGCACTGATGCGCTCGTGCGCCAGCGCGCGCGGCAACCCTTGCAGGTCGGCCTGGAACAGCAGGTTGCGCAGGATGCTCAGGTCCAGGTCGAGCGAGATCTGCTGGAACACCACGCCGATGTGGCGCAGCGCTTGGGTGGGCGCATGGCGCAGCGAATGGCCCGCCACCTCCACCTCGCCTTCGTCGGCCGCGAACAGGCCGGTCAGCACCTGGAACAAGGTCGACTTGCCCGCGCCGTTGGGCCCCAGCAGCGCCACGAACTGGCCGGCTGGCAGCGCCAGCGAGAGCGCCTTCAAGGCCGGTCGCTCGCCATAGCGTTTGGTCAGGCCGTTGATTCGGAGCATGGGTTCGGGACGGGTGCGTGCAGTGGACGGCCGGTGGATTTTGGTGGCGGACGGCCGCCCGCGCTGCTAGGGAATGCGCTCGCTCCAAAGTCTTGGTGGACTGCGACAACACGACACCTGAGATCCTGGAATATGCACTCCGCGTCGTCGCACAGTTCGGTCGAGTGGTCTTGCGGCGTGGCTACGGAACTCATGCAACCCTGGCCAACAAGTGGCAGGAGGCCTTGGTGCGCATGGCGTTTACTCCTTGTCTGCAGTACCAGTACGCTGCCGGCAAGAACACCGCTGATATCGCTCTGGCCTGGACGCAATGGAGGCCATGTTCGATGCGCGTGCCGACACCTTCTGTCTGGTGACCAGCGACTCCGACTTTGCCTACCCAAGGCTTTCGGCCACTCGGCGCTGTCCGACATGGTGCGCACCTATCCCGATCTCATCCTGACCCAGGAGAACGGCGGCTATTGGGTTGGCGCCTCAAGCCGAGGTCCGACACAACGGAAAACTGACCCACTACAATCTGACCAAACTGGTCAGAACGGAGCCGGGTATGCAAACGTGGCAAATGCAGGAAGCCAAAGCAAGGCTGTCCGAGGTCGTCAAGCGAGCCGAAGTCGATGGGCCGCAGGACATCACGCTGCATGGCCGATCGGTTGCTGTGGTGCTCTCGCGGGCGGCCTTCGAGCGTCTGTCCGGGCAGATGGCATCGGTGGTCGACTTCATGCGAGCCTCGCCCTTGGTCGGGCTGGATGACGACCTCATCTTCGAGCGCGATGCGAGCCCGACCCGCGAATTTCAGCTTTGAGCTATCTGATCGACACCAATGTGCTTTCGGAGCTGCGCCGCAAGGTCCCGGACGCGAGGGTGGTGAACTGGCTCTCGCAGCGCCCGGCCGGCACCTTGTACTTGAGCGTGCTGACCATCGGCGAAGTTCGCAAAGGCATCGAGGCCTCGCCCGACTCGCAGCGCCGGCTCGCACTTCTGGACTGGCTGGAGACCGAGCTGCCAGCGTACTTCACGGGTCGAATCCTGCCGATCGACGCGGCAGTGGCGGATCGGTGGGGCCAAATGCTGGCCCAAGCCGGCAGGCCGCTGCCCGCCATTGACAGCCTGCTGGCCGCGACCGCGTCACGGCACGGTCTGATTTTGGTGACCCGAAACGTTCGCGATGTCCAGGGCCTGGGCGTGCAGATCCTGAATCCCTGGGACGACGCGCCCCTGCCATGACCCGCGCCACGATGCCCGCAGTTCTGCCCATGCCGGTGACCACGGCGCTGATGCGCTCGATCCGCCGAGCGGTGTTGGCCCTGGCCGGGGCCGCTGCGTTGACCGCCGCCCGTGCCCAGGACGAAGTGCCCTTCATCACCACGCCCGACAATGTGACCCTGGCCATGCTGCAACTGGCCGGCGTCACGGCGAAAGATTTTGTGATCGACCTCGGCTCGGGCGACGGCCGCATCGTCATCACCGCGGCGCGGCGTTTCGGTGCGCGCGGGCTGGGCGTGGAGATCGTGCCCGACCTGGTGGCGCAGAGCCGCCGCAACGCCAGCACCGCCGGCGTGGCCGAGCGCACCGAGTTTCGCGTGCAGGATCTTTTTCAGACCGACCTGGCGCAAGCGCAGGTGATCACGATGTACTTGCTGCCCGAGTTCAACCTGCAGTTGCGCCCGCGCCTGCTGGCGCTGGCCCCTGGCACGCGCATCGTCAGCCACGACTGGGACATGGGCGACTGGTTGCCCGAACGCAGCGTCACCCTGGACGTGCCAGACAAATCGATCGGCCGCGACAAACGCTCCACCGTGCACCTGTGGGTGGTGCCGGCGCAGGTGCAGGGGCTGTGGTGTACGGCGGGCGGGTCGCTGGCCATCACGCAGCGCTTCCAGACGTTCTCGGCCACCTTGTCGGCCATGGGTGCCGCCGCGCCGGTGCTGGTGTTCGACGGGCGGATCGCGGCCGACAGCCTGCACGCCGGTGCAGTCGCCAAAGACGCAGCGATCACCTTGCGCGCCGAAGGCAACGCGCTGCAGATCACGCGCTTTGCCGGCCCTGCGGCGCAGTTCCCGGGCCGGCGCTTCACGCGCGCCGGGGCGCAGGGCTGCGGCTGAGGGCCTGAGCGCGCAGCGGGCCCGGCCGGCCAGCGTCAGGCGTTGCGCGCGCGAAGCGCCTTGATGCCCTGCTCGATGCGCTCGGCCACTTCGCGTTCGCGCTGCAGCGAGCGCAAGGTGTTCTGCGCCTCCTGCACGGTGAAGTCCAGGCGGGCCAGTTTTTCGCCCACGTGGTCGATCACCGAGCGCTGCTCGCTCAGCATCTCCAGGTTCACGTTGATGTCGCCCAGCATGTGGGTGATGGCGTTGGCGCGCGTCTCGACCTCTTCCACCGTCTTGCGGCGCGACTCGATCTGCGCGATCTTGCCGTCGGTGTCGACCACGCGGCCGAGCAGGTCGTCGATCTTGGCGCGCAGGTCGGTCACGTCGCTGCGGTGCTCGGCCACGAACTGCAGGTCGGCCTTGCTGCGGCTGCTGATCTGGCGGATGTTCTCGACCTCGGCCTTCACCGCCTGCACCAGCGCCTCGCGGTCGGCCAGCGCCTTGATCTTGGTCTCCACCGCCTCGGCGCCGCGGTCAAGGTCGTTCAGCCGGCCTTCAAACGCGGCAATGTTCTTCTCGGTGTGCAGCAACTGGGTGCGGCGCAGCTCAAGCTGCTTGACCACCACCTCGGCGCGCTTGATCTGGTCTTCGGCCGCGTCGGTCTGCGCCACCGCGTCGCGCTGACGCGCCTGCACATACGCCAGTTCGGTCAGCACCTCTTCCTTCAGCGCGGCGGCGCGGCCCAGGTCGTCGCTCACCGCCTGCACCTGCCTGAGCCGCTCGGTGGTCTGGGCCGACAGCGCCTTGCCCTGCTCCACCAGCTCGGCAAAGCGGGCCTGCTGTTCGTGCACCGCGGCGTCGTCCTTCTTGATCGCTTCGACGAGCTGCTGCGACTTTTCGAGCGTCTGCATCAGCGCCGCCACCTGCCCGTTGATCGGCATCAGGCGGCTCTGCTGGGCGGCCACGCCGTCGAGCTTCTGCTGCGCGTCGACCACCTGGGTGGCCAGGGTGTCGCACAGGCCCTTCAGGCTTTCCATCTCGGCGCGGCGCTGCAATTGATCGGCCAGTTTGCGTTCGACGTCGGTTGTGACCACGTGCAGGCCGTTGACCCGCTCTTCGAGCCGCTCGACGAACTGCAGCCGCGCACCCACGCGCGTGAGCTGCCCGTCCAGTTCGCCGGCCAGCTCGGCCAGGCGCGCGGCCGATTGAGCGCCTTCGTCGATCCGGCCCATCTTGCCCAGCACGGCGTCGAGTCGGGTTTCGATCTCGGGCGCACGGCCCAGCATCGTGGCGGTGCGCTCGCCCAGCGCTTCGAGCGCAGTGCGGTCCACCGCCAACTTGTCGCGCAACTGCATGGCTTCGGCGTGGGCCTTGTGAAACTCGGCCAGCTCGCGGCGCACCGCATCGACCTGCTGCTGCGATTGCATCAGCCCTTCGTGCTGTACCGCGGTGCGCTTGGACAGCACATCGATCTGCGTCAGCTGGTCGGCCAGCGAGTCGACCTCGCTTTGTTTGCGCGCCAGCTCGCCGGCTTCGGCCATCAGGATCGCAAAGGCCTTGGTCAGCGCGTCGGTGCGCTGCTGCATGGCCGACAGCGCGTCGTCCTTGGCGAGCACACCTTGCACCCGAGTTTCCGACTCGCCGACCGCGAGCGAGAGCGACTTGAGGCGCTGGTCGAAGGCATCGACCTCGCCCTTTTCGACCGACAGCCGCTCGATCGTCGAGCGCAGGTATTCCGACAGCGTGAGCCCCTGGCTTTCGAGCCGCGTCGATTCGCGCAGGAAGGCTTCGCGCGCGGTGTTGGCCGCGGCCAGTTCTTGCGTGGTGGTCTGCGCCAGTTCTTCCATGCGCGCGAGCGCTTCTTCGGTGCGCTGCATCTGCTCGTTGCCGGCGGCGAGCTTGGCAATCTGCGCGTCCATCGTCCACACCATCTCGTTCAGGCGCGTGGCTTCGACGACCGCGTGTTCGACGGTGTGCTTCTGCGTTTCCAGCGCCTTGGCCTTGTGCGACACGTGTTCGGCCAGCGCGTTGAGCGAGGCCAGGCGCTTTTCGGTGCCCTTGCTCAGCTCCTGCAATTGCGCAAACGATTCGAGCTTGCCTTCCACTTCCGTGGTGGCCTGCATGGCGGCGGCCGAGTCGGCGCGCGCGGTGCGTGCGGTCTCGTGCAGGCCCTGCATGTCTTGCCGCAGGTCGGCTTCCGAAGCCCGCAGTGATTCCAGTTCGCCCCTCAGCGCAGCGACGCCGTCAACCGTCTTGCCCACCTCGGCGCTCGATTGGCGCAACTGCTTGCGCAATTCGCCGAGCTTGTCGCCCTCGGCGCGCAATTCAGCCATGGTCGCTTGAGCCTCGCGCGCCTGCACGCCCATCGCGTCGAGCGCCTGGCGGTGCTGCTGCAGTTCGCCGTTGGGCGCGGTGAAGGCCTCGGCCACGCGCTTGGCCTCGGCCACCTGGTTCATCAATTCGGCGACGCGCTTTTCGAGCTGGTCGAAGTTCTTCAGGCGCTTGTCGAAGCCGGCCGCCAGGCCGGTGAGTTTCTCGACCTTCTGCGCCACGCCGTCGGCCTTTTCGCTCAGCGTGTCGAGCGCCTGGCTGGTGCGCGCGAGCTTGGCCGACGCCCCGCCCACCTGGGCCAACAAGGTGTTGAGCGCCACGCGTTCGTCGCGCGCCTGGGCCACCAGCGTGCGCAGATCGTCCTGGTCTTGCCGGCGTTCGCCAGCACTCTTGAAGATGGTGTCCAACATCGTGAGCCTCCCCCTCGGTAGGCAGAACTGGAGAAATTAGCGTCTGTCGCGTTGTGCGCACGGTTACAGGAAGTAACGTGCTTTGTGCAAGCCGGTGGGCCGCATTGCCCTTTGAGCTTTCGTGCCGTTATACCGTTGCGCCGGCAACTTTTTGGCGGCTTTGAACGTGGCGTCCGACAGGAGACACGGTCGGACGTGAACTAGTTGTGAAGCGGCGGCCGCACAGTGTTTTGGCGTGGCCGTGCGTTACGCTCCCCATCCTCATGGAAGCGTTGTTTCAAATCGTCGGTTGCGTTCTGTCGTCCAAGCCGGCGGCCGAGCGGATCGATGACATCGCCGCGCAAGTGCGGCGCGAGCGCGGCGTGGTGATGGACAAGGATGCGCAGGGTGCCACCTTCGTGCGCTTCAACGCGCCCGATGCCCGGCTCGTGCTGCTGGCTTGCCAGGCGGTGCTGAGCCGCACGCCGTCGGCGCTGCGATTCGGGTTTGCCGCGGCTGTTCGAGATGCGGCGCAGAAAGGGCAGGACGGGCTGAGCGTCAGCCAGCGCAGCGTCGAGCAGGCCGGAGAACTGGCGGCCGGCGCGCGCGACGGCGAGGTGCTGGTGGCGCCGCAGCTTGCCGCGCTGATGGTCGAGTCGGGCGTGGCCCTGCATTCGCGTCGCGTGCACCTGGCGGACGGGCGCGTCGTGCCTGCCTGTTCGCTCGATCTGGTGGCCGACCCGGCGGCAAAGCCGCTGGCTGACAGCCATACCAGCCACGCCGGCCACACCAGCAACACCCACCACGCCGCCGATTCGCTGAGCAGCCTCTACCGCACGCTCACCGCGCAGGCCGGCGACGCGGCGAACAAGCAGGCTGAACTGGAGGCGCGCCTGGACGCCGCACTCGGCAAGATCGCAACGGTGGACCAGGGCAGCAAGCTCGCCACCCACCTGGGCGCGCTGGAAGCCGAGCTCGACGCTCAAATGATGCGCGTGGAAGGGCGGCTGAAGTTCATCGATGGGCTCGAGGCGCGTGTCGGTGCGCTGGTGCAATCGCTCGTGGCCGCGCAACGTTCGGTCGCCGACTTCGACCTGCGCCTGGCCGAATTGGGCCAGGGCGCCGAAGCGATCGAGCAGCAGGTGCAGACCCGCGCACACACGCTGACCCACATGCTCGGCGACATCAACCTGAAGCTGGAGATGCTGGGCGAACAACGCTCGGTGATCGACCACGTGGGCGAGAAGCTGGCGCACCTGGACTTCACGGTGCAGGAAGCGCAGAACACCTTGCGTGCGCTGCAGCGCGAGCGCGAAGTCGCCGAACGCATCGAGCAAGGCATCAAGGCGCTGCGGGCGCGGGGTGGGGTGGGCAGGCTGACGTAGGCACTGCCAGACCGCCATGCCACCTCGGGGTAATATGGCCCGATGCAGCTTGCTACCGGTACCGTTGTAGGCGGAAAGGTCATCGTGGAGGGGAATCCTCTCCCCGAAGGGGCCGTGGTGACCATCCTGGCCCGCGAAGCCGACGAAACATTCGAAGTCCCGCCTGAACTTGAGGCAGACCTGCTGGAGTCCATCGCGGAAGCAGATCGCGGAGAAACAATCAGCGCCGACGCCTTGCTCAAACGACTGCGCAAGTCGGTTTGAGCCAAGGGTTCGACATCGAGGTCACACCGCGCGCCGTCGCCCAGATCGAACGAGCTGCGGCATGGTGGGAACAAAACAGGCCTGCCGCCCCTGACGCCATCCTCGACGACTTCGAAGAAGCGAAACTGCTCCTCTCTCGCCAGCCAGGCATCGGTGCAAAGTCCACGACGCCGAAGTACCCTGACCTGCGGCGCTTGTTCCTGGCGCGGGTTCGCCACCACATCTATTACAGAGTCAGGCCCGGAAAAGTGGTCATCCTCGCGTTCTGGCATTCCAGTCGAGGAAGCGGGCCGTTGTCCTGAAGGCGTCGAGCCTTCAGCGCTGAAGGAGTAGCTTCGTCACGGATCACGCTACAGGCCCTCCCAATCTGCCACAGCGATCCGCGCCACCACCGTCCAGCGCGTGCCGCCCGGTTCGATCACCACCGCTTCGCCCTCGGCCAGATGCGGCGGCCCGGCGATGGTGCGGAAAGGCGTGCCGTGGCCGACGATCCAGCGGTTCGTGCCGGGCGGCACCGGGGCGGCGAGCAGACGCTTCAGGCCGGCGTAGTCACCGCTTTGCACCTCGCGCACGTCGTTGCGCGGCGTTACGTTCTTCAGCATCCGTCGTGCGTGGTCCAGCGTGCGGCACATCGGGCTGGCCAGCGCTTCGCCAACCGGCAGGCGCAGGGCGCGGATGCGCTCGCCGATCTGCGTCGCGTCGCGCTGGCCCTGGGGCGACAGCAGGCGCTGGTTGGCGCAGTCGTCGTAACCCTTCATGGCGGCGTCGTTCTTCGAGAAGTCGGTGGCGGTGTGGCGGAAGTACAGCACGTAACCTCCGCGCCGCAGCGCGGTCAGCAAGGCCTGGCCCTGCAGCGCCGTTGCGGGCGCGGGTGACGAAGATTCTGTGCTGGCGATGGCAGGCATGCCTTGCGCGCAGGCCGGCAGCGCGGCCGTCGCGATCAGCACGCACATCAAGGCCGCGAACGGCAGGCACTTCGACATCGTCGGCTCCTTCCTCACAGGTCAATGCTTCGGCTTGCGGTAACGCCACCACGGCAACACCGATCGCAGCGACAGCACCTCGCCGCTGCGCTCGGCACGGTAGCCGGGAATCGCGTTCAGCGCCTGCGTCCACTCGCGCGTGCGCAGCGCGGCCAGCAGCGCAGTGACCTGCGGGTCGTTCAGGTGCTCGGCCAGGGTGGCCAGGAAGTACTGCTCCTGCACCAGCGGCACGAAGCCCAGGCCGCGTGCGTGCGCGACGGCTTCGATGCCGAAGGACACGTCGGCCGCACCGCTGGCCACCGCCTGCGCGGCGGCCTGGTGCGAGGGTTCGGTGGTGTCGAAGGCGGCGATCTGCGCCGGCGCCATCTGTGCACCAGCCAGCAGTTCTTCGAGCACCACGCGCGTGCCGGTGCCGCGCTGCCGGTTGACAAAGCGCAGGCCGGCGCGTGACATGTCGGCCAGCGTATGGATGCCCAGCGGATTGCCCGGCGCCACGATCAAGCCCTGCGTGCGCGCGGCAAAGCCGATCAGCTTGTGGCGGCCCGGCTTGAGCATCGGCCGGTAGACCTTGGCAGTGGGCGAGCGCAGCCCGGCATGCGTGATGGCGTGAAAGCCAGCCAGCAGGCAGCGCCCTTCGTTCAACGCGGCCAGCGCGTCCACGCTGCCGGTGAACTGGATCTCGAGGTGCAGCTTGTCGCGCTGGCCGACCAAAGCGCGCAGTCGCGGCAGCGCTTCATCGAAGCTGGCGTAGAGCGTGATGACGCCGGCGCCCTGATCGAAAGCGATCGCGAAGGCACGCTCCAGTTCGCTGCGCAACGCCTCGATCTGCGGCGCCAGCCGGGCCTGGGCCTGGCGTTCGGCCCACAGCAGCTTGGCGCCGAACGGCGACAGGCGCGCCGGCTGGCCCTTGACCCACAGCACCAGGGTCTGGCCGAGCTCGGTTTCCCAGCGCTTGAGCTCGCCCCACACATGGCGGTACGACAGGCCGAGCTGTTTCGCGGCGCTGGAGATCGACCCGGTGTCGTGCACCGCCGCCAGCATCGCCACGAGCGGGTGGTGCAGGTCTTCCTGCCGGGTGTCGGCGGCGCCAGACAGCAGGTAGGTCAAGTGCACCCTATGCATGAGTGTTCATATCGCCTTGGCTTTGATGGGCACACAGAATGGCGAGTATGAGAGAAGTTGAATGAGTTCTTTGGGTGAGAGTGTCCGCACCGCCCTCGATCTGGTGGTTCATGCCGATGCCGTTCTGGTCCGCACCGTCGGGCTGTCGCTCGGCGTCAGTGGGCTGGCCTGCCTGCTCGCGGCCGGCTTCGGCCTGCTCGGTGGTGGGTGGCTGGCGGTGGCGCGCTTTCCCGGCCACCGCCTGCTGTTGATGGTGCTGAACACCTTGCTCGCGCTGCCGTCGGTGGTGGTGGGGCTGGTGGTGTACCTGCTGCTGTCGCGCAGCGGGCCGCTCGGGTCCTGGGGCATTCTGTTCACGCCGACCGCGATGGTGATCGCGCAGACGATCCTGGTATTGCCGATCGTTGCCGCGCTGTCGCGCCAGTTGGTGGGCGACAGCCTGCGCGACGGCGGCGACCAGTTGTTGTCGATGGGAGCCGGCCCGCTGATGTGCGCGCTGCTGATGCTGCTGCACGACCGCTGGGCGGTGGTCACGGTGCTGCTCACCGCGTTCGGCCGCGCGATTGCCGAGGTCGGCGCGGTGATGATCGTCGGCGGCAACATCGACGGCGTGACGCGCGTGATGACCACCGCGATCGCGCTCGAAACCAGCAAGGGCGACCTGCCGCTCGCGATGGCGCTGGGGCTGGTGCTGCTGGCGGTGGTGGGGCTGATCAACGTGGCGATCGGGCTGACCCAGCGCGGCCAGGGGTCGGCGTTGGCGGGGGTGCGATGAACGCCTCTGGTTCGCAGGCCATCCTGTCCCTGCGCGACGCCTCGGTTCGCTTCGGCCCGGTTCAGGCCTTGAACCAGGTCTCGCTCGACGTGCGGCGCGGTGACTTCATCGCGCTGGTCGGCGCCAACGGTTCGGGCAAGACCACCTTGCTGCGCCTGCTTCACGGCCTGCTGGCACACCAGGGCAGCCGCGAACTCGCCGACTCGAAAGCCGTGCAGGCGATGGTGTTCCAGAAGCCGTTCGTTCTGCGCCTGTCGGTGTGGAACAACCTGCGCGTGGCCTTGTGGCTGGCGGGTGTGCCTGCCGCCGAACGTGTTGCGCGCGCCGAACAGGCGCTGCAGCGTGTCTGCCTGGCCGAATTGCGCGACCGACCGGCGCGCGCGCTGTCGGGCGGCCAGCAGCAGCGCCTCGCACTGGCTCGCGCCTGGGCCGTGCGGCCGCAGATCCTGTTCCTGGACGAGCCGACGGCGAGCCTGGACCCATCGGCCAAGAAGGAAGTCGAGACGGTGCTCGCGGCCTTTGCCGCCGAAGGCATGACCCTGGTGATGAGCACCCACAACCTCGGCCAGGCCAAGCGCCTGGCCACCCGCGTGGTCTGCCTCGACCGCGGCGAAATTCTGCTGGACCAAGCCACCGACCAGTTCTTCAGTGAGCCGGTGGAGGGGCGGGCCGAACTGTTTCTCAAAGGAGAGTTGACATGGTCTTTGGCTTGAAGCGTGGAATGAAGTTGTGGGCGGCGGCCGCCGGCCTGTTGGCACTGGCCGGCGCGGCCGGTGCGCAAGACAAGTTCATCGTGATGGCATCCACCACCAGCACCGAACAATCGGGGCTGTTCGCGCACCTGCTGCCGGCGTTCAAGAAATCGAGCGGGATCGACATCCGCGTCGTCGCGCAAGGCACCGGCCAGGCGCTCGACATGGGCCGCCGCGGCGACGCCGACGTGCTGTTCATGCACGACCCGATGGCGGAAGAGAAATTTGTCGCCGACGGTTTCGGCGTCAGGCGTTTGCCGGTGATGTACAACGACTTCGTCGTGATCGGCCCCAAGACCGACCCGGTCGGCGTGAAGGGCAAGGACGTGATTGCCGCGCTCGGCAAGCTCGGCGGCTCCAGCGCGCCGTTCATCTCGCGCGGCGACAAGAGCGGCACGCACGCCGCCGAACTGCGCTACTGGAAGGCCGCTGGCCTGGACACCCCGGTCGGCAAGGTGGCCGGCTACAAAGAATGCGGCTGCGGCATGGGCCCGGCGCTGAACATGGCCTCGGGCACCAATGCCTACGTGCTGGCCGACCGCGGCACCTGGCTCAGTTTCAAGAACCGCGGCGACCTGGCCATTCTGGTGGAGGGCGACACCCGGCTCTTCAACCAGTACGGCGTGATCGTGGTCAACCCGGCCAGGCACCCGCACACCAAGGCGGCGCTCGCGCAGGCGTTTGCCGACTGGGTGGTTTCGGCCGAGGGCCAGGGCGTGATCGCCAGCTACAAGATCGACGGGCAACAGTTGTTCTTCCCGAGCGCCAATGCCAAACTGTGAGCTATCGTGGCGCCAGTACAAACCGAGGAGACATCCGTGAGCATCCCCCTTTCACTGACGGTCAACGGCAAGGTCGTCGACACGCGGGTCGACCCGCGCACCTTGCTGGTCCAGTTGATCCGCGACGAGCTGCGCCTGACCGGCACCCACGTGGGGTGCGACACGGCGCAGTGCGGTGCCTGCACTGTGCACTTGAACGGCCGCGCGGTGAAGTCGTGCTCGATGCTCGCGGTGCAGGCCCAGGGCGGCAGCGTCACGACGATCGAGGGGCTGGCGAAAGAAGGAACCATGCACCCGATGCAGACTGCCTTCCGCGAATGCCATGGGCTGCAATGCGGCTTCTGCACGCCGGGCATGGTGATGTCGGCGGTGCAGTTGCTGCAAGACAAGCCGAACGCCACCGAGGCCGAGATTCGCGAGGGCCTCGAGGGCAACATCTGCCGCTGCACCGGCTACCATGGCATCGTCAGGGCGGTGCAGTTGTGCCAGTCCGGCAAGGTCCCGGCCACCGCCTGAAGGAGCTTGCACATGTATACCTTCAACTACCAACGCCCCGCCGACCGCAACGCCGCCGCTGCCGCCTACCAGGGCGAAGCGCGCTACCTGGCCGGCGGCCAGAGCCTGATCCAGGCAATGAAGCTGCGCCTGTCCACCAGCGAGGTGCTGATAGACCTGGGCGGCATCACCGACCTGAAGGGCATCAAGGTCGACGCCACCGGCGTGACCATCGGCGCGATGAACACGCACGCCAGTGTGGCCCGCTCGGCCGAGGTGCAAAAGGCCATTCCTGCGCTCGCCGAACTGGCCGGCGGCATCGGCGACCCGATGGTGCGCAACATGGGCACCCTGGGCGGCTCGGTGGCCAACTCCGACCCGGCAGCGTGCTACCCCGCTGCGCTGCTCGCGCTGGGTGCCACGGTGCAGACCAACAAGCGATCGATCGCGGCCGACCAGTTCTTCACGGGGCTGTTCCAGACGGCGCTGCAGCCGGGCGAACTGATCACTGCGGTGAGCTTCCCGATTCCGGCGAATGCTGCCTACGTCAAGTTCAAGCAGCCGGCGTCGCGTTTTGCGCTGGTGGGCGTGTTCGTCAGCCAGGGGGCGGGTGGGGTGCGTGTGGCGGTGACTGGAGCCAAGGCTTGGGTGTTCCGGTGCGCCGAGTTGGAGGCAGCGCTCGGCAAGAGCTTCACGCCCGAAGCAGCGAAGGCGGTGGTGGTGCCGACGACCGACATCAACAGCGACCTGCACGGCTCGGCGGCGTATCGCGCGTCAATGATCAGCGTGATGGCCTCGCGCGCGGTGGCGGCAGCACTGGCACGCTGATTTGACCCCCTCTCCCTCTGGGAGAGGGCAGGGGTGAGGGCGGCCCACGTGACCATCGTGGTACCTCCGCCAGCCCCTCACCCCAACCCTCTCCCCAAAGGGGCGAGGGAGGAAAATGCGCGCTCCGGCGCTTGAAGCAACCCTCGTCATGACGGCTCCCCCCCTGCCACTCCCCGACTCCGTCGACGCAGTCATCACCCTGCTCGCGACCGAGAACTACGTCTGCGACCGGCGCCTGGCTACCGCGCTGTTCCTGAGCCTGAAACTGCAGCGCCCGCTGTTCGTCGAAGGCGAACCCGGCGTCGGCAAGACCGAACTCGCCAAGACGCTCGCGCGCGCGCTGGGCACGCTGTTGTTGCGGGTGCAGTGTTACGAGGGCCTGGACGTGGCGCAGACAGCGTACGAGTGGAAAGTGGCACGGCAGATGATCGAGATCCGCCTGGCCGAGGCGGTGCATGAGACGGACAAGCAGCGCCTGACGCAGAACCTTTACTCCCGCAACATGCTGATCGAGCGCCCGCTGTTGCAGGCGTTGACGCAGCCGCAGTCGCCGGTGCTGCTGATCGACGAACTCGACCGCGCCGACGAACCCTTCGACGCCTTCCTGCTCGAAGTGCTGGCCGAGAACCAGATCACCGTGCCCGAACTCGGCACGATCCGCGCCACGGCGCCGCCGATCACGATCATCACCAGCAATCGCACGCGCGAGATCCACGATGCGCTGAAGCGCCGCTGCCTGTACCACTGGGTCGACTTCCCCAGCGTCGAACGCGAGTTGGACATCGTGCGGCTGAAGGCGCCGGGCGCGTCGGAGCGCCTGTACGTGCAGGTGGTCGAGTTCGTGCAGCGCATGCGCACGCTCGACCTGTTCAAGGCACCCGGCGTGGCCGAGACGATCGACTGGACCAACGCGCTGGTCGCGCTCAACGCCATCCGCCTCGACCCGGCGACGGTGCAGGACACGCTCGGCGTGCTGCTGAAGTACCAGGACGACATCGTCAAGCTGCAAAGTGGCGACACCGCGAAGTTGCTCGATGAGCTGCGCGCGCGTGCGTTGCTTGAATGATCTCCGAGAACGTCGTCCACTTCGCCCGCGTGCTGCGCAAGGCCGGCATGCCGATCGGGCCGGACCGGGTGCTGGCGGCACTGGCGGCGATCGAAGTGGTCGGCCTGGGCCGGCGCGACGACGTGCATGCCGCGCTCAGCGCGGTGATGCTCGACCGCCACGAGCAGCAGGTGCTGTTCGACGCCGCGTTCGACGCCTTCTGGCGCGACCCCAAGCTGCTGGAACAGTTGATGGTCCTGCTGCAGCCCAACATCACAGGCCGCGACGAGAAGCACCCGCCACCGCGCGCCAACCGGCTGGCCGAGGCGCTGGCGCCTCCGGCCAAGCAGTCAGCCAGGCAAGAGATCCGGTTCGAGACCCAGTTCAGCTTCAGCGAACGCGAACGCCTGCAGCAAGCCGACTTCGAGACCATGACCACGGCCGAATACGAATGGGCCAAGAAGCTCGCCGAACGTGCGCCACTGCCGGTGCAGCCGGTGCGCCGGCGCCGGCACGAACCGGCTCCGCGCGGCACGCTGGACCTGCGCGGCACGCTGCTGCACATGGCGCGCCAGCCGCAGACCCTGAGCCCCGCGTTCACGCGCCCGCGCACCGAAGTGCCGCCACTGGTCGTGCTGCTCGACATCTCCGGCTCGATGGACCGCTACGCTCGCCTGTTCATGCACTACGTGCACGGCCTGACGCGGCGCTACCTCAAGGTGCACACCTTCACCTTCGGCACACGCCTGACCAACATCACTCGCAGCCTGAAACACCGCGACCCCGACGTGGCGCTGAAGCATGCCGACGCGCAGGTGCACGACTGGAAGGGCGGCACACGCATCGCCACGTGCCTGGCTGATTTCAACCGCCACTGGGCGCGCCGGGTGCTGGGCGCCAACGCCGCGGTGCTGCTGGTGACCGATGGGCTGGAACGCGACGATGACGGCCAGCTCGGCCAAGTGGCCGCCCACCTGCACCGCGCCGCCCACGAACTGGTCTGGCTCAACCCGCTGCTGCGTTTCGACGGCTTCGAGCCACGCGCGGCCGGCGTGCGCGCGCTGCTGCCGCACGTCGACCGCTTTTTGCCGGTGCACAACCTGGCCAGCCTGGCCGACCTGGCAGCGGCCTTGCGCCAACCGGCACGCTCCCTCCTGACCCGAGGGGCAGCCACGTGAGCCGCCGAACAGCACGATCCTGCAATTCATGCAGCAACAAGACCCTTTGGTGCGTGGGCGCCGGCGGGGGGTTGATCGCCGTGGTCTACTTTCTGACTCGTTAGCAGGTTTCGGCAGGAGAAATGTGATGGACAGTCTCGACCTTCAGGTGCTGGCGCAGGCCCGCGACTGGCACGCCCAGGGCCACCCGGTGTGGCTGGTGACCGTGATTGAAACCTGGGGTTCGGCACCGCGCCCGCCCGGTGCGCTGCTGGCGATGCGCGGCGACGGGCTGGTGGTCGGCTCGGTCTCCGGCGGCTGCGTCGAAGACGACCTGATCGACCGCGTGCGCAAGGGCGAGCGCGTCGGCAAACCGTCGCTCATCAACTATGGCGTCAGCAAGGAAGAAGCAGCGCGCTTCGGCCTGCCCTGCGGCGGCAACCTGCGCCTGGTGCAAGAGCCGCTGGCCGACACGGCTTGGATTGATGAAGTGCTGGCCCGCACCGCGCGCCACGAGCTGGTCGCGCGCACGCTCGATCTTGCCAACGGCAAGGTGACGATCGAACCCGCGTCGCGTGGCGAAGCCTTCACGTTCGACGGCACGGTGCTGCGCGCACTGTTCGGCCCACGCTGGCGCTTGCTGATTATCGGCGCCGGGCAACTGTCGCGCGCGGTCGCGAACATGGCGCTGGCGCTCGACTTCGAAGTGATCTGCTGCGACCCGCGCGAGGAATACAACCTCACCTGGGACATCCCCGGCACCACCTTCAGCAAGGCCATGCCCGACGACCTGGTGCTGGAGTTGCAGCTCGACCCGCACAGCGCCGTCATCGCCGTCACGCACGACCCCAAGCTCGACGACATGGTGCTGCTCGAAGCACTCAAGTCGCCCGCGTTCTACGTCGGCGCGTTGGGCTCGCGCAGCAACACCGCGGCGCGCAAGGAGCGGCTCAAGTTGTTCGACCTGTCGGACGCTGAGATCGATCGCCTGCACGGCCCGATCGGGTTGGACCTGGGCAGCAAGACCCCGGCCGAGATCGCCGTGTCCATCGTCGCTGAGATCACCGCAGTGAAGAACGGCGTGAACCTGCTGCAGAAAAAGGAAGGTTCGGCGATGCCGGAAGCAGCGGGGGTGTGCGTGCGGGGGTGAGGCAATTCGGCGCAATGCGCCGCTCAGGTCGAGATCAACGCTGAGCCGGGCAGGCGAGCCGCCTTCACGTCGAACGTCAGCAACGGCGAGCGCTCCGCAGCGCCGCACAAGCCGGCATGCAGGCAGTCGGCGAATTCGGCGTTGCCGTTTCGGTAGGCATGCAAGGCTCTCTCGATTGCGCCTTCTTCCTGAAGCTCCAGGCCTTGCGTTTCGAGCAGCGCGTTGAAGGCCTGGATCACGGCTGCCTTTTCGAGCCGATAGCGCGAGCGCAGCACCCACTCCAGTTCCAGCGACACCGTGGCGGGTACGAACAGCGGGTCACCGTTCGCCGAGGCGTCGAACAGGCGCTGCACCTGGGCCGTCTGTTCATCGTCGTCGGCCACGAGCCAGCGCACCAGAACGTTGGTGTCCAGGCCGGGCATCAGCCGCGCCCGATGTTCATGTCCTCGATGGCGACCTTGCGCTTGCCCGCAGCCGGCTTCAAAAGACCCTTCAGATCGTTCAACGAACGGGTCTTGGCCCGCATCACGGTCGTGCCGTCGTCGAGCCGGGTAAAGACCACGCGCTCGCCGGCGGAGAGGCCCAATGCCTTTCTGATCTCCGCCGGTATCGTGACCTGGCCTTTGCTGGTGATGGTGGCTTCAGACATTGAGACTCCTTACATCCCGAAGAAGTGTAAGGAAGTTTCGACTCGAGAGCAAATGCAAGTGGTGCAATGCAAGCGGCGCATCAAGGGCTGAAGCTGCGCCCTACTGCAACGCCGCCGCATCACTGCAAGACTGCCCGTGCCGCCCCTGGCCCAGCATCTCCGGCGTGATCAGCGTGATGCCGCGCTCGGTGACGTGAAAGCGCGCCGCGTCGTGTGCGGCGTTCATGCCGGCAGCAAAGCCGTCGGGCAACTCGCAGCCCTGGTCGATCACGCAGCGGCGCAAGGTCACGCCGCGGCCGATGCGCACGTTGGGCAGCACCACGCACTCTTCGACCAGGCTGTCTTCGTCGACCCGCACCTTGAACGACAGCAACGAGCGCCGAACCGTGGCGCCGCTGACGATGCAGCCGCTGCACACCACCGAGTCGATCGCCATGCCGCGCCGGCCGGTTTCGTCGAACACGAACTTGGCCGGCGCCAGTTGGCGCTGCAGGCTCAGCACCGGCCAGTCGTCGTCGTACAGGTTGAGCCGGGGGTGCACTTCGATCAGGTCCATGTGCGCTTCCCAGTACGCGTCGACCGTGCCCACGTCGCGCCAGTAAGGCGCGTCGCCGAGCATGTTGACGCAACTGCGTTCGTAGCGGTGCGCGTGCACGTGGGCCTGGGCCAGCACGCGCGGGATCAGGTCGTGCCCGAAGTCGTGGCTGGAGGCCGGGTCGGCCGCGTCGCGAGCGAGCGCGTCGTACAGAAAGCGTGCGTTGAAGATGTAGATGCCCATGCTGGCCAGCGCGCGCTGCGGGTGGCCAGGCAGGGCGGGCGGCCGGGCCGGCTTTTCATGGAAGGCGATCACGCGGCTCTGCGGATCGGTCTCCATCACGCCGAACGCGCTGGCCTGTTCGACCGGCACTTCGAGGCAGGCGATCGTGATGTCGGCCGCGTGTTCCAGGTGCTCGGCCAGCATTACGCCGTAGTCCATCTTGTACACATGGTCGCCGGCCAGCACCAGCACGTATTCGGGCTCGGCCTCGCGCAGGATGTCGAGGTTCTGGAACACCGCGTCGGCGGTGCCGCGGTACCAGTCGTCGCCAATGCGTTGCTGCGCCGGCACCACGTCGATGAACTCATTCAGCGACGATTCCAGAAACCCCCAGCCGCGCTCCACGTGCGCGATCAGGCTCTGCGCCTTGTACTGGGTCAGCACACTGACTCTGCGAATGCCGGAATTGATGCAGTTGCTGAGCGGGAAGTCGATGATGCGCAAGGTGCCGGCAAACGGCACGGCCGGTTTGGCGCGCCAGTCGGTCAACTGCATCAAGCGGCTGCCGCGCCCACCGGCCAGCACCATCGCGTAGGTCTTGCGCGACAAGGCACCCAGGATGTGGCTGTGGGCCACCGCCGCAACGCGGTGCGATGCCACGCCGCCATGCCGCGGCACTGGACTCAGGTTTGCCATTCTCCGTCCCCGGTTGGCGCCGCTGTTGCGCGGCGTCGTTGGCCTGCTCTCACCCACTCTCACGAGAGGGCGCAGTCTGCGCGGTAGCCGCAGCGCTGGCGCGCCCGCCGCGTCAGGTGGAGGGCCTTTGAAGGCAATTTTTCACGTGACACTGCGCCATCGACCCTAGGGGCGCGGGGCGCCGCAAGCGCGTTCAGCGATCGGCGTTCCAGATCAGCTTGCGGTAGATCGTGTTGCGGCAGATGCCGAGCCGCCGCGAGGCCACCGAGATGTTGCCGTTGGCGGCCGCCACCGCCTCGCGGATCGTCTCTCGCTCGGCGTCTTTCATCGTGCGCGTGCGCGCGGTTTGGGCTGGCGGGCTGGTGAGCGGCGCGACGGCCGGCACGGTTGCCGCTGTGGCCTCACCGCGCCGAACCTCATCGAGAAAGTCGTCCGGCAGGTGTGCCTCGGCGATGCGCCCTTCACCCGCCGCCAGCGCCGCGGCAATGCGCAGCACATTGCCGAGCTGGCGCAGGTTGCCCGGCCACGCGCTGCGGCGCAACAGCGCCATCACCGCCGGTTCGATCTGCGGCGCGCCCTGCGGGCATTCGACCTGCAGCATGCGCTGCGCCAGTGCCGCCAGGTCGCTGCGCTCGCGTAAGCCCGGCAGCCGCACGCTCAGGCCGTTGAGGCGGTAGTACAGGTCTTCGCGGAACTGGCGCGCCGCCACGCGCTCGCGCAGATCGGGTTGCGAGGTGCCGATCACGGCAACGTCCACCGCGACACTGCGCTGGCCGCCGCCAGGCCGGAGCTTGCCCTCTTGCAGCACGCGCAGCAGCAGCGCTTGCTGCGCGGCCGGCAGGTCGCCCACCTCATCGAGCAGCAGGGTGCCGCCGTGGGCCTGCATCAGGGCTTCGGTCAGGGCCTCTTGCCCGGCTGCGCAGTTCACCACCACGAACGGGTGGCTTGCACGGTTCGAGTCTTGGTGGATCGCGCGCGCCAGCACCTCCTTGCCGGTACCGGTGTCGCCCAGGATCAGCAGCGGGATGTCGCGGTTCAGCACGCGGCGGATCTTGCCCACCAGCGCATCGACCTGTGCATCGCCGGTCTGCAGTTGGCGCAGGCTGCCGGCTTTGGGCAGCACGTTGCCGGCCGGATTCGCCGGGCCCGACGCCTCGGCTTGCGGCTGAGAAGGCGGTGGCGATGGCTGTGCCTGTGCCTGCGCCTGCGCCAGCGCCGCCCCGTCGGCCCCGACCCGTTCGCCGACCACCGGCCGCGGCATGGCATTGAAGCGCGCCGTCACGTACAGCGGCTGGCCGGTGGGCAGGTTCAGCAGCAGCGGCACGTGCTGCGGCGCGCGCAGGTGGTCCATCACCGCGGCCACGCTGGTGCCGAGCAGGCTGCCCAGGCTGTGCATGCGCAGCGCGGCGGCCGGCTGGCCCAACTGGTCGAGCGCGCTGCGGTTGGAGCCGACGATCCTGCCTTCAGGGCTGATCACCAGAATGCCTTCGAGCAAGGTGCCGATGAACTCGGCCCGGCTGTGAAAGTGCAGGCGAAGGCGGTGGCTGCAATCGTCGGACAGCCAGTGGTTTTCGATCATGCGCGCCGACACGCGCACCAGGCCCATGGTGTGCTGGTGGTAGCCGCGCTGGTCGCCCGACACGTCGAGCACGCCCAGCATGTTGCCGCGCGGGTCGAAGATGGGCGCGGCCGAGCAGGTGAGGAAGTTGTTGGCGTGCATGAAGTGCTGGCTCGCATGCACGAGCGTGGGCGCTTCTTCGAACAGCGCGGTGCCGATGGCGTTGGTGCCCTTGGAATGTTCGGCCCAGTTCACCCCCGGCGTCAGCGCCACCTTGTCGGCCCGGTCCAGAAAGTCGTCGTCGCCCAGCGAGTGCAGGATGGTGCCCTGCGCGTCGGTCAGCACGATCATGCTTTCGGTGCCGGCGATCTGCTCGAACAGCATTTCCATCACCGGCGCGGCATGGCCGAACAGGCGCTGGTTGCGCTCGCGCGCCACCGCCATGTCGCTGCGCATCAACGGCGAATGGTCGGGCCGCTCGATGCGCGACAGCCCGAGCGCCTCGCAGCGCTGGTGCGAATGCTCGATCAGCTTGAACTGGCTGGCCTGGGCCACGGCGGGTTGGCCAGGCAGGCCGGGCAAGGTACTCGACGGGTGTTGCGGGCGCCGTTGGCGGCTTGGCAGGGCTCTGTCCATGGTCGAGAGTTTGCGCCTGCCGGCAAAGCCCCGTCCATCCGCAGCAACCTGTGGGAGTTGCTCCAAACGACCACAATCGACAGCTCACCGAGCCCGAAAAGCAAGCTATGCCCGACACGCCCTCCGCTCCCACCCGCCCGGTCGCCCTGGTCACCGGGGCACGGCGTGGCATCGGGCGCGCCATCGCGCTGCGCCTGGCGGCTGGCGGCTTCGACCTGGCGCTGGTCGACCTGGCCTTGGGCGACGACCTGCAGGCCGTGGCCGACCAGGCGGTCGGGCGGGGCGGCCGGGCCGTGCCGCTGGCTGGCGACATTGCCGACGTGGCCGGCCACGAACGCCTGCTCAGCGCCGCCGAAGCCGCGCTCGGCCCGCTGCACTGCCTGGTCAACAACGCCGGTGTGTCGGTGCGGGTGCGCGGCGACCTGCTCGACGTGACCCCCGAGGCCTGGGACCACTGCCTGGACGTCAACACCCGCGGCAGCTTCTTCCTGACCCAGGCGTTCGCGCGCCGCCTGCTGGCACGCGAGCCCGCGGGCCCCGGCGCACCACACCGCAGCATCGTCACCATCACCTCGACCAACGCGCAGGCGGTGTCGATCACGCGCGGTGAGTACTGCGTGTCCAAAGCGGCGCTGTCCATGGTGTCGCAGTTGTTCGCGGTGCGCCTGGGAGAAGCGGGCATCGGCGTGTACGAGGTGATGCCCGGGCTGATCGAGACCGAGATGAGCGCGGTCTCCAAACCCCGCTACGACGCCGAGGTGAAACGCGGCTGGCTGGTGCAACCGCGCTGGGGCCAGCCCGACGAAGTGGGCCAGGTCGTGGCGACTCTCGCGCAGGGGCTGCTGCCGTACACGGTGGGGCAGGCGATCCGCGTCGATGGCGGCATGCTGATCAACAAATACTGAAACGGGTGGGGATCGACGATGTTGATTTCGAGGTTATTGCGGTGCGTTTGCGTGGCCGCGCTACTGATCATCACCGCCGCGGCCCATGCCGACGACCGGCCCTTCCTGCAGACCTCGAACGCCGAAGCCGAAGACGACGACGAGCAGACCTGGGCGCTCGAAGCCTGGGTCGCCCGCGTCGGCTCGTACCGGGTGTTCAACCTGGCGCCCGAATACGCCTTCAGCCCCTACACCAGCCTGCAGTTCAAGACCTTCGCGAGCCGCGACCGCGAGCTCGGCGAACGTTCGCGCGGCGTCGAAACCGAGTTCAAGCACCTCTTCAACCACATCGGGCGCGATGGTTACGGCTGGGGCGTGCACCTGTCGCTCGCGCTCGGCAAGGACAACGGCAGTTCGGTGCGCCAGCAAAGTGTTGCCGCCAAGCTGATCGGCACCGTGCCGCTGCTGGGCGGTGACGCCAAGCTGCACGCCAATGCCGGCATGGAAAAGGGCCGCAACGCCCGGCGCGAGTGGATCGGCTCGCTCGCCTTCGAGCACGAGCTGCCGTGGCGCAGCACCGCTTTCGTCGAAATCGGTCGCGAAGACCGCGAAACGCTGGTCCACACCGGCGTGCGCCACTGGATCAAGCGCGAACGGCTGGCGATCGACGTCAGCGTTCAGCAGTTGCGCGGCGGCGCCAACAGGGAGAACGGGATCGTCATCGGGATCGGGTGGTACGACCTGTGAGGGGGCTCACCCCGCCCGCGCGTCACGCCCCGGCGCCTGCCCACGCAGCGGCTGAAGGCGGTGCTGAAGGTGCTGGCCGCGCCGCGCGCCTACCCGCGCCAGGGGGTGACGCGCGGTAACCACCGCCTCACATTCGCCCGGTAGCGCTTGTACTCGTCGGCGAACTGCTCGCTCAGCGCGGGCTCTTCGTGGGCGAGAACGAGCAAGAAGAATCCAGCCCACACGACCGCGCCATACACCAGCACCGTGACGCTCCCGAACAGGAGGCCCTGGCCGGCGATCAATGCCGTGACTGCGACGTAAATCGGATTGCGGACGTAGCGATAGAACCCGGTGACGACGAGGCGCTCGGGAGGCATCACGGGCGCCGGTGTGCCGAGGCCCTGCAACGCGAAGCGAGCGAACGAATCGAGCAAGATGGGCAACCCGGCGACGATCAGGGCG
>JANMYQ010000319.1:0-17108 GCA_031382215.1 Methylibium sp.
GTCGCTTCGCGAGTTATCTGATGATGGCGATCTTCTTCTGCAGCCGGCGCACCAGCATCGACAGGCTGAAGCAGATCACGAAGTAGACGATTGCGGCGAAGAGGTAGGCCTCGACCGGCCGGTTGAAGTTCTTGCCGGCGACCTCGAAGCCCTTGAGCAGGTCGTAGGCGCCGATGGCGTAGACAAGCGAGGTGTCCTGGAACAGGATCACCGTCTGCGTCAGCAGCACCGGCAGCATGTTGCGGAAGGCCTGCGGCAGCACGATCAGCCGCATGCACTGGGCATAGGTCATGCCCACCGCGTACCCGGCGTACACCTGCCCCTTGGGCACCGACTGGATGCCGGCGCGCATGATCTCTGAGTAGTACGCCGCCTCGAACACCGTGAAGGTGATGATGGCCGACAGCTCGGCCCCCATCGGCCGCCCGATCAGCAACGGGATCAGCAGAAAGAACCACAGGATCACCATCACCAGCGGGATCGAGCGCAGGGTGTTGACGTAGGCCGCGGCCGGCAGCACCAGCCACTTCTTGCCCGACAGGCGCATCAGCGCGAGCACCGTGCCCAGCGCGATGCCGCAGATCATCGCGATCAAGGTGAGCTGCACCGAGAAGATCAGGCCCTTGAGGATGAAGCTGGAGACGATGCCCCAGTTGAAGAAGGAGAAGTCGAGATTCATCTCACTTCCCCCCGATCATGCCGGGCACCTGCACGCGGTTCTCGATGAACAGCGCGAGCCGATTGATGGCGAAGGCCGAGATGAAATACAGGCCGGTGACCGCGAGGTAGATCTCGATGCCGCGCGAGGTCTCTTCCTGTGCCTGCATCGCGAACATCGTCAGCTCGGCAATGCTCACCGCAAACGCCACCGACGAGTTCTTGACGATGTTCATCGATTCGCTGGTGAGCGGCGGGATGACGATGCGAAACGCCATCGGCAGCAGCACGTAGCGGTAGGTCTGCGGCAAGGTCAGCCCCATCGCCAGGCCGGCGTAACGCTGGCCCTTGGGCAGCGCCTGGATGCCGGCCTTGACCTGCTCCGAGATACGCGACGAGGTGAAGAAGCCGAGCGCGAAGACGACGAGGATGAAGCTCGGCACCGAGCGCAGGCTCAGGAAGATCGACGGGATCACGTGGTACCAGAGGAACACCTGCACCAGCAGCGGGATGTTGCGGAACAGTTCGGTCCACGCATTGCCCAGCAACTGCAGCCACTTGTTGGGCACGGTGCGCAGGATGCCCATCAACGAGCCCAGCACCAGTGCCACGATCAGCGCCAGCACCGCCACCGAAAGCGTCCAGCCCCACGCCGACATCAACCATTCAAGATAGGTTTGCCCGCCCCCGGTGTCTTGCAGGAAGACCTGCCAATCCCATGTGCTGCCCAAGGGCGCTCTCCTCTTGTTATGTACTCAGCGCCCAAAAAGAAGCGCGGCGCGGAGTGACCGGCGCCGCGCTGGGCTGAGGATAAGCAAGCTTTGCGCCTGCCGCCTCTAGGGCTTACCTTATGGCGCCCCGCCAGGCTTTGCTCACTTCTTCGCGTAGTCTTCCATCGGCTTGTCGTTCGGTGCAGCCCAGGCCGCCTTGGTCGAATCGCTGACCGGCAGGCCCACCTTGGTGTTGCTCGGCGGGATCGCCTGCACGAACCACTTGTCCCAGGCCTTGGCCATGTCGCCGGAAGCGATCATGGCCTTGATGCTGTCGTCGACCGCCTTCTTGAAGGCCGGGTCGTCCTTGCGCATCATGATCGCGATCGGTTCGACCGACAGGACCTCGCCGACGATCTTGAAGTCGGCCGGGTTCTTGGCGCGCGAGATGTTGCCGGCCAGGATGGCACCGTCCATCACGAACGCATCGGCACGGCCCGACTCGAGCAGCAGGAAGCTGTCGGCGTGGTCCTTGCCGAAGACCTCGTCGAAGTTGACGCCGGTGGCCTTCTCGTTCTTGCGCAGCGTCTGCACCGAGGTCGTGCCGGTGGTGGTGGCGACCTTCTTGCCGTTGAGCTGGGCGATCGAGGTGATGCCCGAAGCAGCCTTCACCGCAATGCGCACTTCTTCAACGAAGGTGGTGACCGCAAACGACACGTCTTTCTGGCGAGTGGCGTTGTTGGTGGTCGAGCCGCACTCGATGTCGACGGTGCCGTTCTGCACCAGCGGAATGCGGTTCTGCGACGTGACGGGCTGGTACTTGACCTCGAGCTTGGCCAGGCCGAGCTGCTTTTGAATGTCGGCCAGCGCGCGCGCACACACGTCGACGTGGAAGCCCACGTACTTGCCATCACCCAAGGTGTAGCTCAAGGCGCCCGAAGACTCGCGCACGCCCATCGTCACGGTGCCGCTGTCTTTGATCTTCTTCAGCGTATCGGCGTGGGCGGCGCCGGCGGCGACCAGTGCGGCGGCCATGGCCACGGCGCTGACCAGCATTGACTTCTTCATACAGAAACTCCTTGAGGGGTTGAAAGCGAAAGAACGGGATTCTAGGGATGCGGGCCTACGGGCAAGCACGTAGTTGCTGCAAGTGAGGGTTTGCCAGGGGTTGGCGAGTGACCTGTCGGGGAACGAGTTTGCAACCTTCATGCCACCAGCCGCACCGGCTGGGTCAGGCGCTCGGGAACGAGCAACGCGTTCATCTCGGCGCGGCTCATGATGCCCAGCGACTCGGCTACTTCAGCGATCGTGCCGCCGGTCGTCAGCGCGGTCTTGGCGATCAGCGCCGCTTTCTCGTAGCCGATGATCGGGTTCAGCGCCGTCACCAGCGTCACCGACTCGGCCACGCGCCGGGCCAGCAGCGCGTGGTTGGCCTGGATGCCCTGCACGCAATTGACCTGCAGCGTCTTGCACGCCTGCGTGAGGTGGCGCACGCTCTTGTGCAGCGACCAGGCCATGATCGGCTCGAAGGCGTTGAGCTGCAGTTGGCCGGCTTCGCTGGCCATGGTGATCGTCACGTCGTTGCCGATCACCTCGAAGGCCACCTGGTTCATCACTTCCGGGATCACCGGGTTCACCTTGCCCGGCATGATCGACGAGCCCGCCTGGCGCGCCGGCAGCTTGATGTCGCCGAAGCCAGCCTGCGGCCCGCTGGACAGCAGGCGCAGATCGTTGCACACCTTGCTGAGCTTGCAGGCCACGCGCTTGAGCACGCCAGAGAGCTGCACGAAGGCACCGGTGTCCTGCGTGGCTTCGATCAGGTTGTGGGCCTTGACCACCGGCACACCGCTGACCTGCGCCAGCAGCGCGATCACCACCTCGGCATACCCGGCCGGCGCGTTGATGCCGGTGCCGATCGCCGTGGCGCCCAGGTTCACCTCGGTGATCAGCGCACCCGCCTCGCGCAGGCGTTCTTCGTCTTCGTGGATCATGATCGCGAAGGCCCTGAACTCCTGGCCCAGGGTCATCGGCACGGCGTCTTGCAACTGGGTGCGGCCGATCTTGAGCACCGCGTTGAACTCATTCGCCTTGGCTTCAAAGGCCAGCCGCAGGTCGGCCATCGCAGCCAGCAGCGCGTCGATGCCGAACCACGCGGCCACGCGCAGCGCGGTCGGGTAGACGTCGTTGGTGCTCTGCGAGGCGTTGACGTGGTCGTTCGGGTGGAGCACGTCGTAGCGGCCCTTGTCATGGCCCATGTGCTCGAGCGCGCGGTTGGCGATGACCTCGTTCGCGTTCATGTTCGTCGAGGTGCCGGCGCCGCCCTGGATCACGTCGACAACGAACTGCTCGGCCAGCGACGAAGCCAGTGGGCCGCCGATCAGGTCGTCGCAGGCGCGGATGATCGCGCCGGCACGCGGCCGGTCGAGCACGCCGAGTTCGGCGTTGGCCATCGCGCTGGCTTTCTTGACGAAGGCCAGTGCCCGCACCAGCTCGGGCATCTGCGCCACGGTCTGGCCCGAGATCGGAAAGTTTTCGACCGCACGGGCGCTGTGGATGCCCCAGTAGGCGTGGGCGGGAATCGGTTTGCTGCCGAGGAAGTCTTGTTCGTCGCGGGTGGCGGCGGGGGTGGTCATTTCAGGGCCTCTGGTGGGTGGCAAGTGTGGGAGGCAAGACGAAACGTTTGCCGACGCCGCGAACTGTAGGGCGGCACCCTTTGCAACGCCAATGCCGTTTCTCGGCGGTGGCATGCACGCACTGCATAGTTGACCCGGGTAAACCCGAGCAGGCCTGACCCAGGCCCGACCCAGGCCCGATCACCCCGGCTGGCGCAAAAACTCCCACAGGGCCAGAGCCCCCGGCTTGCCGCGCCGCGCCATGGCCGGGCGCTCGCGGTAGATGCGCACCTCCATCGTCAGCTCGAGCTGGCCCGGCGGCGCGGCACGCACCAGGCGCTTGCTGCGCAGTTCTTTCTTCACCGAACCGGCCGGCAGAAAGGCCAGGCCGTGGCCTTCGAGCGCCATCGCCTTCAGGCCCTCGGCCATGTCGGTCTCATACACCGGCTCCAGGTTCAGCGCGGTCGGCGACTGCTTGGTGATGAGCTCGACCAGCCGGCCGAGGTAAGCGCCCGACGCGTAGCTGAGAAACGGCACCCTGGCGTTTGCGGACCCCGAAGGCGCCGGCAGGCGGAACATCGGCTGGCCGGCGTCGTCGGCCTTGGCAAAGGCCATCAGCGTCTCCTGGCCCAGGCTCATCATCTCGTAACGATCGGGGTTGAGCTGCAACGGCTGCGAGGCGTGGTGATAGGCGATGAGCAGGTCGCAGCTGCCCTCGGTCAACTGCATCACCGCGTCGTGCACGTTCAGCGTGATCAGCCGGCTCTTCATCGCGCCGAAGCGCTTGCGCAGGTCCATCACCCATTGCGGGAAGAACGTGAACGCGAGCGAGTGCGGCACCGCGAATTCGATCATGTCTTGCCCCGCCACCTGGTGGCTCAGCATCATGTTGCGCGTGGCCTGCAGCGAACCCAGGATCTCCAGCGCCTGCGAATGAAAGGTCTCGCCGGCCGGCGTGAGCCGCGTGGGGTAGGACGAGCGATCCACCAGGTGAATGCCGGCCCAGGCCTCGAGTGCCTGGATGCGGCGCGAGAACGCCGGCTGCGTGACGTGGCGCAATTGCGCCGAGCGCGAGAAGCTGCGCGTCTCGGCCAGGCTGACGAAGTCTTCAAGCCACTTGGTGTCCATGGCGCGCCAGTCTACGGCGCACCGGGCGGGCTCGCCGCGATGCCGGGCCGCTGTTACCCTACGCCCCCGAACGCCTGCCGAACGATCTGCGAACCCCGGACCCCATCGACCGTGACCCTGCTTTCACACCTCATCAATGCGCCGGCCCTGACGGGCGCGGTCGCCCCGTCCTCGCAGTTCCTTGCCCGGGCCATGGCCGATGCGGCACAGGGCGCGGCACACATCGTCGAGCTGGGCGCCGGCACCGGCCCGGTCACGCGCGTGCTGGCACGCCAGCACCCCGAGGCCCGCCTGACGGTGGTGGAGTTGCAGCCCGCGCTGGCGCGCAAGTTGTCGCGCGCCTACCCACGCGCCCATGTGCATGCCCGGCCTGCAGCCGAGGTGCTGGATGAGCTGCATTACGAGGGCCTGCCGGTGGTGCTGGTCTCGAGCCTGCCGTTCCGCTCGCTGCCGACACTGTTGCGGGTGGAGACGCGCAACAGCATCCTGCAATTCATGCGCCGGCATCCGGGCAGCTGGCTGGTGCAGTTCACTTACCAGCTGCGCGCGCCTTTCGACAGCGACCATGGCTTCACCTGGCGACGCACGCGGTTCGTGGTCGCCAACATTCCGCCTGCCGGTGTGTGGACGCTGCGCGCTGCGGCGTGAGACGCGTCGCCCCTCAAGCCGCGGGCTGCTCCTCGGCCTCTTCCCCCGCCTGCTGAAGCCGCCACATCTCGGCAAAGCGCCCGTTCATCGCGATCAGTTCGGCGTGCGTGCCGCGCTCCAGAATGCGGCCCTGCTCCATCACCAGGATCTGGTGCGCGTCGATCACGGTCGACAAACGGTGCGCGATCACCAGCGCGGTCTTGTTGCGCGCGGCGCTGCGCAGCTCTTCCTGAATCGCGCGTTCGTTGGCCGAGTCGAGCGCCGACGTGGCTTCATCGAAAATCAGCACCGGCGGGTTCTTCAGAAGCGTGCGCGCGATCGCCACGCGTTGTTTCTCGCCACCACTGAGCTTGAGCCCGCGCTCGCCGACCATCGTCTCGTAGCCCTTGGGCGTGGAGCTGATGAAGCCGTGGATGTGTGCCGAGCGCGCCGCCTCTTCCACCTCGGCTCGGGTGGCGCCGGGCCGGCCGTAGGCGATGTTGTATTCGACCGTGTCGTTGAACAGCACCGTGTCCTGCGGCACGATGCCGATGGCCTGGCGCAGGCTCTGCTGCGTCACGTCGCGGATGTCCTGGCCGTCGATGCGGATCACGCCGCCGCCGACGTCGTAGAAGCGGAACATCAGCCGCGCCAGCGTGCTCTTGCCCGAGCCCGACGGGCCGACCACCGCCACTGTCTTGCCGGCCGGGATCTCGAAACTCACGTCGTGCAGGATGGTGCGGTCGGGGTCGTAGCCGAAGCGCACGTTCTCGAAGCGAACCGTGGCGCCGTCGCTCTGGCCGCCGCTCTTGGCCATCACCTGCAGCGGTTTCGCGTCGGGTGAATCGGCGATCTCGCGGTTCTGGCCCAGCAGGTCGAACATCTTTTCCATGTCGACCATCGACTGCTTGATCTCGCGGTAGATCACGCCCAGAAAGTTGAGCGGGATGTAGAGCTGGATCATCAGCGCGTTGACCAGCACCAGGTCGCCCAGGGTCATCGTGCCAGCCACAACACCCTCGGTGGCGCGCCACACGAGCAAGGTCACCGCCGTGGCGATGATCAGGCTCTGGCCCAGGTTGAGCAGCGACAGCGAGGTCTGCGACTTGACCGACGCCTTCTCGAGCCGCTGCAGGTTCTCGTCGTAGCGCGCCTGCTCGAACTTCTCGTTGCTGAAGTACTTGACGGTCTCGTAGTTGATCAGCGCGTCCACCGCCTTGGTATTGGCCTTGCTGTCCTGCTCGTTCATCGCGCGGCGAAAGTGGGTGCGCCATTCGGTGACCGTGACCGTGAAGGTGATGTACAGCAGCAGCGCGCCGAAGGTGATGGCGGCAAACCAGCCATCGAACTTGGCCGCCAGCAGAGTGATCACCAGCGAGATCTCGACCAGCGTGGGCAGGATGTTGTAGATGAAGTAGTTCAGCAGCGACTGGATCGAACGCGCGCCGCGCTCCATGTCGCGCGACACGCCCCCGGTCTGCCGCTCCAGGTGGAAGCGCAGGCTCAAGCTGAGCAGGTGCTCGAAGGTCTCGAGCCCCACGCGCCGCGCGATGCGCGCGGCCACCGGGTAGAACAGGAACTCGCGCAACTCGGTGAACAAGGTGATCGACAGCCGCAGCGCGCCATACGCCAGCAGCAGCGCCACCGGCACCGCCAGCGCCGCGCGCGGGTCGCCGGGCTTCAGGTCGAGCGCGTCGACAAGTTGCTTGAGCACCAACGGCACGCCGACGTTTGCCACCTTGGCCGCCACCAGGCAACTCAGCGCCAGCAGCACGCGCCAGCGCCACTGCCACACATAAGGCACCAGCTTGCGGATCGTGGCCCATTCGGAGCGGGGGGCAGTGAGCGAGCCAGCGGCGGGGGGTGGGATGGCGACGGAGGCATGGGTGCGCATGGGGGCGGGCTCTGGCTGGCGAATAAGGCTGGAAAAAAAGCGGCTGGGACAAATGGCTAGAGATATAGCGCTGGCGAAAGATGGAAGAATGAACCGATCAACTTCCGCAGGTGGAGCAATATGCCCGAGATTTCAAGCGACAGCCCCGGGCCGCTCGGCCCGCTTCAGTTGCCCGACGGGCGCCAGTTGGTGCTGCGCGTGATGCCCATGCCGGCCGACGCGAACGGCAACGGCGACATCTTCGGCGGCTGGATCATGGCCCAGGTCGACCTGGCCGGCGCGGTGCTGCCGGCACGCATCGCCAAGGGCCGCATCGCCACGGTGGCGGTGAATCAGTTCGTGTTCAAGCAGCCGGTGTCGATCGGCGACCTGTTGAGCTTTTATGCCAAGGTGGAGCGCATCGGCCGCACGTCGGTCACCGTCAATGTCGAGGTCTATGCCGAGCGCAACCCGGCCGACCTGCACGTGGTGAAGGTGACCGAAGCGAACCTCACCTACGTGGCGATCGACTCCGAGGGCAAGCCCCGGCCCATTCCACAGGCACCGCAAGCACCACAAGCGACGCCGGGAACCTGACGGCCACAGAAAGAACCAATCCCGGTCCCCATTCAACCAGGAGTTCCGCCGTGACCCCATCCGAAACCCAGGCCATCCTGACCTTGAGCCTGCTGGCCGCGTTTGTCGACGGCGACAAACACGAGCGCGAACGTGCCGAGGTCAAGCGCATCGCCGAGTCGCTGTCTCAGGCCGACGGCGTGAACCTGCCGACGCTCTATCAGGACGTGCTGATGAAGCGCGTGTCGATGGCCACGGCCGTACCGGCGCTGGCCAGCCTCGAGGCGCGCCAGCTCGCTTACGAGATGGCGGTGTGCGTGTGCGACGCCGACGGCGTGCAGTCGGTGCCCGAGCAGGCCTTTCTGAACGAGTTGCGCAGCGCGCTCGGGCTGGACGCCGCGACGGCCGGCAACTTCTCGCGCCAGGCCGAGGAGTTGGCGGTGGCCGGCGCGGGTGCAGGTGCCGGTGCTGGGGCGGCCACGCCCTCGGCCACATCCGCGGCCGTGCCCACGCCGACGCCTGTCGACGCGGCCGCCCTCGACCAGACCATCCTGAACGCCGCGATCCTGAACGGCGCGCTGGAGCTGCTGCCCGAAACGCTGTCGACGATGGCGATCATTCCGCTTCAGATGAAACTCGTCTACCGCATCGGCCAGCAGCACGGTTACGAGCTCGACAGCGGGCACGTGAAGGACTTCATCGCCACGGCCGGCGTCGGCCTGACCTCGCAGTACCTCGAACAAGCCGGGCGCAAGCTGCTCGGCGGGCTGCTGGGGCGCGTCGGCGGCGGGCTGCTGGGAGGTGTGGGCAAGCAGGCGGTGAGCTCGGGCCTGAGCTTCGTCACCACCTATGCGCTCGGCCATGTGGCGGTGCGCTACTACGCCGGCGGGCGCACGCTGTCCACCGCCATGCTGAAGGAAGCGTACGAGAAGATGGCCCAGGAAGCACGCGGCCTGCAGGGCCGCTACCTGCCGGCGATGCAGGAGAAGGCGCGCACGCTCGATGCGGGCAAGGTGCTGGCGATGGTGCGCGGCGGGTGAAGCGGCCTCGGTCGACGAATCACGGGGGAAGGCCGCAGGCAACCATGGTCGATTGATCCGAGTTTGCGTTCAGGTTTGAGCGGGCCGAGGCCATCGGGCGACCGGCTCCGTTCATGTCCCCCGGGCCGGAAAAGACTCGGCCCTCCTCCTCTACTTCACTCCGCCATTCACTCCGCCGGTCACCCGACACCCCCGGCCTGCCGCCGTGGCTGACCGCTCACTGAAGGGCCGGTAAGCCACCGCGAAGCAGGAGCAGGCTGGCAGGGAACTCTACCGACGTTCCGGTTCAACAACCATGCAATTCTGGAACGCACATCCTGAATTGCGGGGTTCCGCATCAGGGACGACGCTGGCACTCAAGCCTGCGGCTACGCCGCCTTTCCAAAGCCCGCACGGGCTTGCTGGGCCAGGGCACTGAGCGTCCGACGCTGCTTGTCATCGAGAGTCGGATTGATCCGCACTCGATACTGGCGAAACTGAGCGTCGTAGGCCAGCAACTCGACCCCTGACTCCTCCAGCATACCGTCGAAATCCCGCTGCTTCGGCAGCTTGATCGACATGATCACGTGATTCTTGCGCGGCATGAACGAGACGAAGTTCAGCACCGTCCCATCAGGCCGTCATCTTCAAAGTTGAAAAGCTGAATGACGTTGAGGAAGCGCGATGTGATCTCTTCGGCGACGATCACAGCAGCATGCTCGTACTGCGGGTAGCGCTTGCGCTCAATGTCCCAATACTGGATGGTGCGAATGATGTGGCTCTCGTCGGTCGCCCCAAGCTGGATTTCGACTTCGTAGCGCTTCAGCGTCTCGGGGTCCTGCAGCAGCAGGTCCAATCGACCGGCATTCGGTTGCATCCGCTCCTTGTCCTTCACGACCACATCGCCCAGCCCGAGGATGGTCGGATCTTCAGCGATCTGATCCTGGACCCACCTCTCGCTCAAGCCCTCTGTCCGGTTCAGGCTGACGGAGTTCAGTTTGATCGCCATCCAAGTCTCCCTTGTTCCACAGTTGATCGAACCGAAATCAATCCACAAAGAAATCAGGAATGAAGTCTTTCGTCCCCGGCGTCACGCTGTAGGGCTCGAAGTCGGTCACGCCGTGGCTGGCGAGCAGCGTGTCGTCGATAAAGAAGTTGCCGCTGGTGGTCTTCGGATCGCTGGTCAATATCAAGTAGGCGGCGTCGGCCAGGATCTCGGGCTTGCGGCAGCGCGCGATGTCCACGCCCGGGATCATCTGCAGCGCCGCGGTGGCAATGGCCGTGCGCGGCCACAGGCTGTTCACGCCGATGCCGAGCGGCTTGAACTCGGCCGCGTGGCCCAGCGTGCACATGCTCATGCCGTACTTGGCCATCGTGTAGGCGGTGTGGTTCTTGAACCAGTGCGGCTTCATGCTCAGCGGCGGGCCCATGTTCAACACGTGCGGGTTGCGGCCGGCCTGGGCTGACTTCACCAGTTCGGCCAGGCAGGCCTGCGTGCACAGGTAGGTGCCGCGCACGTTCACGCCGAACATCAGGTCGAAGCGCTTCATCGGCGTGGCGGTCGTCGGCGTCAGGCTGATCGCGCTGGCGTTGTTGACGAGGATGTCGATGCCGCCGAATGTCGCCACTGCCTGCTCGATCGCGGTCTGCACGCTCGCTTCGTCGCGAATGTCGGTCTGCACCGCCAGCGCCTTGCCGCCGGCCGCGACGATCTCGGCCGCCGCTGAGTGAATGGTGCCGGGCAGCTTGGGGTTGGCTTCGGTCGTCTTCGCGGCGATCACGATGTTGGCGCCGTCGCGTGCGGCGCGCTTGGCAATGGCCAGGCCGATACCGCGCGATGCGCCGGTGATGAAGAGGGTCTTGCCGGTGAGGTTCATCGGGGAGGGTTCCTTCGGGTCGGGGTGGTTTCAGGCAGCAGCGGCACGATCTCGCCGCTGATCTTGCCGGCGAGCTGTTCGGCCCACAGCGCGTAGACCGCGGGGCCGGGGTGAAAGCCGTCTTCGGCCATCAGCGGGCCGGCGCTGGCCAGGTGATCTTCAAACGGAAGCGGCAATGTCCAGCGGTCGGGGTACAGCGCCACCCATTCGACCAGCGCCTTGTTGAAGCGCTGCGCGTCGGTGCCCAGCACCCAGCGCAGCGGCTGCGGCAGCAGCGGCAAGGCATGCATCGGCGGCACGCCGCTGTGCACGATGTGGCGCACGCCGGCGCGCCGGCTGGCCAGCCAGTCGAGCTTGCCCAGATCGGACAGCCAGCGCCTGGGCGACACCTGCGAGACCACGTCGTTCACGCCCAGCGCGGTGACCATCACGTCGGCCGGGTGCAGCGGCAGCACCTTCAGCGCCTCGACCGCATCGCGCGTGGTGTGGCCGGTCTGCGCCACCAGCTGCCAGGCCACCGCGCCGCGCAGGCGCTGCGACAGCGCCTCGCTCAAACGCCCGGCCAGCGCCTGCGTCTGGGTGGCCGCGCCGACGCCGGCGGCCGACGAGTCGCCGACGATCAGCAGGCGCAGGCACACCGGCCCCGTGCCGGCCACGCCCACACGTGCGCCCTCGGCCTCGGGCAAGCGCAGCGCGCGTCGCCGCACCCCCCGCCCTTGCCACAGCAACAGCGGGCTCAGGGCGAACTTGGCCGCTCTCAGCATGGGCGGATTGTCACCGCCGCAGTGCCCCGTTCAGGTGAATTGGCTGAAGTCCGGCCTGCGCTTCTGGAAGAAGGCGCTGAATGCTTCACGCGCTTCGGGGCTGCTCAAGCGCGCGCCGAACAGCTCGCCCTCGGCGGCGATGGTCTGCAACACCGGCTCGGTTCGCCCGCGCCGCAGCAGTTTCTTGGTGTCGCGCACCGCGCCGGGTGGCAGCGCGTTGAAACGTTCGGCGATGCGGCGCGCGTGGTTCACCACTTCGCCGGCCGGCAGCACGGCGTTGGCGATGCGCATCTCGACCGCTTCTTCGCCGGTGAACGGGTCGCCGAGCAACAGCTTCTCGGCCGCTTTCACGTGGCCGACGAGGTTGGGCACGATCAGGCTCGATGCGAACTCGGGCACCAGGCCGAGGCTCACGAACGGCATCGCCAGGCGCGCTTCGTCGGACACGTAAACGAGGTCGCAATGCAGCAGCATCGTGGTGCCGATGCCGATGGCCGCGCCGGTCACCGCCGCCACGACCGGCTTCTCGCAGCCGTGCAGCGCGCGCATGAACTGGAACACCGGCGAGTCGCCGAAGTCAGCCGTCTGGCGCGGGCGCTGCATGAAGTCGTCAATGTCGTTGCCCGAGGTGAAGATGCCCGGCTGGCCGGTGATCAACACGGCACGCACGGCCGGGTCGGCGTTGGCTGCGTTCAGCGCGTCGGCCATGGCCTGGTACATCGCCACGGTGATGGCGTTCTTCTTCTCGGGGCGGGCGATTTCGATCGTTGCCACGCCGTTCAGCGTCGCGGTCTTGATGCTCATGGGGTCGTCTCCTTGTTCATTTGAAAGCTCTGCCCCCTCGGTGGCCGAAGAAGCGGTTGAAGAGAGGGCTGAAGATCGTCCGGCAGCGCCAGGCCGAGCAGCCGCGGCCACACCTGGGCCGCGCATGCCGACCGGAACGGACCGAAATGACCGATGCGCCGCCGACTCTCTGTGCCGGTGCCGGTCACAAGCGTATGCGTCTGCGTTGCGGTCGCAGACAAGCGCCGTGCCACACGCGCCATCGCCTCAGGCGTGGCAAAGGCGTCGTCGTCGGCCGCCACCAGATGCGTCGGCGGCAGCGCTCGCGCGTAGGCGCTGGCGAACGCGGCCACGTCCCACGGGTCACGCCAAGGCCGTGCCGCCCAGGCCATCGCCACGCCACGCGGCAGGTCTTCGCCGAGCCTCAGCGCACGGCCGGGAAAGTAGCCGACGAGCTGCGTGACGGCGGGCAGCACGCCGTGCCACATCAGCGCCATCGGCCAGCGCTGCGGCTGGGGGAAGTCGCGCCAGTAAGCGCTTTGCGCGCCGACCAGCACGAGCCGGTGCAACTGCGGCGCGTGCGCGGCCACCGGCGCGAGAAAGCCGCCGATGCTGTGCCCGATCAGGCTCACGCGCGGCGCGCCCTGGGCGAGAGTGAAGGCGAGCGCGGCGTCCAGATCCAGCGCCCAGTGCGAGAAGTCGGCGACGAAACCGCGCAGGCGCGCCGGGCGTGATGCGGCGGTGCCGCGAAAGTCGAAACGCAGCGCATCGACACCCTGCGTGGCCAGCCATTGTGCAAAACGCAGGTAGAAACTCTGCGGCACGCCAGTGGCCGGTGCCAGCACCACCGCGCCGCGCGCAACGCCGCCCGGGCGCGGCGCCGCCACGTGCCAGTGCGCGGCGAGCCGCTGACCGTCGACCGCCTGCAGTTCGACGGCGCGGCCGCTATCGGCGCGGGCCGGCGAATTCCGCACGTCCAGCGCGCTCGGCGCATCGGCTGCCTGCGCCGACCCAGCGGCACGCGGACTGCCCGAGGCAACGCCTCTCGGTGCAATGAAGTGCGCCATGGCGGCGGCCCGCGGCGACCAGCGTCAGACTCTTTCGAGAATGCCGGCCGCGCCCTGCCCCATGCCCACGCACATCGTCACCATGCCGTACTTCAGCTGGTGGCGGTGCAGCGCGTGCACCACGGTCGCGGCGCGGATCGCGCCGGTGGCACCCAACGGGTGGCCGAGCGCGATCGCGCCGCCCATCGGGTTGACCTTGCTCGGGTCCAGCCCGACAGTGTTGATCACCGCCAGCGCCTGCGCGGCAAAGGCCTCGTTCAGTTCGATCCAGCCCAGGTCGTCGAGCTTGAGCCCCGCGTAGCGCAGCGCCGCGGGAATCGCCTCGATCGGGCCGATGCCCATGATCTCGGGCGCCACGCCGCGTGCGGCGAAGCTGACGAAGCGCGCGAGCGGCTTCAGGCCGAACTGCTTCACGGCTTTCTCGCTCGCCAGGATCAGCGCACCGGCGCCGTCGCTGGTCTGCGAGCTGTTGCCGGCCGTCACGCTGCCCTTGGCGGCGAACACCGGCTTGAGCTTGGCCAGGCCTTCGAGCGAGGTGTCGGGGCGCGCGCCTTCGTCAAGCTTGACGGTGCGCGTCTTCGTGCCCACCTCGCCGGTGAGCAGGTTCGGAAAGCGGTCGACGATGTCGATCGGCGTCATCTCGGCCGTGAACTCGCCCGCTGCCATCGCCTTGAGCGCCTTCTGGTGCGAGGCGAGCGCGAACTGGTCCTGCGCTTCGCGGCTGACCTTCCACTGCGCCGCCACCTTCTCGGCCGTCAGCCCCATGCCGTAGGCGATGCCGACGTTCTCGTCGCGCGCAAACACCTCGGGGTTGAAGGAGGGCTTGTTGCCGCCCATCGGCACCATGCTCATCGACTCGGCACCGCCGGCGATCATCACGTCGGCCTCGCCGATGCGGATGCGGTCGGCCGCCATCTGCAGCGCCGTCAGGCCCGACGCACAGAAGCGATTGACGGTGACGCCGCCCACCGAGTGCGGCAAGCCGGCCAGAACCATCGCCACGCGCGCCATGTTCATGCCCTGCTCACCCTCGGGGAACGAGCAGCCGATGATCGCGTCTTCGATGGCCGCCGGGTCCAGCGTCGGCACCTGCGCCAGCGCGCTGCGCACCGCCGCGACGAGCAGATCGTCCGGCCGCGTGTTCTTGAAGTACCCGCGGCCCGACTTGCCGATCGGCGTGCGGGTGGCGGCAACGATGTAGGCGTCTTGAACTTGTTTGCTCATGATTCAATCCTCTGAATGTTCGACAACTCTTCCGTCTGGACGAGTGGACTTGCTCCCTCTCCCGCTGGCGGGAGAGGGCTGGGGTGAGGGTGGCGCGCGGAGAGCCAATTGACGATGGCTTGCAGTACAGCGTCCGTTTCGGTCAGTGCTTCTCGATCGCTGAACCGCAGAACGGTGAATCCCCGCTGCTGCAGAGCATGGGTTCGCAAGTCGTCGGCAAGAGCAGCGTCGGGCTCGAAGTGCTGGCCCCCATCGAGCTCAATGACGAGCCCGGCTTCGAGGCAGGCAAAGTCAGCGAAGTAACGCCCGCATGGATGCTGTCGGCGGAACTTCCATCCTCCAACTTGGCGATTGCGCAGGCGCCGCCAGATCGCACGCTCCGCATCGGGTGAGGATTGGCGCAACTCGCGCGGCCTCACCCTAACCCTCTCCCGCGTGCGGGAGAGGGGACCAGCGTCATTGGCCGCCGGTTTCATGTCGTTCAGTTCCTGACCGGCTTGCCGGTCTGCAGCATGCCCATGATTCGTTCCTGGCTCTTCGGGTGGTCGAGCAGGCCGCAGAAGTGCTTGCGCTCCAGCGTCATCAGGTACTCCTCGGTGACCAGCGAGCCGGCGTCGACATCGCCGCCGCAGATCACCTCGGCGATCAGCGCGCTGACGTGGAAGTCGTGCGCGCTGATGAAGCCGCCGTCGCGCATGTTGGCGAGCTGGCCCTTGATGGTGGCGATTGCCGAGCGCCCCGCCACCGGAAACGGCGCACGCGACGGCGCGCGGTAACCGCTGTCGAACATCGCCTTGGCCTGTTGCGTGGCGACGAACAGCAGCTCGTCCTTGTGCGGCACGATCACGTCGCTCCACAGCAGGTAGCCCAGACGGCGCGACTCGATCGCGCTGGTGCCCACCTTGGCCATCGCGGCGTTCGTGAAGCCGTCGGTGGCGAACTTCATGATGTCGGCATTCGCATTGCCGGCGCTCGCCATCTCGGCCGCTCGGCGTGCGATGTAGGCCAGGCCGCCGGCGGCAGGGATCAGCCCGACGCCAACCTCGACCAGGCCCATGTAACTTTCCATCGCGGCCACGCGCCGGGCGGCATGCACCGCAATCTCGCAGCCTCCCCCCAGCGCGATACCGCGAATGGCAGCGACCACCGGCACGTTGGCGTAGCGCAGACTCAGCATCGCGTCCTGCAGCTTCTTGACCTCGGGCAGGATGCCTTTGCCGCCGCTCTTCATGAACACCGGCATCATCGATTCGAGGTTGGCGCCGGCCGAGAACACGTCATCTGGCGACCAGATCACCAGGCCCTTGTAGCCCGCTTCGGCAAGCGCCACGGCTTTCGCCATGCCGTCGATCACGCCCTGGCCGATCAGGTGCAGCTTGGCGGTGATGCTCAGGATCAGCACCTCGCCGTCCAGCGTCCACACCCGCACCTCGTCGTTCTTGAAGACTTCGGTGCCACTCTTCAGCGGCGCCACCACGCCCGAGCCGAACACCGCGTCGCGGAAGTGCTGGCGCTGGTAGACCGGCAGCGTGCTTTGTGGAACGAAGGCGTTCTTCGACGGGCTCCACGAGCCCTCAGGCGTGTGCACGCCACCCTTGTCGGCGACCGGCCCTTCGAACACCCAGGCCGGCAGCGGCGCGGTGCTGAGCGCCTTGCCGGCCTCGATGTCTTCCTTCACCCAACCCGCCACCTGCTTCCAGCCGGCCTCTTGCCACAGCTCGAACGGCCCCTGGCTGCTGCCGAAGCCCCAGCGCATCGCGAAGTCGATTTCGCGAGCGCTCTCGGCAATGTCCGCCAAGTGCACCGCGCAGTAATGGAAGCTGTCGCGCAGGATCGCCCACAGGAACTGCGCTTGCGGGTTCTTCGATTCGCGCAGCAATTTCAGCCGCTCGGGCGCGGGCTTCTTCAGCATGCGCGCGACGATCTCGTCGGCCTTGCCGCCGCCGGGAACGTAGTCGGTGGTTGCGGGGTCGACGCGCAGGATGTCCGGGCCAACTTTCTTGTAGAAACCGGCGCCGGTCCACTGTCCCAGCGCGCCCTGTTCGATCAGCTTGGCCAGCACCGGCGGCGTGGCGTAGCTGGGGAAGAAGGGGTCAGCCGCCAGATTGTCTTGCAGCGTCTTGATGACGTGCGCCATCGTGTCCAGCCCCACCACGTCGGCGGTGCGGAAGGTGCCGCTGCTGGCACGGCC
>JANMYQ010000023.1:0-5874 GCA_031382215.1 Methylibium sp.
CGGCTACTGTGTGGCGCTGGCCGCGAGCATGAAGCACATCTTCGACGGCCGCGCCGGCGAGACCTACTTCGCCACCAGCGACATCGGCTGGGTGGTGGGCCACAGCTACATCGTCTACGGCCCGCTGATCGCCGGCATGGCCACGGTCTTCTACGAAGGCCTGCCGACCCGACCCGACGCGGGCGTGTGGTGGAGCATCGTCGAGAAGTACAAGGTCACGGTGATGTTCAGCGCGCCGACCGCGGTGCGCGTGCTGAAGAAGCAGGACCCGAAGTACCTGCAGGCGCACGACCTGGGTTCGCTGCGCGCGCTGTTCCTGGCCGGCGAGCCGCTCGACGAACCGACCGCGAACTGGATCGCGCATGCGCTGGGCAAGCCGATCATCGACAATTACTGGCAGACCGAAACCGGCTGGCCGATCCTGACCATCGCCAACGGCGTCGAGAAGAAGCCCAGCAAATTCGGCAGCCCCGGTGTGGCGATGTACGGCTTCGACGTGAAGCTGATCGACGAGAACACCGGCGCCGAGCTGACCGGCGCCAACGAGAAGGGCGTGGTGGCCATCGCCGGCCCGCTGCCGCCGGGCTGCATGCAGACGGTGTGGCGCGACGATGAGCGCTTCGTCAAGACGTACTGGAGCAGCATCCCGGGCCAGCAGCTCTACAGCACCTTCGATTGGGGCATTCGCGATGCCGACGGTTACTGGTTCATCCTCGGTCGCACCGACGACGTGATCAACGTGGCCGGCCACCGCCTAGGCACGCGCGAGATCGAAGAGAGCATCTCGAGCCACCCCAATGTGGCCGAGGTGGCTGTGGTGGGCGTGGCCGATGCGCTCAAGGGCCAGGTGGCGATGGCCTTTGTGGTGGCCAAGGACGCGAGCGCGCTGGGCGACACCGCAGCGCAACTGAAGCTCGAAGGCGAGATCATGAAGACGGTGGACCAGCAGCTCGGCGCGGTGGCGCGGCCTTCGCGCGTGCACTTCGTGAGCCTGCTGCCGAAAACGCGCTCGGGCAAACTGCTGCGGCGCGCGATCCAGGCCGTCAGCGAAGGGCGCGACCCGGGCGACCTGACGACGATGGACGACCCGACGCCGCTGCAGCAGATCGCCGCGATGGTGGGCGGCAAGCCGAGCGGCGCCTGAGGTCGGACCGCGCAGCGTTACTTCGCCAGGAGCTGGTTCACGGCCGCCACGTCTTCCGGCTTCAACTGCCCCGAGGCCTGGCGCAGCTTCAGGCCGCCCAGCAGCACGTCGTAGCGCGCCTTGGCCAGGTCGCGCCGGGTCGTGAACAACTGGGTCTGGGCGTTCAGCACGTCCAGGTTCACGCGAACGCCGACCTTGTAGCCGAGTTGCGTCGCCTCCAGCGCCAGCTGGCTTGACGATTCGGCCGCTTCCAGTGCCTTGACCTGCGCGGTGCCGGACTGCACGCCGAAGTAGGCCTGGCGCGTGGCCTGCGCAACGATGCGGCGCGCGGCTTCGAGATCGTTGGCGGACTTGTCTTCCAGCACCAGGGTTTCCTTCACCCGGTTCTGGATCGAACCGCCGGTGTACAGCGGCATCGCCAGTTGCACGCCGATGGTGGCGCTGTGGGTCGTGCCCGGCAGGCCGCTGCTGCTGGTGCCGGTGAGGCGGTTGCTGTTGAGCGAGCCCACTGCGTCCACGGTAGGCAAGCCAGCGGCACGCGCCTTCTCGGTTTCGAGCCTGGCGATGTCCAGCCCCAGCAGCGCCTTGCGCACCGCCGGGTGCAGGCTGTTGGCGTTGGCGACCCAGGTGTCCACATTGGCCGGCGCCACCGCCGGCAGCGCCACCGGCACGGCCAGTTGCTGCGGCGCCACGCCGCTGCGGCCCACCAGTTGGTCGAGCGCGATGCGCTTGGTCAGCAGGTCGTTGTCGGCAGCGATCTCTTGGGCGGTCACCAGGTCGGAGCGCGCCTGCGCTTCGCGGGTGTCGGTGATGGTGGCGGTGCCGACCTCGAAGTTGCGTTTGGCTGATGCCAGTTGTTCGCTGATGGCGGCCTTGCTGGCACGCGTGGTGGCCAGCGTGTCTTGCGCGGCCAGCACGTCGAAGTAGGCCTGCGCCACGCGCACGATCAGGTCTTGTTCGGCGGTTTCCAGGTCGGCGCGTGACAGTTCGAGCGTCTTCTTCGCCTGGTCCACGGTGAAGCCGTTGGCCCGGTTGAACAGCGGCTGTCTGCCCGACACGCCCACGCCCAGGTTGTTCGAGCTGCGCGACGAGCCGATCGGCAGGTCGACATAGCTGTGCCCCAGGTTGCCATTGAGCGCGGCGCTGGGCAGCAGCAGCGCGTCGGCCTGGGCGGCCCGGTACTGCGCTGAATCGGCCAGCGAGCGCGCGGCCAGGTAGCTGGCGTCATAGGCGCGCGCTGCTTCATACAGCGACTGCAGGCTCTGCGCCTGCGCGCCGCCGGTGGCCGCGCCCAGGGTCAGGGCAAGGGCCGCCGCCCAGGCCAGCGGGCTCATCCGGCGCTTGTTCTGCTTCGTCATGGCGAGATCCTTTTTTCTTGAATGGTGATCGGCGGGGCCGCGCGCGAGGTTATAGAACGCCTTGCGCCCCCGGGGCCCCAGAAATGCGACGGCCTGCGCATACAGCCGACGGGCCGCGCTCCTCGAGCCGCCGCATCAGAACGTGAACCGCGTCGGTTCGTCAAAACCCTTGAGGCGCGGCGCCACGGTGTCGAACAGGTCCACGCTGCTGAACGACTGTTCGCCGCTGCGGGTGAACAACATTGCGCGCATCACCGGCTGCTGGCCGACGATCGCGGCCAGGCGCCCGCCGATCTTCAGTTGCGCCAGCAAGGCTGGCGGCACCTCGGCCACCGAGCCCGACAGCAGGATCACGTCGAACGGCGCATCGGCCACCAGGCCGCGGTTGCCGCTGGCCTGCACCACGTCGACGTTCATCACCGAAGCGCGCTTCAGGTTGTCGGCCGCCATTTTGGCGAGTTCGGGCACGATCTCCATCGTTGTCACATGCTGCGCCTGGTGCCCCAGCAGCGCTGCCATGTAGCCCGAACCTGCGCCCACTTCGAGCACGCGCTCGTGCTTGTGCACCGCCAGCTCCTGCAGCAGCCGGGCATCGACCTTGGGCGCCAGCATGCACTGGCCGCCGGGCAGCGGCACCTCGGTGTCGACGAAGGCCATGGCGCGGTAAGCCAGCGGCGTGAACGCCTCGCGCTTGACCACGGCCAGCAGGCTCAGCACGCTCTGGTCGAGCACGTCCCAGGGGCGGATCTGCTGCTCGATCATGTTGAAACGCGCTTGTTCGATGTTCATGGTGCGGGGGCCCTCGATGTGCAGAACATGAAATTCTATTTCGCCATGCCCGGCTCGCCCGTCGGGGGCACGGGCACCGCCTTGGTGCCAAAGCGTCTACCGGCCCAGGCGGCCAGGTCGTCCAGGTAACAGTAGATCACCGGCACGACCACCAGGGTCAGCAGCGACGAGGTGATCACGCCGCCGATCACCGCCTGGCCCATCGGCGAGCGCTGCTCCGAACCTTCGCTGAGCGCAAAGGCCAGCGGCACCATGCCGAAGATCATCGCCAGGGTCGTCATCAGGATCGGCCGCAGCCGCACGTGGGCGGCGTGCAGCAGCGCTTGGGTGCGCTCCATGCCGTCGGCCCTTGAACGGATCGCAAAGTCCACCAGCAGGATCGCGTTCTTCGTCACCAGCCCCATCAGCATCACCACGCCGATGATCGAGAACATGTTCAGCGTCGAGCGGAACATCAGCAGCGCCAGCACCACGCCGATCAGCGTGAGCGGCAGCGAGCTCATCAGCGCCAGCGGCTGCAAAAAGCTCTTGAACTGGCTCGCCAGGATCATGTAGATGAAGACGATTGCCAGCCCGAGCGCGCCCAACGCGTAGGCGAACGACTCGTTCATGTTCTTCGTCGAACCGCCGAAGCTGTAGCGGTAGCCGGGTGGCCAGGGCGTGGCATCGAGCACCTTGCGGATGTCGGCCGAGACCTCGCCCGAGCTGCGCCCGAGTGCGTTCGCGTCGATGTTGATCTCGCGGTTCAGGTCGCGCCGGTTGATCTGGTTCGGGCCGGTCGAGGGCGTCACGTCGGCCACCTGCGACAAGCGCACCACGCGGGTCGAACCGTCGCTCGCGTTCGCCACGTTGATCGGGATGCGCTGCAGGTCGGCGATGGAGTCGCGGCTGTCGGGCGAGATGCGCACGTTGACGTCGTAGTTCTCGCCGTCCGGTGCGCGCCAGTTGCCCACCAGCGTGCCGGCCACCAGCGTGCGCAAGGTGCCGGCGAGCGCGTTCACGTTCAGCCCCACATCGGCCGCGGCGTCGCGCTTGACGTTGATCGCGACCGTCGGCTTGTCGGGCTTGAGTGTGCTGTCCAGGTCGACCAGGCCGGGGATCTCGCGCAGCTTGGCGGTGATGCCCTTGGACAGGCGTTCGAGCTCGACCAGGTCGGTCCCCTGGATCGAGAACTGCAGGCTCTTGCCGCCGCCCAGGTCGGTCTGGCCGATGTTGGTGACGGTGATGCCGGGAATGCGCGCGAGCTGCTCGCGCAGCGGCGCCGTCATGGCCGTGACGCTGCGCTGGCGGTCCTTGCGGTCGACCAGCCGCACGTACACCGCACCGTAGATCTTGCCGGCCGCGAAGCCGCTGTTGATGGTGGCGACGGTGTACTTCACCTCGGGCATGGCGCGCAGCACCGCGTCGATCTGCTTGGCGCGCGCTTCGGTCACTTCGAGCGAAGAACCGACCGGCGTGTAGAAATTGACCTGCGTCTCCGAGAAGTCGGCCTTGGGCACGAACTCGGCGCCGAGGATCGGAATGATGAAGAAGCTGCCGACGAAAGTGGCCAGCGCCACCGCGAGTGTGGCCAGCTTGTGCGCGAGCGACCAGCCGAGGATGGACTGGTAGGCGCGACCGAGCCACTGCGTGAAATCGTCAAAGTAGCCGGTCACACGCCCGATGGTCTTGTCGTACAGCGTGACCGGCGGGCCGTGGTGGGCCACTTCGGCCTGCGGGTCGTGCCACACGCTGGACAACATCGGGTCGAGCGTGAAGCTGACGAACATCGAGATCAGCACCGCCGCGACGATGGTCAACCCGAACTCGTGGAAGAACTTGCCGACGATGCCGCCCATGAAGCCGATCGGCAGGAACACCGCGACGATCGACAAGGTGGTGGCCAGCACCGCGAGCCCGATCTCGTTGGTGCCGTCGATGGCAGCCTGGTGGGCGCTCTTGCCCATCTGCACATGGCGCACGATGTTTTCTCGCACGACGATCGCGTCGTCGATCAACAAGCCCACGCACAGGCTCAGCGCCATCATCGTGATGGTGTTGATCGTGAAGCCGAACACGTACATGAACAGGAAGGTGCCGATCAGTGCGATCGGCAGGGTCAGCCCGGTGATGACGGTGGAGCGCCAGGAGTTGAGGAACAGGAACACGATCAGCACGGTGAGCGCCGCACCTTCGATCAGCGTGCGCTTGACGTTGGCGACCGAGATGCGGATCGAGCGCGAGTTGTCGCGGTTGACCTCGACCTTGATGCCCGGCGGTGTGACCGAGGCGGCGTCGGCGAGCGCCTTGTTCAGCCCGTCCACCACCTCGATGGTGTTCTCACCCTGCGACTTCTGGACGGACAGCAGCACCGTGCGCTGGCCGTTGTAGAGCGCGAGCGATTCGACTTCCTGCGGGCCGTCGGTCACATCGGCGACCTGCCACAACTTCACCGCCGTGCCGCTCTTGCGCGCCACCACGATCTCGCGGAAGTCTTCCGGCCGCAGCAGCCGCGCATTAATCTGCACCACGCGCTCCTGCTCGCGCGAGCGGATCGCGCCCATCGGCAGCTCCTGGTTCTCGCTGCGCACCGCAGCGACCACC
>JANMYQ010000026.1:0-1791 GCA_031382215.1 Methylibium sp.
CAAGGACGGGACCGCCGTCTACGCGATGGCATTCACGGCCGAGGAAATCGACTACCTCGACACCAAGGCGGATGGCCAGGCCATGCGGGCCAGGCAAGACCAGCAGGAGCAGGACGACGACGCAGCGCCGGCGGCCAAGCCTGCGGCCCCCGCCGATGCGCCCAACGTGGCGCGCGCTTCTGGGCAAACACCTGGGCACACACCGGGGCGTACCCCGGCAAGTAGTCGCAAGGGCGCGGCCAAGTCGGCCACTGCCGAGCACTCCGCCGCTGCCACCAACGACATCCCGTTCTGAGCACATCGGGCGGGACGCCCGCGCGTTCCGCCCGGCGCGTTTCGCCCATTCCCGCTCCCATCTTCCAAATTGATTGAAGGAACCGACATGTACTCAACTCCCACACTCGCCACGCGCTTTGCCCGCAATACCCGCGTGATGCGCGGCGACTCGCCGCTGTCCGAAGACCAGATGCGCAGCGCGGCGCCGTCTGTGTTTGCCGAGGGCAAGCACGCCAGCCGTTCCGAGCGCTACACGTACATCCCAACCATCGACGTGCTGCGCGGGCTGCGCAAGGAAGGGTTCGAGCCCTTCATGGTGGCGCAGGGAAAGAGCCGCGTTGAAGGCAAGGCCGAGTTCACCAAGCACATGATCCGCATGCGCCACGCGGGCTACGTCAGCACCAAGCCCGAGGCGAACGAGATCATTCTGATCAATAGCCACGACGGCGCCAGTTCGTACCAGATGCTGGCCGGTGTCTTTCGCTTCGTCTGTTGCAATGGGCTTGTCGTCGGCAACGTGTCGAACGACATCCGCATCCCGCACAAGGGCAACATCCAAGGCGAGGTGATCGAAGGCGCGTTCCGCGTGCTCGACGACTTCGAGGCCGTGGACGCCTCGACCGAGGGCATGAAGGCGCTGACCTTGCAGCCCGAAGAAGAACACGCCTTCGCGACCGCCGCGCTCGCGCTGCGCTTCGGCGAACGCACCGAGGAGCAACCCCCGCCGCCGATCACGGCCGAGCAGCTGATCGAAGCGCGCCGCCCCGAAGACCTGGGGCACAGCCTGTGGACCACGTTCCAGCGCGTGCAGGAGAACAGCCTGCGTGGTGGCCAGCTCGGCCGCAGCGTGCAGGGCCGGCGCATCCACACCCGCGCTGTCGGCAGCATCGACCGGGGCGTGAGCCTGAACCGCGCGCTGTGGGTGCTGGCCGAAGAGATGCGCAAGATCAAGCGCTGATCCTGCCCGCTGTTGTTGCTACCCATCGCGATGATTTTTGGCAAAAAGTCATCGCGCCATCTGAGCGACGCCGGCCCGATGATGGGCCGGCAGCTGACCCTTGACGTTTGCCGCAGGAGTCACGCGATGACCCACCAACCCGACACCCTCATCGACGCGCTGGATTCGTTCGAGCCGCGTTCGCGCGACGCCACCGCCACCGGCGCGCAGGCTTTCGCCCGCTTGCTGGCATTGGCTGAGCAGCGCAACTCGGGCCAGATCATCCGCGTCGTGCAGTTCATCGCCGCCACCTACAACGGTCAGGCCTTCACGTTCGACCTGTTCGACCTTCGTGCGCTCGACATCGAGATCAGCGACGACATGCTGCGCTGTCTCGATGCACTGCGCTGGGCGCGCGCCGACCTCTCCACGCTCGTGCCTGACGGCGACGCGCGCGTGCGGTCGGTCATCGACCGCTGGGGCCTGCAATGGCCGGACGACGGCTGACACGTCGCCGGTCCGGATGCCGGCCCCTCGAATTCCCCACACCGCGCCGGCCCGATCTTCGGGCCGGCGTT
>JANMYQ010000102.1:0-17046 GCA_031382215.1 Methylibium sp.
AGTTCCTGCTCAAGACCCACGCGGTCGGGCAGAACAACGTGCTGATCATCGACGAGGCGCAAAACCTGTCGGCCGACGTGCTGGAGCAGTTGCGCCTGCTGACCAACCTCGAGACCAACGAGCGCAAGCTGCTGCAGATCATCCTGATCGGCCAGCCGGAGCTGCGCGACATGCTGGCGCTGCCGGAGCTGGAGCAACTGGCGCAGCGCGTGATCGCGCGCTTTCACCTGGAAGCGCTGTCGGCCGCCGAGACCGCGCAGTACATCCGCCACCGCTTGGCGGTGGCCGGGCTCAAAGGGCCACGGCCGTTCGAGCGCGACGCGGTGGAGCGCATCCACGCACTCGCGCGGGGGGTGCCGCGGCGCATCAACCTGCTGTGTGACCGGGCCTTGCTCGGGGCCTATTCCACCGGCAAGGCCAAGGTGGACCGCAAGGTGGTGGACAAGGCTGCGGCCGAGGTGTTCGGCAAGGTGTCGCCGGCTAAACGTCTGTTCGCAGACCCGAAGCGGGCCGCGCTGGTGGGCTCGGCCGGGTTGGCGGCGGTGCTGTTGGCGGGCGTGATCGGGCTGGGTTGGCAGGGGGCTGCCGAGCAGCCCGACATGGTGGCGGTAGCGGCGTCGGGCGTCCGCGGCGCAGCTTCTGCGGGTGCTGCGGCTTCTGCCGGTTCTGCGGCTTCCGCAGCCTCTGCGGCCTCCGCGCCACCGGCGCCGGGGTCTGTATCGGCTGCCTCGACGCCCGCGTCGGCGGCCTCCGCGTCGGCCGAAACGGCATTCGCCACGCTGATCCGCAACGACAAGGACGCCTGGCGCGAACTCGCACCGCTGTGGAACCTGGCCGTCGGCGCCGGCGATCCCTGCCCGACCGCGCAGCGCAGCGACGTGCTGTGCTTCAAGGGCAACATCAGCCTGGCGCTGATCCGCCAGCTCGGCCGGCCCGGCATCCTGACCTTGCGTGGCGCCGACGACAAACCCGGCTACGCCTTGCTCACCGGCCTGACCGGCCAGGGCGCGGTATTGCGCGCGCAGGGCGTGGCGCACACGGTGTCGCTCGAATCGCTGGCGCGCACCTGGCGCGGCGAGTTTGCGACCTACTGGAGGGCGCCGCCGGGCTACCGGGAGCGGCTGATCGAGGGCAACACCGGCCCGGTGGTCGACTGGCTCGCCGCCCGCCTGGCCAAACTGCAGAACGAGCCGGCGCCGCCCGAGAAGCAGGCCTTCAATGCGGCGCTGAAGGCCAAGGTCTACGCCTTTCAGTTCACGCAGGAGCTCAAGCCCGACGGCATTGCCGGCCCGGAAACCTTCATGCTGCTCAACCGCGCCACCGGCGTGGACGAACCGCGCCTTCAAACTGAGGAATAGCGGCCCATGTCCTACATTCTCGATGCGCTGCGGCGAGCCGATTCGGAACGCGAGCGCGAACGCAGTGCGGTGCCTGGCCTGCACACCCAGGCGTCGCCGGCGGGCGTGGCCGAGGGCGAGGTGGACGCACCCTCCCACCCCTGGAAATGGCCGATCGCCGCCGCGTTCGTGGCCCTGCTGGGGCTGGTGGCGTGGTTGTGGTTCGGGCGTGCCGAAGCGCCAGAGCCGCTGGTGGCGGCGCCGCTCACCCGGCCGCCGGTCCCCGCTGCGCCGCCCCCTGCGCCGCCCCCTGCGGCGCCACCCGTGACAGCACCCGCAGCCGCCGCACCGCCCCCCGTGGCAGTCGCCAGCGCCACCGCACCGGGCGAGTCGGCACCGGCCACCGCACGCAAGCCGCCCGCTCCCACGCCGGTCGCCAAGCGGCCTGCCACCGCCACCGCCGCGGCGCCCAAGGTCGTCGCCAAAGCCTCCGAACCGGAGGTGAAGATTTCGGCGCTGAACGAACTGCCCGACGAAGTGCGGCGCGAACTGCCGGCCATCACTGTCGGCGGGTCGATCTACTCCAAGAGTTCGGCCAACCGCATGCTGGTGATCAACGGCCAGGTGTTCCACGAGGGGGACGAGTTGGCCACCGGGCTGGTGCTGGAGCAAATCCGGCAGAAATCCGCGGTGCTGAAGTTCAAGACCTACCGCTACGAGATCACTTATTGATCAAGCGTGGGGTCGCAACGGCCGATAACGCTCCATGGAGGCTCCCTCATGGACGTCAAGACGCTCTCGACCCTGTTCTATTTCCTCGCCGTGGCCATGCTGTCCGTCTGGACTGTCGAGTCGTCGCGCAACAGCCGGGGCACCAAGTCGCTGCTGCTGTGCGGTGCGCTGATGGCGGGGCTCGGCTTCAGCCTGCCGATGGCGATGTAGCGCGGCACGGCAGGCGAAGCGGGAGCCCAGGACGGCGGGACTCGGGCCGTATCATCGTTTCGCATGAGCTTTGCCTACCTCTCCAACAATGCCTTCCTGAAAGCGCCACCGGCAAGCGCACAAGCGCGGTTCGCCGTGGCCGGCGTGGCCTGGGACGGCGCAGTGACCAACCGCCCTGGCGCGCGCTTCGGCCCGCGCGCGGTGCGCGAAGCCAGCCACATGCTGTGCGACGCCACCCACCCGCACTTCGACACCTCGCCGCTGGGCCAGCTCGGCGATGCCGGCGACTTGGCCCTGCCCAATACCAGCCTGGCCGCGATGCGCGAAACGATGATGCCGCTGGCCGCTGCGCTGGTCCGGCGCCACCACATGGCCTGGATCGGCGGTGATCATTCCATCACCCTGCCCTTGCTGCGTGCCTACAAGGCCTGGCTCGGCCGGCCGCTCGCGGTGATCCACTTCGATGCCCATTGCGACACCTGGCAAGACCATTTCGGCGAGCCCAGCGGCCACGGCACCTGGGTCTATGAAGCGATCCAGGAAGGGCTGGTGCTTCCGGAATGCGTGGTGCAACTCGGCATTCGCTCACCCGGCGCGCGCGAGGCGCGCGAGTACGTGCAAGACCAGGGCGGGCAGATCTTCACCGCCCGAGCCTTGCGCGGGCTGGAAAGCCCGGCCCAACTGGCGCCGGTGCTGGCCGCGATCCGCCAGCGCATGGCCGCGCACGGCGACCCCCCGCTCTACCTGAGCTTGGACATCGACTGCCTGGACCCCGCCTTCGCCCCCGGCACCGGCACGCCCGAGCCGGCCGGCATGAGCAGCGCCCAGGTGCTGAGCGTGCTGGAAGAACTGGCCGACCTGAACTTCGTCGGCATGGACTGCGTTGAGGTGGCGCCGGCCTACGACCACGCCGAGCTGACCAGCAACGCCGCGGCGAACTTCGTCTGGACCTACCTGTGCGGGAGGGTGGCGGCGGGTTCCCGAAAGCCCTGAGAGGGTGATCGCGGCGGCCGCCGGCCGATCGACCACAGCACCGGCAACAACAAGGCCAGCAACGCCACCGCACCGAGGCCTGCTCGCAGGTCGGTGGTCGATGCGATCGGGCGCGAAATGCGCACGTCAGCCAGCGCGGCGTAAAGCGACTTGGCGTCGCTCAAGTGCACATACTGCAGCCCAGCCTCGCTGCCCAGCAGTTGCAGGTATCCCTCGCGCAGCGACGACAGGTGCTCCGAGCCCGGCGTGGCGCCGACCGCCGGAGCCGCGCCGCTGCCCTCCGAATCGACCATGGTCTCGCGGTTGCCGCTACGGCCCAGGCTGCGCGGGTCGACCTGCAGCACGTCCTTGGCCTGCCACACACCGAGCGAGCGGCCGGCCGGATCAATTTTCGGGATGGGCACCGGCGTGTCGCCGCCCACGCCCACCAGCAGGCCGCGCACCTTGCCGCGCGGCAGGGTGAATGCGGGGCGATAGTTCGGGCTGATCGGCGGCGCCTCGTGGCCGTCGCTGATGAACACCAGCGCCGGCCGGCCTTCCAGCGCGTCGGCCACCTGCAGGCCGCTGTTCAGGCCCTTGGCAACTTCGCTGTTGCCCTCCCAGGCCATGCGGCCTTCGATGCGACGCAGTTCATGGACCAGCTCGCGCCGGTGTTCGCAGACCTCGATCGGCTCGGTCAGCAAAAAACTGCGGTGGTCGGTGAAGATGCCCCAACCCAGGCGCGAGCCGCAGGGCAGCATGGGCAACAGCCGCTCCAGCTCGGCCTTGGCCTGCGCCAGGCGAGTCACTGGTGCGGCCTGCTTGCCGGCCAGCCAGGCGTCGGCCACGTTCATGCTCTGGGTGATGTCGAACACCACCACCGCCTCGACCTGCGGCAGTTCCAGCCGTGCCGTCGGGCGCAAGAAGGTCAGCGCCAGAGCCAGCGCCGCCAGCAGCAGCGCGATGGTTTCAGCGCGCCCCTTCAGCGCGCGCTTCAGCCCCCCCACACCCCTCATGGCAAACCGCCGCCGACACCACGGGTCGTGGTCGGCGATCGTTCGGCCTGCGACCGCGGCTCGCCGATCGGCGCGTCGATCTCGTCGGGGTCGGGCTGCGCGCGCTGGGCTCGTTCGTAGTTGTAGCGCGCGTCCCATTGGCCAGGGTCGGCGCGCAGCACCTCGCGGTAAGCCTGCTTGGCCAGCTCGATCAGCGGCAGCGCCTGGCCCGCGGTGGTGGCGTCGGCGTCGCGCAGCACCAGGGCCTGGCGCAGCAGCAGGTTGGCGCTGTTGTAACGCGCCGCGCCGGCCAGCCCCGGGTCGCGATACAGCGCACGGTAGCGCGCCAGCGCCAGCTCGAGCCGGTCGGCCGCGGCCAGCTCGTGCGCCTGGGCGAACAGCAAGGCAGGCGTGGTGTTCTCGAATTCGGCGGGATCGCCCGACACCGCGGCCTGCGCCATCGCCTGTGCCGACGTGATGACTGCGTTGTCGCGCGCCTTCAGCGCCCACGACACGCCAGCCGCCGCTGCGACCACGGCCACCCCAACCAGACCCCACCACGCCGCGCGCGTGCGGCGCGGCGAACCCATGCGGGCCAACAAGGTTTCCAGACTCATCGCCATGAACGCAGCTCCAGCATCTTGGCCGCCAGCAACAGCCCCACCAGCCCCAGAGCCGCGCCGTAACACCATTGCGACAGGTCGCGCTTGGGAATGGTGTCGACGTAGGTGATGGGCATCGACTCGAGCCGCCCCACGTCGGCCATCGCGCGTTTCAGTGCTTCGGGGCTTTCGGCCTCGTAGACGCGGTAGGGCGTGCCCATGCTCTTGAAGAACTGGTGCAGGAAGTATTCGGGCGCGGTTTCAGCGCTCTTGCTGTCGCCCGCAGGCGCGTCGGCCAGGCCAGGGCTGCGCAGCGAACGGATGTACAGCCAGTACAAGGTGATGCGCAGGTCGCGCATCTGCTCGGCGATCTGCGCCTGCGTCTCCACGTCGAGCTTGTCGCCGCCGTCGGACACCAGCATCACGATGCGCGAGCCGCTGTAGGGCCGGCCGCGGAACAGCTCGATGCTGGCCAGCAGCCCCAGGCCGATGTCGGTTTCGGCCAGCCCGCGGCCGATCTCACCGGCGCGAATGGCGGCCTGCACCGCGGCCTGCTTGCCGGTGAAGTCGAGCACCGGAATCGGCAGGGTGCTGAACACCGTCATCGCAAAACGGTCGTTCTTGCGCTGGGCTGCAAACTCGGCCAGCATGCGGCGCGCGGTCTGCTGCTTGGACGGACGCTCCTTGTGGATGCTGCGGATGAAGGTGTCCATGTCGCCGCCTTTGGGCAGCTTCATCGATTCGGCGGTGATGAAGGGCTGGTCCATGCTGAGGCTGCGGTCCACCAGCATCGCGATCTCGGCGCCTTGCCCGACCCGCTCGACGTCATACGCCGGCCGGTGCAGCCCGGCCATGCCGAGCACGGTGGCCGCGCCGGCCAGCACCGCCAGCGCGCGCAGGCTGAAGTCGAACAGTTCGGCCAGCCGGTCGGGCGGCAGCAGCGCCAGGCTGGAATGCGCCAGCGTGACCTGCGCGCGGCGCCAGCCGAGCAGCAGGCACAGCGGCAGGGCCAGCAACAGCCACGGCCAGGTGAAGGGCAGTTCGGTGGGGTCGAACGGTAGGTTCATCGCGGGGTTCAGCGCGGGGTCAGCACCGCAAGCCGTCAGGCAGAACCGCGCTCGGCATCGCGGCAGGCGCGCGCGAATGCCAGCAGCCATTCGGGTTGCATTGCGGAAGGTGCCGCGGGCTCGCCAAAGAAGGTGGCCTGCGAGCGTTGGAAGAAGGCCTGGATGTCACCCTTCAAGGCCGCAAAGCGCGGCGCCTGCGCCACGAAGCCGTCGATGCCTTCGGCGAACAGCGTGCGCCCGGCCGCCTGGTTGAAGGCCGCGTGCAGCGCGCGGCAGGCCTCGCGTTCGTCGGCCGCGGCGTGCGCCTTGACGGCCTTGAAGGCCTGCGTGAACGGGCGCCGCCGCCCCCACCACGGCAGGCCAAGATAGACCAGCGCCAGGTAAGCGCACAGCAGCGCGGCAGCGGCGGCGCAGGCGCCCAGCACGCCGCGCTCGACCGCGGTGCTGCGCAGCGGCGGTGCGATGTCGGGCCGCAATTCGCCCAGGCCTTCGCGCGGCGACGCTTCTTCGGTGGCCAACGCCGACACCACCAGCGGCCAGGGCTCGATACGCAACTCGTCTCCGCGCGGCACACCGTCGAAGCGCAGCAGCAGCTTGGGCAACTCGTAGCTGCGCACCGCCACCGGCGCGGCGAACACCTGGTACTTCAGGCGCAGGCTCAGGCGCGTGCCGGTCGGCGTGGGCTGCTGCGTGCGCCCGATGGAACGCAGCTCCAGCACCGGCCCCTGCGGCCCGACGATCGGCAGCGAGTCTTCGACCAGCGTGAGCCGGCTCGGGATGTCGACGATGACCTGGCGCTCGAGCACGTCGCCGGTGCGCACGCCGAACGCGCGCGGCTCGACGGTGTGCGATTGCAGTTGCGTCGGGTCGGGGTCGGCGGCCTGGGTTGCGGGAAATGCAAGCGGCAGCACGATCGCAAGGGAACGCAGTAGCCTCAGCGAGCAACTGCCTAGCACGGCGCTGGCCGAGTGCGGAACGCTTCGGGCCTCGGTCGCGGGCATCGAGCCCGCTCCCTCGCCGATCCCGACGCTGGTCGATCCCCTCGGGGCACGAAGGGTCCCCTTCGTGGACCATGGGGCCCCTCGCCCTTCGCTCTGGGCTCTATCCATGAAAGTGGGCCGTGACCGCATCGGCATCGAACCCATCGAGCAACATCAATGGCCGCACGCGGTGACGCCGAAAGGTGGCGGCGAGCGCGTCGCGCCGTTCGGCCATCTGGTGCTTCCAGCGTTCGCGCACGCTGCGGCGCAGCCACAACACGCGGCGCTGGCCGGTTTCGCTGTCTTCGAGCACCCCGAACCGGCCGTTGCTGCGGGCAGGCGGCGCGAACTCGGCGCGGTCCCACAGCAGCACCGGCACCAGTTCGTGGTGCGCGAGCGAAGCGAGCAGCGCGTCAAGCTGCGTCGGCGGAAGGTGGAAGTCCGACAGCAGGAACACAAGCGCCCGCTGGCGGCGCAACCAGCGGTGCGCGTGGCCCAGGCCCTGCGCATGGCGGCCGGTCGGCTCGAAGGTGCGCAGGCGTTGCGCCAGCACCTGGCCGGCGCCGCGGGTTCGCATCAGCGGCTGGATCCATTCGCTGCGCACCGCCTCGTCGCAGCCGACAAAGCCGAACGCATCGCCCGTGCGCCAGGCCGACCAGGCCAGGCTCTGCGTGAAGTCGGCCAGCACATCGAGCTTGCGGCGCTCGCCGACGAAACCCATCGACGCCGACAGATCGGCCACCGCATACACCGGCACCGCCTTGCGCTCGCTCGCCACGCGCGCGAGCCACTGGCCCATCGGGTCGCGCAGGCTGGCGTGCAGGTCGATGCGGCGCACGTCGGGCGCGTCATGCAGCGGCACGTGGCTGCGAAACTCCTGCCCGCTGTCGCCGGAGCGGCTGCGGTGGTGGCCAGGAAAGTGGCCGAGCGCAGGGTGCTCGGTGCGGTACGAGAACTCTTTCAAGGTGCGGCGACTCTTTCAACCACGCCGCGCATCAGCGCCGCGACGATCTCGGGCCGGCGCATCTCGTACACCGGCTGCAGGCACAGGCGGTGCGCCACGGTCTCGAAGAACACCTCGCGCAGGTCTTCGGGTGTGACGAAGGCGCGCCCCTCCAACCATGCATTCACGCGCGCCGCGCGCAACAGCAGGCTCATGCCGCGCGGGCTGGCGCCTGCCAGCATCACGTCGTTCGCGTTCGCGTCCTGCAGGTCCACGCCATCGAGCCGAACGCCGAATTCGGCCGGCGCGGCGGTGGCGCGCCAGAGCTTCAGCGCGTAGTCCTGCAAGGCCGCCGAGGCCTGGATGTTCTTCTGGATCGCCGCCGCCACCGAGCCCAGTTCGGCGAACGGCAGGATCGCCGCCGGCAGTTGTTCGATCAATGCATCGGTGTCGTGAAAGCGCGGGTCGAAGATCAATGCGCGCCGGTCGGCGTCGGCCGTCGGCGGCTCGATCGTCACCTCCATCATGAAGCGGTCGCGCGCGGCCGACGAGATCTCGAAGGTCTCTTCGCGCTCCACGCGGTTGCGGTCGGCGAACACCAGCAGGTGGGGCAGCAGCATCTCTTTGTTGAAGGCCACCAGGCTGCGCTCGGCCATCACGCGCAGCAGCAGCGCATGCACCTGCGGGCGGGCGCGGTTGATCTCGTTGAAGAAGAAGATCGCCAGCTCGGCGCCGTGCTGCGTCAACGGCCCGGGGTCGATGGCCGGGCGGCCGTCGGCGCCGATGTGGGTGTGGTAGATCAGGTCGTTGGGCATCAGGTCGATGGTGCCCTCGGCGCGCGCGAACGCACCGCCGATCAGCCGCGCGAAGGCGCGCAGCAAGGTGGTCTTGCCCACGCCCACGTCGCCCTGCAGCAGCACGTGGCCGCGCGCGAACACGGCCACGGTGACCAGCTTGATGGTGCGGGCCTGGCCCACGACTGCCGTCGCGGCATGGGCCTGAAGCTCGGCGGCGCGGCGGCGCCAATCGGCCAGCAGCACGTCTTGTCTGTCCATGAAGGTGGGGCTCCGCTGCGCAGCCGGAACCGACCGCAAACGACAGATGATGGGCGACGTGGCCGAGCCGCGTCAACCGGGGGAAGGCCCTGAGCGTGCGCTGCCGCGCGACCCGGGTGTCACGCCTTGGAACAGTCCGGCAGCCGTACCTTCAAGCGCCAAAGCCTTCCAGCACGTTGGCCACATTGACGCCGACTTCGGCCACCGCGTAACCGCCTTCGAAGACGATGACGGTGGGCAGGCCGAGCGCGGCGATGTCGCGGCCGATCTGCAGGTAGTCGGCGCTCTTCAGTCTGAAGCCCGAGATCGGGTCGCCTTCGAAGGTGTCGACGCCGAGCGCCACCACCAGTGCCTGGGCGCCAAAGGCTTGCACCGCTGCGATGGCCTGTTGGAGGGCCGCTCGCCACGCGCCGAAACCGGTGCCGCGCGGCAGCGGCAGGTTCAGGTTGAAGCCCTGGCCGGCCCCCGCGCCGCGCTCGTCAGCATGGCCCAGGAAGAACGGGTACTCGGTCAGCGGGTCGCCGTGGATCGACACGGTCAGCACGTCGGCACGTTCGTAGAAGATGCTTTGCGTGCCGTTGCCGTGGTGGTAGTCCACGTCGAGCACAGCGACACGCTGAATGCCGGCGTCCCGCAAGGTCTGTGCGGCCAGCGCGGCGTTGTTCAGGAAGCAGTAGCCGCCAAAGAAGTCCGGCCCGGCGTGGTGGCCGGGCGGGCGCGTCAGCACGAAGGCGCTGGCGGGTGACGCCCCGCTCGCCCCGGCCACCTGGCGCGCAGCCGTCACCGCGCACGCCGCGCCACCGCGCGCCGCGGCCCAGGAGCCCGCCGTCAACGGCGTGCCGGCGTCGAACGAGAACAGCCCCATGCGCGCGGCAAAGTTGTGCGGCAGCACGTCGGTACGGAAGGCTCGGCCGGGCCAGACCGAGGGCAGCGCGTCGAGTTCGGCATGCGCCGGGTCAATGGCGACCCACTCGTCCCAGGCATGAGCAATGAAATGAAGGTAGCGCGGGCTGTGGATGCTTGCCAGCACGGCGTCCAGATCGACGGGCTCGGTGGGTGCCGTCAGCGGGCCCAGGCCACGCCGCGTCAGTTCAGCCAGCACATGCTCGAGGCGATCCGGCACTTCGTGGCACGGCACCAGCCGGCCGCGGTACATCTCTTGGCGCCCCTGGTGCAGGCGGTGGGCCGTGTTGTGAAGGATCTGCATGGGCGTGGTCACTTTCTCAGCCGGGTTACACCGGCAACGCCGTCGTCTTCTTCACCGTTCGCAGCACCAGCAACGAATTCGTGCGCGCCACGTTCGGCAACCGCATCAGCACCTCGGCGTGAAAGCGCTCCAGGTCTTCGGCGTCTCGATAGGCAAAGCGGATCAGGTAGTCGTTCGAGCCGGCCACATAGAAGCAGTCGAGCACCTCGGGCTCGTCGCGCACCGCCTGCTCGAAGGCCTGCAGCAGCGGCGTGTTCATGTTCTCCAGGTTCATGATGGTGTAGCTGATGCCGTGTTTGCCGACTGCACGCGGGTTGACCAGCGCCACGTACTGCGCGATCACGCCGCTGTCTTCGAGCGCCTTGACCCGCCGCAGGCAGGCCGACGGCGACAGGTGCACACGTTGCGCCAACTCCTGGTTCGAGAGCCGACCCTGCGCCTGCAGTTCGTTCAGGATGGCGCGGTCGATCGCATCCAATTTCACATCGGCGGGCTGGTTTCGAATCGGATTTGATTTTGATGGCATTTCGCCGCATTATGTTGCGAACCCGCGGGTGAACCCGCACACGGTCCGCAAGCACATTGCGACCCCGATTCCCTAAACTGCCAGTTCCTCTTGCCGGAGATTTGCCATGCTCAAGGAAATTGACGCCGCCGTCGCCACCACAGCCACTTCCACCGCTGCCACCACGGCCGCTCCCGTCAAGGCCCTGCAGGCCCAGCCCGCCACTCCGAAGGCTTCGCCCGGCATGGACGCGTTCTGGATGCCGTTCACCGCGAGCCGCCAGTTCAAACAATCCCCGCGCATGCTGGCCAAGGCCGCCGGCATGCACTACTGGACGCCCGAGGGCCGCCAGGTGCTCGACGCTATTTCCGGCCTGTGGTGCGTGAACGCCGGCCACGCGCGGCCGAAGATCGTGCAGGCGATTGCAGCGCAGGCGGCCGAAATGGACTTCGCGCCGCCGTTCAACATGGCGCACCCCAAGTCCTTCGAATTGGCCGAGCGGCTGGTCAAGATCACGCCGGCCGGGCTCAACAAGGTCTTCTTCACCAACTCGGGTTCCGAGGCGGTGGACACGGCGCTGAAGATGGCGATCGCCTACCACCGCGCCCGCGGCGAGGGCACGCGCACCCGACTGATCGGCCGCGAACGCGGTTACCACGGCGTCAACTTCGGCGGCGTGTCGGTCGGCGGCATGGTTGGCAACCGCAAGAGCTTCGGCCCGCTGATGGGCGGCGTGGACCACATCCGCCACACGCACGACCTGGCGCGCAACGCCTTCACGCGCGGCCAGCCCGAACACGGCGCCGAACTGGCCGACGACCTGGAGCGGCTGGTGCAGTTGCACGACGCTTCGACGATCGCCGCGGTGATCGTCGAGCCGATGGCCGGCTCCACCGGCGTGCTGATCCCGCCCAAGGGTTACCTCGAGCGGCTGCGTTCGATCTGCGACAAACACGGCATCCTGCTGATCTTCGACGAGGTGATCACGGGTTTCGGCCGCCTCGGTTCGCCGTTCGCGGCGACCAAGTTCAACGTCACGCCCGACCTGATGACGGTCGCCAAGGGCATCAGCAACGGCTGCGTGCCGATGGGCGCGGTGTTTGCCAAGCAGAACATCCACGACGTGTTCATGACCGGCCCCGAGCACATGGTGGAGTTCGCCCACGGCTACACCTACTCGGCCCACCCGCTGGCCTGCGCCGCGGCGCTCGGCACTTTGGACACCTACGCCGAAGAAGGCCTGCTGACGCGCGGCGCCAAGATGGGCCCGGCCTTCGAAGCCGGCGTGCATTCGCTGCGCGACCTGCCCAACGTGATCGACATCCGCAACATCGGCCTGGTCGGCGCGATCGAGCTGACGCCGATCGCCGGCCAGCCGGGCAAGCGCGCGTTCGACATCTTCCTCGACTGCTGGGAACAAGGCGTGCTGGTGCGCACCACCGGCGACACGATCGCGTTGTCGCCGCCGCTGATCATCGAGAACAGCCACTTCGACCAGTTGTTCAGCACCTTGCGCGACGCGTTGAAGCGCGCTGCCTGAACCCGGCCGTCGATCGTCATTGCTCCACAATAAAGGACTGCCTAGCGCATACCTGTGATGTCCCTCCTCGCCACCGATCAGCAACTGACGAAGCACTCGTATTACGCGGCCACCGTGCAACGTGACCGCAGCTTCTCACCGCTGCAATCGAACCTCGATTGCGACGTGGCGGTGGTGGGCGGTGGGCTGGCGGGGTTGTCGGCGGCGATCGAGCTGGCCGACCGGGGTTACAGCGTGGTGCTGCTCGAAGCCAACCAGGTCGGCTGGGGCGCGTCGGGCCGCAATGGCGGTCAGGTCATCGCAGGGCTGGCCTGCGACCAGGGTGTCATCGAAGCGCAACTGGGCATCGATGCCTCGCGCCGGACCTGGGACATGACCTTGGAGGCGATCGCGCTGATCGGCCAGCGTCGCGAGCGTTTCGGCATCGACTGCGACTGGCAGAGCGGCTATCTGAGCCTGGCCGTGAGCCAGCGCAAGGCCGACGAATTGCGCGGCTGGCACGAGCACATGCAGCGTACCTACGGCTACCAGACCACCTGGATCACCCCGCAGGACCTGCCTCGCTGGATCGCCAGCCCGCGCTTCCACAGCGGCATTCACGATCCGGCAGGCGGCCACCTTCACCCGCTGAAGTACAGCCTGGGCCTGGCGCGCGCGGCGGCCTCGCTCGGCGTGCAGATCTTCGAGGACTCGGCGGTGGTCTCGCTCGAACCAGGTTCGACCGCCCGGCTGCGCACCGCACAAGGCTCGGTGCGCGCGTCGCACGTGCTGCTGGCCGGCAACGTGTACCTGCAGGGCCTGGCGCCGATGCTGGAGAGCCGCATCATGCCGGTCGGCACCTACATCGTCGCGTCCGAGGCGCTCGATCCGGCGCTGGCCGCGTCGCTGGTGCCGTCGAAGTCGGCCGTCTGCGATACCAATTTCGTGCTCGACTACTTCCGCCCCACCGTTGATCACCGCATGCTGTATGGCGGGCGCGTCAGCTACAGCACCGCCACACCGATGAACCTGGCGGCCAGCATGCAGCGCCGCATGGCCAGGACCTTCCCACAACTGCAGTCGGCCAAGGTCGAGTTCGCTTGGGGCGGCTTCGTCGACATTTCGATGAACCGCGCACCCGATTTCGGCCGCCTTCCGGATGTGGGCGCATCGTCGGCGCACGCCATCGTCTACTACCTGCAAGGCTTCTCCGGCCACGGCCTGGCGCTCACCGGTCTGGCCGGCAAGCTGGTCGCCGAAGCGATTGCCGGCAACGCCGAACGCTTCGACACCTTCGCCCGCATCCGCCACCGGCCGTTCCCGGGAGGCCGTTTGCTGCGCACCCCGGCGCTGGTGGCGGGCATGGCTTACTACCGCTTGAGGGACATGTTGTGAGTTCGATCGCCGCACCCGCGCGCAAGCCGCTCGTGTTGATCCCGGCCTGCAACCGCATGATGGGCCAGCACCCGTTCCACGTGGCCGGCAAGAAGTACATCGACGCGGTGCGCCTGGCGGGAGGCCAACCGCTGGTCGTGCCCTCGCTCGAAGCGGGCGAAATGGAAGCGCTGCTCGACCTGGCCGACGGCATTCTGCTCACCGGCTCGCCGGCCAATGTGCACCCGCGCCACTTCGGCGAAGACGTGCATGACCTGAGCCTGCCGCTCGACCCCGACCGCGACGACTGGACCCTGCCGCTGATCCCGCGGGCGCTGGAGCGCGGCATTCCGCTGTTCGCGATCTGCCGCGGCTTCCAGGAGACCAACGTCGCGCTCGGTGGCAGCCTGCACCAGGCCGTGCAGGAAGTGCCAGGCCACAACGACCACCGCGGCCCGGACGACGCGCCGGCCGAACAGGTTTACGCGCTGGCGCACCCGGTGAGCGTGATGCCCGGTGGCACGCTGGCGGCCATCGTCGGCACCGAGCGCATCGACGTGAACTCGGTGCATGGCCAGGGCGTGAACCGGCTGGCCCAGGGCTTGCGTGTCGAAGCGCGTGCGCCGGACGGGTTGGTCGAGGCGTTTTCCGTACCCGACGCCAAGGCCTTCAACCTGTGCGTGCAGTGGCACCCGGAATGGCGCGCCGCGGACAACCCGGTGTCGGTGCAGCTCTTCAAGGCCTTCGGTGCGGCGTGCCAGGACTTTCATGACCAGCGTTTGCGAGACCGCCACAGGAAACCCCACCAGGATCCGGATCGATAGGTTCGCCAAGAACCATCCCTTCCGCGCGCTTTTCGTGCAATACCCGGTGCCTAGAGCGGCACCCGAATTTTCCCAGGTGACCTATGGTGGACAAAAGCAATTTCACATTCAGCGACCTCGAAACGTGGTTCAACGAGCGTCGTGTGACCGAGATCGAGTGCCTCGTGCCCGACCTCACCGGCGTGGCGCGCGGCAAGATCCTGCCGCGCGAAAAATTTACCGAAGACCGCGGCATGCGGCTGCCCGAGGCCATCGTCGCCATCGGCGTGACCGGCGAGTTCCCTGAAGAAGGGCCGTACTACGACGTGATCCACGCCACCGACCGCGACATGCATTTGCGGCCCGACCTGTCCACCGTGCGCATCGTGCCCTGGGCCACCGACCCGACGGCGCAGGTGATCCACGACTGCTTCGACCGCAACGGCGTGATGATCCCGTTCGCGCCACGTTCCGTGCTGCGCCACATCTGCGGCCTGTACGCGGCCGAAGGCTGGACACCGATCGTCGCGCCCGAGCTGGAGTTCTACCTGGTCGAGCGCAACCCCGACCCGAACACGCCGCTGAAACCGCCCAAGGGCCGCAGCGGGCGCGCCGAGACCTCACGCCAGGCGTATTCGATCGACGCGGTGAACGAGTTCGACCCGCTGTTCGAAGACATCTACGACTACTGCCAGAAGATGGAGCTGAACGTGGACACGCTGATCCACGAAGTCGGCGCCGGCCAGATGGAGATCAACTTCTTCCACAACCAGCCGCTCGGGCTGGCCGACGAGGTGTTCTTCTTCAAGCGCACCATCCGCGAAGCTGCGCTGCGCCACGAGATGTACGCCACCTTCATGGCCAAGCCGATGGGCAACGAGCCGGGCAGCGCAATGCACGTTCACCAGAGCGTGCTCAACACCGCCAGCGGCAAGAACATCTTCAGCAACGCCGACGGATCTCCGTCCAAGGAGTTCTACTGGTACATCGGCGGGCTGCAGAAGTACACGCCGGCCGCGATGGCGCTGTTCGCGCCGTATGTCAACTCGTACCGGCGCCTGTCGCGTTCGATGTCGGCGCCGATCAACATCCAGTGGGGCACCGACAACCGCACCGTCGGCATCCGTTCGCCGGTGGCCACGCCCGAGTCGCGCCGGGTCGAGAACCGGGTGATCGGCGCCGACGCGAACCCGTACGTGGCACTGGCCGCCACCTTGGCCTGCGGTTACCTGGGCATCAAGAACAAGATAGAGCCGACCGCCGAATGCAAGGGTGACGCCTACCTGTCGGAGTACCAGCTGCCGCAATCGTTGAGTGAAGCACTCGCCTGGCTCGCCGACGAGAAGGACCTGCACGACGTGCTGGGCAAACCCTTCATCACCGTCTACTCGGAGGTCAAGGAAATCGAGCACGCCGAGTTCATGAAGGTGATTTCGCCGTGGGAGCGCGAGCACCTCTTGCTACACGTCTGAGCCGCTTCACGTCTGACGCCCTGAGGATCACCCCCATGCAGAACATCGTCATCCAGGCGCCCGCCGTCGCGCAGCGCCGCAGCACCAAGGAATGGCAGGACGCCGACTCGGCGCACTACCTTCACCCGTTCACCGATTTCAAGGCGCTGGCACAGAAGGGCTCGCGCATCATCACCAAGGCCGAGAACATCTACCTGTGGGACAGCGACGGCCACAAGATCCTCGACGCGATGTCGGGCCTGTGGTGCGTGAACGTCGGCTATGGCCGGCAGGAGCTGATCAACGCGGCGACCAAGCAGTTGCAGGAACTGCCGTTCTACAACAGCTTCTTCCAGACGGCCACACCGCCGGCGATCGAACTCGCCGAGTTGCTGGCGCAGGTGACGCCGCCGCAGTTCAAGCATGTGTTCTTCAGCGGCTCGGGCTCCGAAGGCAACGACACCGTGGTGCGCATGGTGCGGCGCTACTGGGACGTGCTGGGCCAGCCCGAGCGCACCGTCATCATCAGCCGCAAGAACGCGTACCACGGCTCGACGGTGGCCGGCGCGTCGCTGGGCGGCATGAGTGGCATGCATGCGCAGGGCGGGCTACCGATTCCGGGCATCGCGCACATCGAGCAGCCGTTCTGGTTCGAGTTGGGGCGCGACCAGAGCCGCGACGACTTCGGGCTCAAGGCTGCTGGCTGGCTGGAAACCAAGATCCTCGAGATCGGCGCCGACAAGGTGGCCGCGTTCATCGGCGAGCCGATCCAGGGCGCCGGCGGCGTGATCGTGCCACCCGACAGCTACTGGCCCGAGATCCAGCGCATCTGCGACAAGTACGGCATCCTGCTCGTCTCCGACGAAGTCATCTGCGGCTTCGGCCGCACCGGGCGCTGGTTCGGCTGCGAAACCTTCGGCAGCCGGCCCGACCTGATGACCTTTGCCAAGGGCGTGACCTCGGGCTACATCCCGCTCGGCGGCGTGATGGTGGGCGAGCGCATCGCCAAGGTGCTGATCGAGCAGGGGGGAGAGTTCAACCACGGCTATACCTACTCCGGGCACCCGGTGGCCTGCGCGGTGGCGCTGGCCAACATCCGGCTGATCCAGCGCGAGAAGCTGGTCGAGAAGGTGCACGACGATCTGGGCCCCTACCTGGCCCGTGGCCTTGTCCTTGACGATTTGCAACGCGGCCATCAGCCCGCAGGTCTGCACTTCGCCCACCAGCGGGTGTTTGGCCAGTTCGGCGTAGTGCGTGGCCAGGTAGGGGCCCAGATCGTCGTGCACCTTCTCGA
>JANMYQ010000108.1:0-2629 GCA_031382215.1 Methylibium sp.
CACGCCGCGCGAGTTCGTGCACCTGGCCAAACCCAGGCGCCATGCAGACCGGCGCACGTTGGCCGGGCGCATGGTGGTGGTCGAGGCACCGCCTGAAACGGGTGTGCACGACCGCCACCACGCTCACAGCGATGGCGGCCGAACAATCTGACGCGACTCTTGCTTGAGTTTTCGTGAGGCGAACTGCTGTTCTGACATCGAAGCTCGATACCCTGTGCCGATTCAAATCGTTCGCCGCTGCAGCCGCAGCGGCTTGTTCGCTTCTGATCGAGTTCATGGGAGAGAAAAATGCAGTTGTCACATTTGCGCAGTTCGGCTCGCCGTTGCTTGGGGATCGTCTTCGCCGCGGCGCTCGTTTCGTGTGGCGGCGGGGGTGGCGGGAGCTCGGACGGCTCGAACCCTGGCACACCACCCGCGGGCTCGGACCGCAGTGGGCTGATGGTCTACACGTCGATCAACAAGACCAACGCCGTCAACATGGCGAATGGCACGACCAGGCTCTTGTTCAGCCCCGATCTGAGCCGCTCCTACGTGGGCGCCGGCGTGGGGCCCAACGGCGAGATTGCGGTGGCCTACAACAGCTCCAGCACCGGGCCGACATCAGAGTTGACGATTTTGAAAGCCGACGGCTCGGCCGAAATCTCGAAGCGGCTCAACTACACCATTCAGGGCCAGCCCAAGTTTTCGCCCGACGGCAGCAAGCTGGCTTTCACCGCCGGCGTGTACACCAGCGGCCAGCTCAGGTACTTCACACAAGTGATTTCCCGGGCCGGTGAAGAACTGTTTTACTTCAACGATCTCGACCGCCCGGGCTGGACGCCCGACGGCAGGCTGATCTTCATCAGCGAAGACGGCAAGCTTGATCTTTACGTGAGCCAGGCCGACTTTCTGCAGCCGCTCACGTTGATCCCGAACAGCAGCAACATCGGCAGCTTCTCAGTGCATCCCGACGGTTCAAAGATCGCTTTCTCGCGCGGTGTGGGTGGCGCAGCACGGCACATCTATGTGATGAACTTCGACGGCAGCAACACCGCACAAGTCACCACCTCGTCGAACAGCGAAGAAACGCGGGTGCTTTACTCGCCCAACGGCAAAGAGCTGCTGGTCACGAGCTACGGGTGCATCGGCGTCGGCGACAGCGGCCAGAGCTCGGGCGATGTCAACCGTGACCTGATCCACGTGATCCCCGCTGACTCGCGCATGCTCGACATCCGGGGCTTGGCGAACAGCGGCGCAAGCAGCCGCCTGCTGGACGAAGCAGGCAGCACCCGCTGCACCGATGCCAGCCCGAGCTGGCGATAGGCCGAACCAGGCCTGCGGCAGCGCACCGCCGGCGTCGTCGACCCCATCGGCATCGGCAGCCCATGCCCACAGCCTGGCTTCGCTCTGGCGCGGCAACCCGCCGCGCGACACTGCCAACCTGACCCTGTGATTCCAGGGCGCCGCAGGTCGTGGCGCTGGCAGCGCGGTATCGTGCGCCCTGACCCACCTTGCCGCACCGATGCCCAACCCACTGCGCCACACCTTGCTCTCGTTCCGCGACCTGCTCGTCACCTTCGGGCCGTTCATCGTGCTCGCCGCCGCCTTGCTCGGCGTGGCGTACTGGGCGCTCGACCCGAACCCGCCGAAAAAGGTCGTGCTCGCGACCGGCTCCGACCAGGGCGCCTACGCCGAGTTCGGCAAACGCTACGTGCAGGCGCTGAAGGCCTACGGCATCACGGTCGAGCTGCGCCCGACGCAGGGCGCGGCCGAGAATCTGCAGTTGCTGCGCGACCCGGCCTCGGGCGTCGACATCGCCTTCGTGCAAGGCGGCGCCGACGACCGCTCGGCGCGTGATGACGACGAAGACTCGAGTCTGGTGGCTCTCGGCAGCCTGTTCTACGAGCCGGTCTGGCTGTTCTACCGCATCGACTCGGCGCAGCGCCTGCTGAAGGCACCGGCGCTCAGCTCGATGTCGCAGCTGCCGGGCTGGCGCCTGAACATCGGCGCGGAAGGCAGCGGTGTGCCGAACCTGATGAACAAGTTGATCGCGGCCAACAACATCGAACCCGAGTCGCTGACGCTGCTGCGCCAGCCACAAACGCCCGCCGTGGTGGCCCTGCTCGGCGGCGAGGTCGATGCGCTCGTGTTCGCCTCGGCGCCCGAGTCGCTGATGGTGCAGATGCTGCTGCAGACGCCCGGCATCGCGCTCTACAACTTCGCGCAGGCCGACGCCTACTCGCGCCGCTTCGCCTTCCTGACGCCGGTGACGCTGCCACGCGGCGTGGTCGACTTGGCGCGCGACCTGCCGCCGCAAGACGTGCGCCTGGTCGCACCCACCGCCACGCTGCTGGCGCGCAAGGAAACGCACCCGGCCCTGATCCAGCTCTTCGTGCAGACCGCACAGCAGGTGCACGGCGGCGCCGGCTGGTTCCAGCGCAAGGGCGAGCTGCCGATCGCGGCCGGCACCGAAGAGCCGCTCGCCATGGAAGCGCAGCGTTATTACGCGACCGGCATGCCGGTCTTGCAGCGTTACCTGCCGTTCTGGCTGGCGAACCTGATCGACCGCATGTGGCCGGTGCTCGTCACCATCGTCGCCGCATTGATCCCGCTGTCGCGCATGCTGCCGCCGCTGTACCAGTTCCGCATC
>JANMYQ010000112.1:0-2444 GCA_031382215.1 Methylibium sp.
CGCCAGGTCGACAGGGCACTCGCGATGTCGCGCCCCATCGTGTAGCCTTCCACCGCATCAAAAGCGTGGGCACCCAGGATGACGTTAATTTCGCGGCTCAATGGCTGGCCTATGCGTACCTCTGTCAACGCTTCGCCTTGCCCCTCGCGGGACACTGCGCATGACTCGGGGACAGCGTGATTCGCTACTTCTTCACTGTGAGGGACTCTCACCCTTTACTCCTTGCCGGTTTCTCCGGCGCACTGATGTCTAACCCCTCGTTCAAGCGGAGAGCCAACGGCATGACGCCAGGCCCCCGAGTTCGACATGACCCAGCCATTTCCGCCCGAGATTTGGGCCGAGGCCATTACCCGACAACCACTTAGTCGCGCGACAGTGAATTTTCTGTAGTGGCACGTTTTGGATGATAGGGTGTTGGCACGCTCCTGGAGGCCTGCTAGACTCCCGTCCCATGTTCGTCAAGCTCACCCGCTCGGGCGGCCGGCGCTATCTGCAGCTCGTCGAGTCCTACCGCAACGACGCCGGCCAGCCGCGCCAGCGCACGGTAGCCACCGTCGGGCGGCTCGACGAGGCTGGCGGCGCCGTCGATACGCTGATCGACCGCCTGCTGGGCGCCACCGGTCGCTCGGCCGGCGCTGCGGTGTCTGCCTCGCCGCCCTCGGCCGACGACATCCGCTTCGATGCCTCGCTGGCCTACGGTGACGCCTTTGTGCTGGACGCGCTGTGGCGCGAGCTGGGTTTCGATGCCATCGGCCCATTGCTGCGCTCGGCCCACCCCGGCTTTGATGCCGAAGCGTTGGTGCGCGCCATGGTGTTCAACCGCCTGTGCGACGCCACGTCCAAGCTCGGGCTGCTGCGCTGGCTGGAGGTGGCCTGGGTGCCCGGGCTGGACGCGGCGTCGGTCACCCACCAGCGGCTGCTGCGCACCATGGACTCGCTGGAGCACAAGGCCGAGCAGGTCTCGGCGCTGGTGGCCCGGCTGCTGCGCCCGCTGATCGACACGCAGTTGTCGGTCGTCTTCTACGACCTGACCACGCTGCGGGCCGAGGGCGCAACCGATCTGCCCGGCGACCTGCGCGCCGTTGGCCTGGCCAAGGAAGGCGTGTTTGCCCGGCAGTGCCTGCTGGGCGTGGTGCAGACGGCCGAGGGACTGCCGCTGGCGCACCGGCTGTGGCAGGGCAATGCGGCGGAGGCCACCACCCTGTCCACCGCAGTGGCCGAGGTGCTGCGGCTGTATCCGGTGCAGCGGCTGATCCTGGTGGCCGACCGGGGCCTGCTGAACATGGACAACCTGGCGATGCTGCGGGGCCTGAAGGTGGGCGCTGGTGGCGACGCCCGGCCGTTGGAGTACATCCTGGCGGTGCCGGCGCGGCGCTACAACGCCTTCGCCCAGGCGCTGGCGTCGGTACAGCCGGCGTGCGTGGTCAGCGCCGACGAACTCACCGGAGAAATGCCCTGGCCACCCAAGAAGGCCGACGACGGCGGGTCTGACAGCACGTCCGACGGTTCGGCCCCGATCCCTGCGCACGACACGCTGGCGGGCACACCTGACAGCGCGGACCATGTCGCGGGCGACGATGCCGTCGCCGACCTGCCGGCCAACAGCCCGACCCTGCACCTGGTCTGGGCGCACAACCCGCAGCGGGCGGCCGAGCAGACGGCCCAGCGGCGCTCGCGCATCGCCGAATTGCTGGCTCGCGCGCAGGCCAGCGCCGACAAGCTCGACGAGCAGGACGGCGGCAAGGCCTTCAAGGGCCGCAAGTTGTCGGACGCGGGCGCCAAGGCGCGGCTGCACCACGAGGTGCTCGAAGCCCACCTGGCCCACATCGTCAAGGTGGACCTGCGCCATGACCAGCTCAGCTGGAGCGTCAACGACGAACGGCTGGCGCAGGCCGAGCTACTCGACGGCAAGCTGTTGCTGCTAACCAACGTGGCCGACCTGACGCCCGCCGAGATCGTGCGGCGCTACAAGGGGCTGGCCGACATCGAGCGCGGCTTCCACGTGCTCAAGAGCCAGATCGAGATTGCGCCAATGTTCCACCGCCTGCCCGAGCGCATCCGCGCGCACGGGCTGATCTGCTTCCTGGCGCTGGTGCTGCACCGGGTCATGCGCATGCGGCTCAAGGCCAAGGGCCATGCCGCATCGCCCGAGCGGGCGCTGCAGATGCTGCGCCAGGTTCAGCGTCACCGCATCCACCTGGCCGGCGGCACGGCCGTCACCGGGCTGTCGTCAATCAGCGCCGCGCAGGCCGATCTCTTCGCCGCACTGGAGGTGCCCAGACCCACCGCCGCCGGCCTCTGACCCCCCCGACGCCGCCCGGCGTAGCTCCCGATGTAGTGGAGCGTTCGATTTGCGAATCTAGGCAAATCAAGGACTTAGGTGGGGTTGGTGTCGAACTCGGGGGTGCCTATCGCCCGCAGGTTAGTTGGCACCGCGTGGTATG
>JANMYQ010000130.1:0-1823 GCA_031382215.1 Methylibium sp.
TGATGGCTTCGTCGAGGTCTTCGCGCGTGGTCTCGTCGTCGGGCTGTTTGCAGTTCACGCACAGCGTGCGCACCAGGCGCTGCGCGAGCACGCCGATCAAGGTCGAGCCGATCAGGTACGGCGGCACACCCAGATCGGCGAGCCGGGTGATGGCCGAGGCCGCGTCGTTGGTGTGCAGCGTGCTGAACACGAGGTGGCCGGTGAGCGCCGCCTGGATCGCCATCTCGGCCGTCGCCAGGTCGCGAATCTCGCCGACCATGATGATGTCCGGGTCCTGGCGCATCAGTGCGCGCAGGCCCTCGGCGAAGCCGAGGTCCAGGCCCGTCTGCACCTGGGTCTGGTTGAACGCCGGCTGGATCATCTCGATCGGGTCTTCGATCGTGCAGACATTCACCTCATCGGTCGCGAGGCGCTTCAGCGTCGCGTACAGCGTCGTCGTCTTGCCCGAGCCCGTCGGCCCGGTGACGAGGATGATGCCGTGCGTGCGCGCCGTCAGCGCCTCCCAGCGCGGCGCGTCATGCGCGCCGAAGCCGAGCGCGTCGATCTGCTTTTGCGCCGTGTCGGGGTCGAAGATGCGCATCACCATCTTCTCGCCGAACGCCGTGGGCAGCGTCGACAAACGCATCTCGACTTCATCGCCGCGCGGGTTGCGGGTCTTGATGCGGCCGTCCTGCGGGCGGCGCTTTTCCACCACGTCCATCCGCCCGAGCAGCTTGATGCGCGCCGTCATTGCACTCATCACGCCGGGTGGCAGCTGATAAACGGTGTGCATCACGCCATCGATGCGAAAGCGGATCGCGGCGAGGTCGCGCCGCGGCTCCAGGTGGATGTCGCTCGCGCGCTGGTCGAAGGCGTACTGCCACAGCCAGTCGACGACCTGCACCACGCCCTGGACGTTGGCGTCGAGCGGCTTGGTGCTGCGGCCGAGCTCGACCAGTTGCTCGAAGCTCGCCGCCGCCGAGTTCTCGCCGCTCTTGAGGGCCGCGCGGACCGAGCGCGCCAGGGTGTAGAACTCGGTCGTGTAGCGCTGCAGCTCGACCGGGCTCGTCAGTACCAGTTTCACGGCCTTGCGCGTGTGGGCCTCGATCTCGGGCACCCACGCGGTGTCGAACGGCTCGCAGGTGGCGATCGTCACCTCGTGCGTGCCGACCTGCACCGGCAGCGCATGGCGGCGCTCGGCATAGGTGATCGACATCACCTCGGCGACCCGGCCCACGTCCACCTTCAGCGGGTCGATGCGCAGGTAGGGCACGTTGCTGCGCTGGGCCAGCCACTTCGTCAGGGCCTCGGCGTCGAGCGCGCTGCCGTTCACGGCGTGGCTCAGGCCGGCATTGCCCAGCCGCACCAGCGGATGCTGACGGCTGTCGCCCGAGCCGAAGCGCTGCGTGGTGCGCGCGGCGTCGTCGGCGCTGATCATTCCGTCCTGGCGCAGCCACTGGAGCAGGCTGCGCCAGGCCAGCGGGCCGGTAGTGGCCGCGGGCTTGGCGCTGCTTGAAGGCTTGTTCATGCGGTGGAGTGTGGCGGCAGCGGCACGCGGATCATGCGCAGCCACTTGCGCGCCGGCAGGCCGTAGCGGGCCTCAATGTTATCGGCACGCGCGGCCCGTTCCGCACGCTCGGGCAGCACCACGCCGCGCCCGGCGATGACGACCGTGTTGCCCTCGCGCGTCGGCCGCAGGTTCCACACCTGATCGGCGCCGAACACGCGGCCGATGCGTTGCACGCTGGCTTCGAAGCTGGCGTGGCGGCCGAACAGGTTCACGCTCAGCAGGCCGCCGTCCGCCAGCACGCCGCGGCAGGCGCGGTAGAAGGGTTCGTCGTCGA
>JANMYQ010000172.1:0-3756 GCA_031382215.1 Methylibium sp.
ATGGACGACACCGGGCCCATCACCGGCGTGATGTCGCCCGGCATCTGCTCGCGCACGACCGCCAGCCGCTCGGCCACCAGCTGCCGGTTGCGGTAGATGTCGGTGCCCCAGTCGAACTCGGCATAGACCAGCGAAAGGCCCACGCCCGAGGTGCTGCGCACGCGGGTCACGCCCGGCATGCCGTTGAGCGCGGTCTCCAGCGGAAAAGTAACCAGCTGCTCGACTTCTTCCGGCGCCATGCCGCCGGCTTCGGTCAGCACGGTGATCAGCGGCTTGTTGAGGTCGGGGAAGACATCGACCGGCGCGCGCCAGGCCGTCATCGCCCCATAGGCCATCAACAGCGCCGCCACCGCCAGCACGAACAGGCGGTTGTGCAGGCTGTAGCGAACGATCCAGTTGAACATGAGGGGTTCTCCTTCAGTCGGCGCCGGGCCGTTCCCAAGCCGACTGAACGCCCCTTTGGGGGGCAGTGAACGAAGTGAACGTGGGGGCCGTCATCTCAGCGGATCTGGGCGATGAGCGGTGCGCCCTGGACGACGACGCGGTTGTCCGCGCTCAGTCCCTGCGTCACCACCACCGTGCTCGAGTCCAGCGGCCGGTATTGCACCGGCTGCGGGATGAAACGCTCAGCGCCCGACTTGATCCAGACGATGGGCTCGTTGGACGGGTTGCGCACCACCGCCTGTGCCGGCAGCACCACGCCCTTGATTCGCTCCTTCGATTGCGCCACGACGGTGACCGGCTGGCCGATAGCCAAAGGCAAGACCATGCCGGCCTGCGCCGGGGTCACGGCGAAAGTCAAGGGCAGCACGCCGTCGCGCAGCGAACTCGATACGCCCATCAGGCGCAGCGCCACCTGGGGCACGCCCTGCAGCGACGCGCCCGCCACGCGGGCAGCCAAGTTGGGGTCGGGCGTGGTGGCCTCCACCAGCATGCGGGCCGGGTTGACCACTTCGAACAGTACGTCACGCGGCTCGATGACCTGACCGACGACGAGGTCCGCACGGGCGATCACGCCGCTGACCGGCGCGGTCAGGGCTTCGCGAGCCACGAGGCTTGCGCCGATGCTGCGCTCACGCTCGGCCAGGCTCGTCGCCTCGGTGCGGGCAGCGTCGATCTCCTTGCGCGGCACCGTGCCTTCCAGGCCTTCGAGGCGCTGCACGCGTTGCTCGGCCAGTTGCCGCTGTGCGCGCAGTTCGGCCAGCTGGGCTTGTTGTGCGCCCAGGGCATAAGGCTCGGCGTGGTGGCGCACGTAGGCCAGCACCTCGCCACGCTTCACCGATTGGCCGGCGACGGGCAGGCCCTTGGGCCCGGGCTCGACGCGACCGCCGTGCACGGCCTGCACACGGCCGCTGGCGTTCGGGTCCATGACCACCCGGCCAGGCAGTTCGACCGTGGCCGCGGCTTCGGACTCGGGGGCCAACACGGTGCGGATGGCCATGCGCCGCTGCGCGGTCTTGGGCACGTTGACGCTGCCGTCGGGCAGACGCGCCAGGCCGGAGGCGTTGACCGCCACGCCGGGCGCGTCGAGGTGTTCGCCGTTGGGGCCGTGCGCCCCCGGGGCGGACAATGCCGGCGTGATCGCGAGCAGGCTGGCGAGCAGCATCGTCGCCCGGGCCAGGGTTCGCGTTGGCATCTGGAGTTGAGTCATCACAGACCCCCCTGCAGTGCGGCGGCCGCGCGCCTGCGCTGGCGCCACCAGGCGATGCCGCCAATCAGACCCAGGACCGCGACGCCGGCACCGATCCAGACAGCACGCTCCCGTTCGTGGTCATGCCCGTGGCCGTGGTCATCGCCGCCGTGGGCGTGTCCGTGATCGCCCTTCACCGCCGCGGCTGCTGCGCCACCCGCAGCGTTCACCAGCTTGCCGTCGAGCAGATCGCTGTCGGGGCCGGCCACCAGCGTGAAGACCACACCGTGCTCGCCGGGAGCGACCAGCGCCTTGAGCAGCGCCGCATCGGTGACCACGTAATCGCCTTGTTCGGTGCGGAACGCGGCGACAGCTTTCAACGCGCCGCTCTCGACCTCGAGCTTGGCGCCCAACACGGGCTCGTTGGATGCGTAGCGGTCGACGACGATGGCCAGCTCGCCGGTGCGCAGCTCGGCGACCAGTTCGAAGGCCTCCGAACTGGCTTCGATGCGAGGCAGGGCCGGCGCGCCCCGCACGGCGGTCGGGCCGTCCAGGTGTTCGCCATTGGGGCCGTGGGTGCCAGGGGCGGCGAAGGCGGGCGCATGCGCGGCCAGAAGCAGGGCGCTCAGGACCACGGCCGGCAGATGCCGCTGGGCGCGGCGTTGGGGGAAAGTGTTCATGGGAGAAGTCCGAGGGTTTGTTGGAGTCGGGCGCGGGCGAGGCCCAGCGCGGCGATCTGGCGGGCGGCGGTGCTGTCGGCCTGCGCCGCGGCTGAGAGCGCGCGCAGCAGATCGGGCAGCGGGGTTTCGCCGGCACGGTAGGACTTGTCGATCAAGGTCGCGCGTTCTCGCAGCAGGCCGGCCCGGGTGGCCTCAGCTTCCAGCTGCGCCTCGGCCGAGCGCAGCGCGTCGCGCGCGGCTGCGACGTCGCTGTCCAGGCGTTCACGCAGGCGCCGCTCCAGCGTCTCGGCCACATCCAGTTCGGCCAGTGCAGCCGCCTCCAGCGGCCGATTTCGGTCGTCGGTGCCGAAGGGCAGGCGCAACCCGACAACCAGACTGCCCTGCGAGGCCTCTGCTCGGCCGGGCACGTCCTGGCGCATGCCCACGGTCAGCTCGGGCGCATCGCGGCGCGAGTGGCGCATCAGGTCCACGCGCTTGCGTGCCAGCGCCGTCGATTGGCTGGCGAGTTGCAGCTCTGGGTGAGCCGCTGCTGCTGCGGTGGCCCCGTCGGAGACGATCGCTGCCGTCTGACCGGGCGCGGCCGTCAGGCCGGTGAGCAGGGTCCAACGCGCGCGGGCGGCCTGCAGGCGCTGGTGCACGTCGGACTGCAAAGCGGACGCCGCCAGCTGTTCCGCCCTGGCGGCCAGGGCGTCTGCACGCGCCAGATCGCCAGCGCGCACGCGGCGCTCGACATCGTCGGTGAGTTGCTTCAGCGCCTGCGCCTGACTGTCAGCCTGGGCAGCCTCGGCCTGCAAGGCAGCGAGTTGCCACGCCGCTTCGCGCAGTTCACCGGCCAGGCGAAGGCGGGCCACCGGTTCGGCCGCCTGTGCCTGGGCCACCGCAGCTTCGGCGGCGTCCGAGCGGGCGACTCTCTGGCCCGGCAGCCACAACGGCACGGCGACTCCGATCTCGGTTTCGCGCTTGCCAGCGTTGCTTTGCAGGCGGTCGTCGCGGTGGCTCATCCCCAGCGACGGTGGCGCTGCCCAGAAACTGCCCGCGGTGGCGCGGTCGGCCTCGGCGCGGCGGCGCTGGCCGTCAGTCTCGCGGGCCGAGACGGAACGCTGCCATGCCGCGTCCAGGGCGTCGCGGAGGGTGATGGTGCCGACGACTGCTGGGCCGGCAGCCGGCGATACGGCCTGGGAGCCCTGTGGGGATGTGGCAGGCTGGGCCCGGACGGGCCCACCGGCCAAGCTGCCCGCGATGACGCAGGCAGACAGCCAGGGGAGAGATTTCACGATGATCCTGACGATTCGACAGCCGGGGCCGACCGGACGCGCGTTCAGGTCACGCCAGGGGCGGACAGGAACTTGCGTGGGCAGCCGGGCCAGCGGGAGGCCGGGCGTCCATGAGTGGACGCCCGCCGCGAGGGCGGGTCAGGCGCGGGAGCGGGGTGGCCTGAGCAGGCCA
>JANMYQ010000173.1:0-1827 GCA_031382215.1 Methylibium sp.
CTGCGCTCGTCGCGGTTGGTATTCTCGTCGGTGAGTTCCGGTGCCGCGGGGGTGACGATGCTGGCGTCGATGTTGCCGCCGCCGGCATAGTTGTAGGCCTGACGCTGGAAGCGGTCTTGGGTGCGGCTGCTTTGCACGCCCGCCGTGATGCGGTGGCTCATGGTGCCGGTGCGCGCAGGCCCTTCGAAGCGCAGGTCGAGTACGTCGATTCGCCGGCGCTCGTTTTCGCTGCGAAAGTCGTACAGGTCGAAGCTGCCGTCGGGGCAATAGCGGTCGGGGTAGTACGTATCAGTCGCGGCTGCATAACAACCGGATGGGAATGCCACGCGATCGTCGCTGCGCAGGCGCTGCGTGGCGCCATGTGCGGTGAAGCGCCATTCGCCGGGCAGGCGCTGTTGCCAGCGCAGCGATGCGGTGTCGCCGTCCAGCACCACCGGCAGGCTCCAGGGCTGGTTGTTGAGGTTGGTGCGCGGGTCGATGGCCTTGGCGTCCGGCACGCGCTGGCCCAGCAGGCTGAAGCCCGGCACGCTGGGCTGCGATTGGCGGCTGCTTTCAATCTCGAATTCGAGCAGCGAGTCGGCATTGATGCGCCAATCGGTGGCGAATGCGAACAGCCCGCGCTGGCCGTCCGATGCGAGCGTGCGCGGGCGCAAGGCGGCGGCGTTGACGTTGAGCCGGGCGCCGAATTGGCCCTGGTCGCCGAAGCGCTCGCCCAGGTCTGCGGCGGCTTCGAGCGTGCCGTCCTGGCGCCATGAAAGTTCGGCCTGGCGCACCCTGCCGGTGGGACGCTTGACGACCAGGTTGACCAGTCCGCCGGGGGCGCTGGTGCCGGCCTGTATGCCGCTGGTTCCCTTGAGCACTTCAAGGCGCTCCTTGTTGCCCAGGGCGATGGCGGTCTCGGCATTGATCGGCAGGCCGTCGCGGCGGTAGTTGGCGCGGTTGTCGATGACGAAGCCGCGCACCGTGAGGTAACTCCAATAGCCCTCGGTGTTGTAGGCGTCGGCCAGGCTGGCGTCCAGCCGGGTCAGCCCCGCCATCGACGTGATGCCCGCATCGACGAGTTGTTGTGCGCCATAAACGGCGGCCTGCAACGGTGAGCGCGCGAGTGCTGCATCACCGAACCCGCTGGTGCTCTGTGTCGTGATGCCGCGCCCGGTGATGGTGACGGTGTCCGCGCCTTGTGCCGCCGCGCTGTGGCCTAAGCCGAGCATGGCCGCGGCCAGTGCGATGGATGAAACTGGAACGTGATGTGTCATTCGTGCCGCCTGGGCCTTGCAGTCGATGGCAGGTCGGCGGGTCGGTAGCCGAGCCGCGAAAGGGCTTGAGGCTGCTGACTGCTTCCCTGCGCGAGGATTACCTCAATCAGGTTCAAAGGGACTTTCTCAGTCGGCACTGCGTGAACAGTGCCAACACCCCTAGCGAAGTGGGCTCGTTCTGTACACGAGCCAGTGCGGATTATGCCGCAGCATCAAATCAAGACCTCAATCGAACACCGGCGATTCGACCCCCAACACCTGGTGCAGCCGGGTGCTTGTGGTGGTGTACTGCAGCGTCACCGGTTTGTCGGGGAATATATAAGGCGCAGCGCCGTAGGCGGCCAGCGTGGCCTCGTGAAAGCCCGACAGGATGAGCTTTTTCTTGCCCGGGTACTGGTTGATATCGCCGACCGCGAAGATGCCGGGAATCGAGGTCTCGAATTTCTCGGTATCCACGAGCAGCTGTTTGCGCTCGATATCCAGGCCCCAGTTCGCAATCGGCCCGAGCTTGGGCGAGAGGCCGAAGAAGACCAGCAACACGTCCAGCGGCATGACACGCGTGACGCCATCG
>JANMYQ010000201.1:0-2311 GCA_031382215.1 Methylibium sp.
CGCGCTGCCGCGCGCCCGGCCGCCCAACCTTCGCCGCCCAAGCACAGGCTGGCTTCGGCCGACCGCGAGCGGCAGATCATCGAAGGCGCGATCGCCAACTTTTCGGAGGTCGGCTTTTCGGGCCAGACGCGCGAATTGTCCAAGCGCCTGGGCATCACGCAGCCGCTCCTGTACCGCTACTTCGCCAGCAAGCAGGCGCTCGTCGAGCGCGTCTACCAGACCGTCTTCGAAGGGCGCTGGAACCCGGCCTGGATTCCGCCGCTGCGCGACCGCTCCAAATCGCTGCGCGAGCGGTTGATCGACTTCTACGGTCAGTACTCGGCCGCCACCTACCGGCCGGAGTGGATCCGCATCTACATGCACGCGGGCCTGTCCGAGCCCACGCTCAACCGCCGCTATATCCAGTTGGTGCGGCGCGAACTGCTGCCGGTGTACTGCCGCGAACTTCGGCACGACTGCGGCCTGGCCGATACCGACACGCCCGTGGCCGAAGAAGAGATCGAGTTCGTGTGGAGCCTGCATGGCGGCTTCTTCTACATGGCCGTGCGTCAACACGTCTACCAGACCCGCATCCAGGTCGACTTCATGGGGCACGTGGCGCGCGTGGTGGACAACTTCCTGGCCGGTGCGCGGCAGGTTTATCCGCAGCTGCTGGTCGAATGTGCACCCGGCGCGCTGGGCCCGGTCAGGGCCGGCAAGGCCACCCAGCCCCGCAAGCGGGTGGCCACTGCAGCGGGGCGCGGCACGGCACTGCGCAACGGCTGAACAGCGGCCGCAGGCGCGCTGGCGGCCGTGCCAGCGCCCACCAGGCCACTGTCATTCGATGACCACGTTGGCCCTCCTGACCAGTGCCGCGAAGCGCTCGGTGTCGTCCTTGATCTGGCGCGCCATCTGCTCCGGCGCGTTGCCCACGGGCTCGGCGCCGATCTCGTCCATGCGCTTCTTGAATTCCAGCGAGTGGATGATGCGGATCATCCCGCCCGAGTGCCGCGCCACGATGTCCTTCGGCGTGGCCATCGGCGCCAGCACGTCGAACCAGGTGCCGCTGTCGAAGCCCTTCAACCCCTGGCCGCCCGGCAGGTCGGTGGTCAACGGGCCGCTGCCCTCGTAGGGGATGTGCAGTAGGCCGGCGCCGGAGAGGTTCTCGAACGGGGTGCCGATCAGGTGCTGCGCGGTGCCGTTGCCGTTGGAGCCGTGGCTGAGTCCGGGCTTGGCGGCCTTGGCCAGTGCCACCAGCTCGGCGACCGTCTTGGTCGACGAGTTGGCATGGACCACCAGCACGACCAGCGTCACCGGCTGGCCGAGCCAGGCCTGCGCATGCGCCAGGCCCGCCGAGGCGGGCTTCGTTTCAGCTCGCCTGCACGCCGAGTTGCCGGCACACGGCCTGCGTCACCTCGGCCGTGGTGGCCTTGCCGCCCAGGTCGCGGGTGTGCAGCGCCGGGGTGGCGGTGACGGTCTCGATGGCCTGCATCAGCCGCTGCGCGGCGGCCGGCTCGCCCAGGTGCTCGAGCAGCATCACGCACGACCAGAAGGTGCCCACCGGGTTGGCCAGACCCTGGCCCATGATGTCGAACGCCGAGCCGTGGATCGGCTCGAACATGCTCGGATAGCGACGCTCGGGGTCGATGTTGCCGGTGGGCGCGATGCCCAGGCTGCCGGCCAGCGCGGCGGCCAGGTCGCTCAGGATGTCGGCGTGCAGGTTGGTCGCCACCACGGTGTCGATGCTGGCCGGACGGTTGACCATGCGTGCGGTCATCGCGTCGACCAGTTCCTTGTCCCATCGCACGTCGGGGAACTCGCGCGCCACCTCGGCCGCGATCTCGTCCCACATCACCATGGCATGGCGCTGCGCGTTGCTCTTGGTTACCACCGTCAGCAGCTTGCGCGGCCGCGATGAGGCCAGCTTGAAGGCATAGCGGATGATGCGTTCGACGCCGACGCGGGTCATGATCGACACGTCGGTGGCGGCCTCGATCGGGTGGCCCTGGTGCACGCGCCCGCCGACGCCGGCGTATTCACCTTCCGAGTTCTCGCGCACGATCACCCAGTCCAGGTCTTGCGGCCGGCAGCGCTTCAGCGGCGCGTCGATGCCCGGCAGGATGCGCGTCGGCCGCACGTTGGCGTACTGATCGAAGCCCTGGCAGATTTTCAGGCGCAGGCCCCACAGCGTGATGTGGTCGGGGATGTGCGGGTCGCCGGCCGAGCCGAACAAAATCGCGTCCTTGTTGCGCAGCGCGTCCAGGCCATCCTGCGGCATCATCTCGCCGTGGGCGCGAAACCAGTCGCCACCCCAGCCGAAATGCTCGAACTC
>JANMYQ010000203.1:0-1631 GCA_031382215.1 Methylibium sp.
GCCTGCCGCGCGAGTTCTTTCCGGCGGGGTTGTCGGCTGATGTAGAGCGCGCGGTGCGTGGTGCGCTGGCTGAGCTTGAAAAGCTCGGCGCGACGCTGGTGGACGTGAGCCTGCCGCGCACCGAGCTGTCGATTCCGGTGTACTACATCATCGCGCCGGCCGAGGCCAGTTCCAACCTGGGCCGCTTTGACGGCGTCAAGTTTGGCCACCGCGCCGCGCAGCATGGCGACTTGCTGGACATGTACAAAAAGTCGCGCGCTGAAGGCTTTGGCGCCGAGGTCAAGCGCCGCATCATGATCGGCACCTATGTGCTGTCACACGGTTACTACGACGCCTTTTATGTGCAGGCGCAAAAGCTGCGCCGCATGATTGCCGACGACTTCCAGGCCTGCTTCAAACACTGCGACGTGATTGCCGGCCCGGTGGCGCCCACGGTGGCCTGGAAGCTGGGCGCGCAGGCCGATGACCCGGTGAAGGCCTACCTGGCCGACATCTTCACGCTGCCGGCCAGCCTGGCCGGCTTGCCGGGCATGAGCGTGCCGGCGGGTGCAGGCGAAGGTGGCATGCCGGTCGGCCTGCAGCTCATCGGCAACTATTTTGAAGAAGCCATGCTGCTGCAGACGGCGCACGCGCTGCAGCAGGCGACCGACTTCCACCGCCAAGCGCCGAAAGGGTATTGAGCCATGCCCCAGCGTGCAGCCCTGATCCGCGGTTACGAAGTCGTCATCGGCCTCGAAACCCACGCCCAACTCTCAACGCTCAGCAAGATTTTCAGCGGCGCCAGCACGCACTTTGGCGCCGCGCCCAACACCCAGGCCTGCGCGGTGGACTTGGCGCTGCCGGGCACGTTGCCGGTGATGAACCGCGGCGCGGTCGAGCGCGCCATCCGCTTCGGCCTGGCGGTGGGTGCCAAGGTGGCGCCGTTGTCGATCTTTGCGCGCAAGAACTACTTCTACCCAGACCTGCCCAAGGGTTACCAGATCAGCCAGTACGAAACGCCCGTGGTGCAGGGCGGGCGGGTCGACTTTGTGCTGAACGGCGAGGCGCGGTCTGTGCGGCTGACGCGCGCGCACTTGGAAGAAGACGCGGGCAAGAGCTTGCATGGTGCGCAGGCCGGCCAGACCGGCATTGACCTGAATCGCGCTGGCACGCCGCTTTTGGAAATCGTCACCGAACCTGACATGCGCAGCAGCGCAGAAGCGGTGGAGTACGCCAAGGCGCTGCACGCGCTGGTGATGTGGCTGGGCATCTGCGACGGCAACATGCAAGAAGGCAGCTTCCGCTGCGACGCCAACGTGTCGGTGCGCAAGCCCGGCGCTGCGCTAGGCACACGCCGCGAGATCAAAAACCTCAACAGCTTTCGTTTTCTGCAGCAGGCGGTCGACTTTGAAGTGCAGTGGCAGATCGACCGCGTCGAAGACGGCCTGGCCATCGAGCAAGCGACTGTGCTCTTCAACCCCGACACGGGTGAGACACGTGCCATGCGCAGCAAGGAAGACGCGCACGACTACCGCTACTTCCCCGACCCCGACCTGCCACCGCTGGTGATTGGGGCGGCCTGGATCCATAGCGTCAAGGCATCCATGCCCGAGCTTCCTGCCGCCATGGCGCGCCGCTTCGAGCAGGCCGAC
>JANMYQ010000338.1:0-53159 GCA_031382215.1 Methylibium sp.
CGCCAAAAGGTGCCTGTAATGTTGGTCATCCGAGATTCGGCTGGCGTCATTCGGTGGATGGAGATTCGCAGCTACTTGATCGAGAAGAGTGCCCGGGCAGAGAAGACAGTTCGACCTCTGCCTGCTCATCAAGCCCGCGAACCTTCTTTTCGATTGACGGAGTGAAGTACTGCTTCTCAAGTTCATCCAACAGCGGAATTCGGCGGTCGCAGTACGAGCAACCGATGTCCGCCTTCCCTTCGTTGCGCCGACGCTCTGCCGCATCGATGTCAGATACGGGAGTCGCACACTTGCAAACATAGTGGCGCCGACGCTCGACTTCGGTAGCTTTGTTCTTGAGGTGCTCATGGACGTATCGAACGAAAACGATTGTGTCTGCGAGCAACGTTGATGGATCGCAGTAGACCTCGATTCGACTCGCGGCATCGGGCAGCCGGCGCGATAGCTTTACACCAATGGACGCACCCGAGTCCGTCGTGAACTCGGCGGCATCCTGCCACAGCTTTTGGCGGCGAAATGGCTTGGTGTAGTGAAGGCGAACAACAAGTGTCGAGTAGATCTCATCAACCACACCGTTGAACTTGTAGCTCACAACAACAGCGGGGTGCCCCAAGAGGGGCGGCCGATGTCTCTTGTAGTAGCTTGGAAAGACGAGCAGGGCATCCGTATCCGCGTACTCCCGCGAACATAGGCCACGCGCAAGAAAGCGACGATGCATTGCTAGCAGGACGAATCGCTCATCGTTTGGATCGATTCGCTTGAAGTCGTGATAGACCAAGTCGCCCCGCAATACGCGCTCCTCTTTCAGGCATCCGAGCTCGCTCTGATCCGCACGCATGCTGTGGATGACGGCTTGCCCATAGGCATTGATCAACTCAGGGCGAAACAAGACCCAACCGCCGAAATCGAGTTCGGCTACTACGCCGGGCCCTGCGAGCAGGCTGAGCACTGCCTTAAGTTGCGCGTCGCTGAACTGGCTGTCTTCTCCTGGAATTCGGAGCTTGAGCGTGTCGCGAAGTTCGTTGACGCGCATCAGCACACGTCCTTCGTCCTTCAGCTTGACGATTTCCTCCTTCAGCCGCTTGAAGAGGACTGGCGAGGATCGCCAGGGAATGGCATCCCATTCAATGCTCGCAACGATTGCCGAGCGAAGTTCGTCGCAGCCCTCGTTTGTTAGTGCACTCGTCTCCAGGAAGCGCTTGTAGTTTTTCTCTTCCACAAATGCGTCTATGTCGGCACGAGCCGCACGAACAGCACCCGCATCGATTCTTGCGGCCACCAAGAGCTTGGACAGCGGCTTGTCTGAGGCACGGTTCAAGTCTTGATCCCACTGAGTGAGCGACTCAAAGACGTCATGCTTTTGCCCGTCGAACACTAGAACCGCGAGAGCCGTCTCATCCATATATAGCTGATGGATCAAACGTTGATCTGCTTGCCCGCCGAAGTCCCAAAGCCAAATTTCTCTCTCTGCTTCGCCGGTTGCCGCAGTCGGCAGAACCCACTGTGTTGCCCAGGCACCGACCGTAGATTGACTTGGTTCCCACACGTTCGCGGCCAGTCGCTTCGAAAGGCCTGTCTTCCCCGCGCCACTTTCGCCCACTAGCAAGACCTTGGCATTTGTGTACTGCACTTGCTTCGCCACCGCGAGATTGGGCGGCCCTGGAGGCGTTGCTGACGGCGGCGCGACGACGGAGGGATCGACATCCCAGGAGAGAACGCCCAAATTGTCCCCCGAGATGGCTCGTGTTTCATCCGCGCGCCACTTGACAGCCAATACCTCGCGCTGGTGGCCATCCAGGACCCGGAGACATTTGCCGGAATCGGCGCCCCAAATTCGAAGGGTTCGATCTCCGGAGCCAGAAAGAAACACTTGAGCGTTGGCGTGCCACGACATGCACAGAATCTCGGCGGTGTGACCGTCAAAGATGTTCTCGCAGATGCCTGACGCTAGATCCCAAACCCGTATCGTGTTGTCATCGGATCCGGACAACAATCGAGTTCCGTCGGGACTGATTTGCACGCATCGGATCGCCCCGATGTGCCCCTCAAGAACACGAAGACACCGTCGTGCCGTGGCATTCCAGATTTGTACAGTTCTGTCATCGCCCCCCGAGACCAGCAAGTGGGCGTGGCTGGCAAGTGCGTTGACTGGGCCTGCATGGCCTTTGAGCACACTTTCCAGATCACCTGTTTGGGCATTCCACACGCGAATGGACCCATCATCCGAACAAGAGGCTACACGCCCTTGAACCCATACCCCAGCGTTTACGGTTGCCGTGTGCCCCTCAAAGGTTCGAGCGCATCTCAGCGTTGGCAACTCCCATAGACGAATCGTCCGATCAGCTGAGGTACTTAGAATCTGCCCAGCCCGCTCATCCCAACAAAGTGATTTCACTACTCCGCGGTGATGGGCGGCCGATTGTTGGGTGGGATTGCCGTTCTTGCTCACTTGCCACAAGGAAAGTGCACCGTCATACCGGCCAAGGATAGCCTGCTCTTGCGACGAACTCAGCGCGTAGGCCGATATCAGGTCCTCAACTTGGGGGCTCGCCTTCTTGACTGCAGTCAGGCGTTTGACCGCTTGAGCCTTTTGAGATGAGCGCCGCGCCGGTGGCTTACATGCAGCAAGGAGACGGGCATAGTTCTGCTCTCTTTCACCCGGCCTCCAATCGAGGTAGAGAACTTGCCGCAGAGAGCCGGGAATTTCCGCGTCGTCTAGGCGAATTGGGATAAACCGGCGCCCCTTGTTGAGGGGGTCGCGAAAGCGAAATGTGCCGCTCTCCAGCTCGGCCCAGCCGGAAGTGAAAGAGTTGCTGGACATGCACAGAACCAATACTCGGGACTTGTCCAGTCCAGCATCGATCCTTTGAGGGATTAGGTCGCCGGGAGCAATTTCCCATTCGTCAAACCACACCTTTAGGCCGCTGCTGCGAAGACGCGTCGCGACGTCGCGGACCGCATCCTTGTCCTGGGAACTGTGGCTCAGAAATACGTCATACGTGAAGGATTCGTTCTCCAACTGCCTTCTCCGAGTTGAGTGGCACCCTACGTTGCGGTGCCGTCGAACTACATGTTGACCCGAGTATTCCGAACAACTCGGTCAGGCCTTCAACGCCCGAGTTCCAGGCGCAGCACGCCGCTGCGCGACCACGCTTCCACCTCCTCGCGGAACTGGTGCAGCTTGCGCGGGTTGGCCTGCTCCCAGGCCTTGGCGAAGCCGAGCGTGGCGACCGTGCCGCTGCGCTGCAGGCTCAAGACCAGCGGATCGACGTCGCCACGCGCGTGGCACTTGATGATCGCCAGGCGCAGGCACAGCACCTGCCAGGCGAAGTCGATCTGGGCCAGGCTGGCTTCGATCTTGCGCAGGCCGCCGCGCTGGCCCAGCACCAGTTCGCCCAGGCGCTTGAGCTGGCTCTGCGAAAAGCCGGCTGCGTCCACATGCCCGAGCAGGTAGGCGCTGTGGCGGTGGTGGTCGTGGTGCGAGACCATCATGCCCATCTCGTGCAGCGCACAGGCCCACAGCAGTTCGCGGCGCGCTTCGGCGCCGGCGTCGGGCCGCACGCTGGCATACAGGTGCTCGGCCACGGTGCTGACGCGCCGGGCCTGCTGGATGTCGACGATGAAGCGGCGCTGCAGTTCGCGCACCGAGGCGTCGCGCACGTCGTGCCCGTCCTGGTGCAGCGCGGTGGCCTGGATGCGTTCGTCCAGGTCGAAGATCACGCCCTGGCGCAGCGCACCGCGCGCCGGCAGCAGCGCGGCAATCCCGAATTGCGTGGCCAAGGTGTACAGGATGGCGATGCCGCCGGCGATGACCGCACGCCGGTCTTCCTTGAGCCCGGGCAGCTGCAGCTTGTGAATGTGCCCGGCCTGCAGGCATCGTTCGATCAGCCAGCGCAGCCCTTCCGGCGTCACGCTGCCGTCGGTGACGCCGCTGCCTGCCAGCAGTTGCGAGACTGCGCCCACCGTGCCCGACGAGCCCAGCGCCTCTTGCCAATGCGCCGGCGCGAATGGCTCCAGCGCTTCTTCGAGTTCGGCGCCCGCAGCGATCTGCGCACCCTGGAACGCGGCTTCGGTAAAGCGCCCGTCACCAAAGTACTTCATCGACAGGCTCACGCTGCCCACGCCAAACGATTCGGCGCGCAGCGGCTTGCGCTCCTTGCCCAGGATCATCTCGGTGCTGCGCCCGCCGATGTCGACCACCAGGCGCGGCGCCGACGACGGCTGAAGGCGCGCCACGCCAGCGTAGATCAGGCGCGCTTCTTCGCGGCCGGAGATCACCTCGATCGGCAGGCCCAGCGCCAGTTGCGCGCGCGCCAGGAAAGCGTCTCGGTTGCGGGCTTCACGCAGGGTCTGGGTGGCCACGGCGCGCACCTGCTGCGGCGCGTAACCCTGCAGGCGCTGCGCAAAGCGGGCCAGGCAGGCCAGGCCGCGCTGGGTGGCTTCTTCGGTCAGCAGGCCGTCGGTGTCGAGCCCGGCGCCCAGGCGCACGGTCTCCTTCAGGTAGTCAACTCGCCGGTAGCGGCCCTTGATGACCTGGCCGATCTCGAGCCGGAAGCTGTTCGAGCCCATGTCGATGCCGGCCAGTTGGCCGGGCCAGCGCGAGTCCAGGTCGGAGGGGCGGGTTTGTGTCCAATCCATGGTTCATTGTCGCGGCAAACGGCGGGGGAACCTTGCGTGCCCGGCTCATAGAATGCCGCTTCCGTTTCACACCCATGAGCTCGCAACCATGCTTCGTCAAGACCTCGACAGCCTCACGCCTTCACGCCATTTCAGCCGGCGCGATTTTGTCAAGACTTCGGTCGGCAGCGGCTTTGCCGCGGCGGTGTTGCCGGTGGGTGCGCAGACCGTCAAGACCAGCGCCGATGGCCTGACCGTCGGCGAGGTGACGGTGATGGTGGGCGACTTCAAGATGCCGGTGTACCGCGCCCAGCCGGCCGGCAAAAACAACTTGCCGGTGGTGCTGGTGATCTCCGAGATCTTCGGCGTGCACGAATACATTGCCGATGTGGCGCGGCGTTTTGCCAAGGCCGGTTACCTGGCGCTGGCGCCCGAGTTGTTCGTGCGCCAGGGCGACGCGCAGTCGTATGGCGAGATCGCCAAGCTGATCGCCGAGGTGATCAACAAGGTTTCCGACGCTCAGGTGATGGGCGACCTGGACGCCACCGTCGCATGGGCCAAGGCCAACGGTGGCGACGCGTCGAAACTGGCGATCACCGGCTTCTGCTGGGGCGGGCGCATCACCTGGCTGTACAACGCCCACAACCCGGCGGTGAAGGCCGGTGTGGCCTGGTACGGCCGGCTGGTCGGCGCACCCAGCGCGCTGGCTCCGAAGAACCCGCTCGACCTGGTGGGCAACCTGAACGGCCCGGTGCTGGGCCTGTACGGCGGCAACGACCCGGGCATTCCGCAAGACAGCGTCGACAAGATGAAGGCGGCGCTGGCGTCGGGCAGCGGCGCGGCGAAGAAGTCGGAGTTCGTGGTCTACCCGGACGCGCCGCACGCCTTCCATGCCGACTACCGCCCGAGCTACCGCAAAGAGGCCGCCGACGACGGCTGGAAGCGTTGCCTGGCCTGGCTGCAGTCGAACGGCGTGGCTTGAACCACTTTTTGAGTCGCCTGCGTACTTCGTCGCGGGCCACGTGCTTGCGGCCCGTTCCTTGATGGGTTTTGAATGACGCTGCTGTACATCGTGATCGCCACCTTCGCGGGTGGCCTGCTGTCGGTGCTGATCGCCGCGAGCCTGACCGTGAAGGTGCTCAGCAGCGTGGTGCGCCACTTGGTCAGCCTGTCGGCCGGCGTGCTGCTGGGCACCGCGCTGCTGAACGTGCTGCCCGAGGCGTTCGAGGGCAAGGCCAGTCCGCAGAGTCTGTTCGCCACGCTGCTGGCCGGGCTGATGTTCTTCTTCCTGCTCGAGAAGGCCGAGCTCTACCGGCACCAGCACCACCACGAGCACGACGAGCACCACCATCACCACGGCTTCGACGCGCAGCAGGCCGGTCGCGGCGGCTGGGCTGTGCTGCTGGGCGACAGCATCCACAACTTCTGCGACGGCATCATCATCGCGGCCGCTTTCCTGACCGACGTGCGGCTGGGCGTGGTGACGGCGCTAGCCATCATCGCGCACGAGATTCCGCAGGAGGTGGGCGACTACATCGTGCTGCTCAACGCGGGCTTGTCGCGCGCCAAGGCCCTGCTCTACAACGCCGTGTCCGGGCTGGCCGCGGTGGTGGGCGGCGTGCTGGGCTACTACGTCGTCGGACCCTGGGAGGCGCTGTTTCCGTACCTGCTGGTGGTGGCCTCGAGCAGCTTCATCTACGTGGCGGTGGCCGACCTGATCCCCCAGCTGCAACACCGCCTGTCGTTCAAGGACACGGCGGCGCAGCTTGCCTGGCTGGCCTGCGGCCTGCTGCTGGTGGTGCTGGCAACGAACGTGTTGCACCACCACTGATCCGCCGGCCTCGGGTCGGCGGATCAACGATCAACGAACGATCAACGAACGCTCAGCGGAACGATCCGCGCACGATCAACGAACGATCAGCACCGCCACCTGCGAGTGCGTCAGCACCTTCTGCGTCTCGCTGCCCAGCAGCAGCGCCGCCACGCCGCGGCGGCCGTGCGAGGCCATCACCACCAGGTCGCACTCCTGGCGCTTGGCGTGGTCGATGATGGCTTCCCACGGGTGCAACGCCTCGACGGTGTGGGCTTCGCAGGCGATGCCGGCGGCCTTGCAGGTCTCGACCACGGTCTGCACGCGCTTGGCCGCGATGCGCTCCTGCGCGTCGAAGAACTCCTGCGGCGGCGTGGGTTGCATTTCGGAGATGGCGCTGTACGGGAACGGCTCCTTCACGCTGATGGTGTAGAGCTTGGCGCCGAGCGACTTGGCCAGCGAGACGGCGGTGCTCACGGCCTTGGCGGTGATGTCGGAGCCGTCGGTCGGTACGAGGATGCGTTGGAACATGATCGTCTCCTGAAGTGAGGAGCCGATTGGACTCCTTTCGAGCCTGAGTGTTCACGCCAGCGTGGTGCGGCGTCTTGTCCTCGATCAAGTCGGGGAGTGGTTGGTCGCTGCTGCGCGACGTTCCGCGGTCAACCCTTGGCCAGCGGCCGTTGCGGGTCGGCAGACCATTCGCTCCATGAGCCGGGATACAGCGCCGAGCCGGCCAGGCCGGCATGCTCCATCGCGAGCAGGTTGTGGCAGGCGGTCACGCCCGAGCCGCATTGGTGCACGACGTGGGTGGCCGGGTGGCCACCGAGCAGCGGCGCAAATTCTTCGCGCAAGCGGGCCGCGGGCTTGAAGCGGCCGTCCGGCCCCAGGTTGAGCTTGTGAAAGCGGTTCAGCGCGCCGGGAATGTGACCGGCCGCGGCGTCCAGCGGCTCCACCTCGCCGCGAAATCGCTCTGCCGCACGGGCGTCGATCAGCCGCACCGTGCCCAGTCGTGATGCCAGCGTGGAGCCGTCCATCGCGTTGGCCAGAGCGGTCCGTTCGGGGTAGGGGCCAGCGTCGCGCGGCGTGGGCTCGGCGCGGTCGAGTGTGCCGCCGGCCTCGGTCCAGGCGGCCACGCCGCCGTCGAGCACCGCCACGGCGCTGTGGCCCATCCAGCGCAGCATCCACCACAGCCGCGCGGCGTACATGCCGCCCTGGCGGTCGAGCGCGATCACCTGCGTCTGCGGCGTGATGCCCAGGCGGCCCAAGGTGAGCGCGAAGTCAGCCCGCGCCGGCATCGGGTGGCGGCCGTTGCGGCCGGTCTTGGCGGCCGACAGGTGCTCGTCCAGGTGCAGGTAGTGCGAGCCGGGCAGGTGGCCGTCACGCCAGGCGCGGTGGCCGGCCTGCACATCGGCCAGGTCGAAGCCGGCGTCGACGATGACCGGCGCGGCGCCACCATCGAGCAGGGCGCGCAGTTCGGTGGCAGAAATGAGTGTCGTGAAGGGCATGGTCATGATTCGGTCGGGGGTTTGGCGGCGTCGCCGGGCAGGGCCTTGCTGCGCAACTGGGTGGCGGCCAGGCCGGCGCCGACGATCAACAGCATGCCGCCCAGCGCCATCGCCGTGATGCGATCTTCGAACAACAGCACGCCGTAGGCAAACGAGTAGGCGATGCCGAGGTATTGCAGGCTGGCGTTGACCAAGGTGCGGCCGGTGCTGTAGGCGCGCGTCATCATCAGTTGTGCCAGCGTGGCCAGCACGCCGATGGCCAGCAGCAGCGCGGCGCCCTTCCAGGTGTGGGTGCTCAGGCCGGTCCACAAGGTGGTCAGCAGCCCGGCCGCGATGCCGCTGGCCGAGAAGTAGAAGACGATGCGCTCTTCGGGCTCGCCGGCCCGGCCCAGCGCAGAGACCTGCAGGTAGGCGGTGGCGGCGATCACGCCCGACAGCAGGCCGATCAGGCCGTGCCAGAGCTGATCTTGTTCGATGGTGGGGCGCAGCACCAGCGCCACGCCGCAAAAGCCCAGCAGCACCGTGCCGACCAGCCGGCCGTCAATGCGCGCAGTGCCTATGAGCGCAGCGCCGCCCAGCAGGAACAGCGCCATCCACACCGACGACATGTAGTTCAGCGTCATCGCCGTGGCCAGCGGCAGGTTGCCGATGGCGTAGAACCACAGCACCAGAGAGATCACCCCGCTCAGGCTGCGCCAGAAGTGCATGCCCGGCAGCGTGGTCGCCAGCCGCACGCCCTGCCAGCGCGACCACACGAACATCATCAGCGTGCCGGTGAGGCTGCGGTACAAGACCATCTCGCCGGCGGTGTACTGGGTCGATGCGAGCTTCACGCACACCCCCATCGTGGCGAACAGGAAGGTCGCCAGAACGATCAGCCAGGCCGGGCTCAGGCGCGCGCGCCCCGGTGCGGCATGCGCCTGGCTCACTCCCGGCGGTCCATGGCCCGGTGATACCACTCATGGAACTGCTGCATGCCATCTTCCATCGGGCTCTGGTAGGGGCCGAACTCGTCGTCGCCGCGCGCCATCAGCGCCTTGCGACCGGCGTCCATTCGCAGCGCAATCTCGTCGTCCTCGACGCAGGTTTCCATGTAGGCGGCCTGCTGCGCCTCCACGAATTCACGCTCGAACGCGACGATCTCTTCGGGGTAGAAGAATTCGACCATGTTGAGCGTCTTCTGCGGCCCCTGCGGAAACAGCGTGGAGACCACCAGCACGTGCGGGTACCACTCGACCATCACGTTCGGGTAGCTGGTGAGCCAGATCGCGCCTTGTTTGGGGGCGTGGCCGTCGCGGTAGTTCAGCACCACCTCGTGCCACTTCTTGTACACGTCCGAGCCCGGCCGGCCGAGTGCCTTGCCGCCCGGCGTGGCAATGCCCACCGTCTGCACCGAGTAGTGCTCGCCCATCTCCCAGCGCAGGTCTTCGCAGGTGACGAAGTTGCCCAGGCCGGGGTGGAACGGGCCGACGTGGTAATCCTCGAGGTAGACCTCGATGAAGGTCTTCCAGTTGTAGTTGCACTCGTGCATGACCACGCGGTCGAACTGGTAACCGTCGAAGTTCAACTCGGCGGTCGGCCCCAGCCGGGACAGTTCACTCGCGATGTCGCGGCCCGCCCCGGCAGCCGAACCGGCGGCCTCGAAGACCAGGCCGTTCCAGGTCTGCAGCGCGTAGTTGTTCAGGTTCAGGCACGGATCGTCGGGGAAGTGCGGCGCGCCGATCAGGTGGCCCGCCAGGTCGTAGGTCCAGCGGTGCAGCGGGCAGACGATGCTGCCGCGCGTGTTGCCGCGGCCGCGCAACATCACCGCTTGGCGGTGCCGGCAGACGTTGGAGATCAGCTCCACCCCGCGCGGCGTGCGCACGAGCACGCGGCCTTCACCTTCCTGCTGCAGGGTATGGAAGTCGCCCAGCTCGGGCACGCACAGTTCGTGGCCCAGGTAACGCGGGCCGGGCTTGAAGAGCTGGTCCTGCTCGCGGCGAAACAGGGCTTCGTCGAAGTAGCTGGAAACAGACAGCTGGGTGCGGCTTCGTTCGAGTGCGTCCAGCGTGATGCTCAGGTCGGACATGATCCCCGATATCTCCAAAAACCAATGTCTAACCGCCACCACGCACCACCCCGTGGCCGGGCGTGGATGAATGCCGTTCGCTCAGCACGAAAGGGCCGCGGATTGTACCTGCGTGCCTTTCGAAGACAGCCGGATCGGTAATTCCGCACGCATGCGGGGCTGGCTCCGGCTCGGTGTCGCCCCGGGTTTCAGGCGCCGGTGGGCCTGACTACAATTACTGTTTCATGTTCCGAAATGGCAAAGACCCCTCCCACGACCCCGGCTCCCGCGGCACCTGCGAGTTATGAAGACGCGCTCACCGAACTGGAACGCCTGGTGGCCTCGATGGAAGGCGGCCAGTTGCCGCTCGACCGCCTGCTCGAAAGTTATCAACGGGGTGCCGAGTTGCTGAACTTGTGTCGGACCCGCCTCGAAACGGTGGAGCACCAGGTCAAGGTGCTCGAAGAGGGCCAGCTCAAGCCGTGGGCCAATGAATGAATCCGACTGACTTCGATGCCTGGTCGCGGCGCGAACTCGACGCGGTCGAGTCGGCGCTGAACGCCTGGGTGCCCGCCGATGCGCCGGCCGGCCTGGGTCTGGCCATGCGTTACAGCGTGCTCGACGGCGGCAAGCGCCTGCGCCCGCTGCTCGTCCTGGCCGCCTGCGATGCGGTGGGCGGCCTGCGCGAGGCGGCCATGCGCGCCGCTTGCGCGGTCGAACTGATCCACGCCTACTCGCTGGTACACGACGACATGCCCTGCATGGACAACGACGTGCTGCGCCGCGGCAAGCCCACGGTGCACGTGCAGTTCGGCGAAGCCCAGGCCATGCTGGCCGGCGACGCGATGCAGGCCCTGGCCTTCGAGGTGCTGACGCCCTGTGTCGTCGACGCAACGCCGACCGAAGCCGACGCGGTGCCGCCGGCCCTGCAGGCGCGCCTGTGCGCCTTGCTGGCGCGCTCTGCCGGCCACGCTGGCATGGCCGGGGGCCAGGCGATCGACCTGGCGAGCATCGGCCAGCCCCTGGGCGAACAGGCGCTGCGCGACATGCACCACCGCAAGACCGGCGCCCTGCTGCAGGCCAGCGTGCTGATGGGCGCGGCCTGCGGCGCGGTCAGCGCCCCGACCTGGAGCGCACTGAGCGCCTACGGCGACGCGCTGGGCCTGGCCTTTCAGGTGGTCGACGACATTCTCGACGTGACCCAGGCCTCGGAAACCCTGGGCAAGACCGCCGGCAAGGACCTCTACAACAACAAGCCGACCTATGTGACCATCCTGGGCCTGGACGCCGCACGCCGGCACGCCGATGAGTTGCGCGACAAGGCCCAGGCGGCGCTTGCGCGCAGCGGTTTGGGCGCTAGCTGGCTCAGTTTGTTGGCAGACAAGGTCGTGGAACGGGACAATTGACATGCTCATGAAACACTCCCTGCTTCAGACCATCAACAGCCCGGCCGACGTGCGGCGCCTGTCGCGCAACGAACTCGGCCAACTGGTGATCGAACTGCGCGACTTTCTGCTCCACAGCATCTCGCAGACCGGCGGTCACCTGGGCTCCAACCTGGGCACAGTGGAGCTGACGGTGGCGCTGCACCATGTGTTCAACACGCCGCACGACCGGCTGGTGTGGGACGTGGGCCACCAGACCTACCCGCACAAGATCCTGACCGGCCGGCGCGATCGCATGGGCAGCCTGCGCCAGCTCGGCGGCATCTCGGGCTTTCCGCGCCGCGACGAGAGCGAGTACGACGCTTTCGGCACGGCCCATTCGTCCACGTCGATCTCGGCCGCGCACGGCATGGCGGTGGCGTCCAAGATCAAGGGCGAGACGCGCAAGTCGATCGCCATCATCGGCGACGGCGCCATGAGCGCCGGCATGGCCTTCGAAGCGCTCAACAACGGCGGTGTGGCGCACGCCGACATGCTGGTGATCCTGAACGACAACGACATGTCGATCTCGCCGCCGGTGGGGGCGCTGAACCGCTACCTGGCGCGCCTGATGAGCGGCAAGTTCTACGCCACCGCGCGCGACACGGCCAAGAACGTGCTGAAGAACGCGCCGCCGCTGTTCGAGCTGGCGCGGCGCTTCGAAGAGCATGCCAAGGGCATGATCGTGCCGGGCACGATCTTCGAGGAGTTCGGCTTCAACTACGTCGGCCCGATCGACGGGCACGACCTGGAGTCGCTGATCCCCACGCTCGAGAACCTGCGCGACCTGAAGGGCCCGCAGTTCCTGCACGTGGTCACACGCAAGGGCTACGGCTACAAGCTGGCCGAGGCCGACCCGGTGGCCTACCACGCCGCGTCGGGCAAGTTCGACCCGGCCGTCGGCCTGGTCAAGCCCAGCACGCCGCCCAAGCTGACCTTCACCCAGGTGTTCGGCCAGTGGCTGTGCGACATGGCCGAGAAGGACGAGCGCCTGGTCGGCATCACCCCGGCGATGCGCGAAGGCTCGGGCATGGTCGAGTTCGAAAAGCGCTTTCCGAAGCGCTACTTCGACGTCGGCATCGCCGAGCAGCATGCGGTGACCTTTGCCGCCGGGCTGGCCTGCGAAGGGCTGAAGCCCGTGGTCGCGATCTACTCCACCTTCCTGCAGCGTGGTTACGACCAACTGCTGCACGACGTGGCGATCCAGAACCTGCCGGTGGTGTTTGCGCTCGACCGTGCCGGCATCGTCGGCGCCGACGGCGCGACGCATGCCGGCGCCTACGATATTGCCTACCTGCGCTGCGTGCCCAACGTGAGTGTGATGACGCCTGCCGACGAGAACGAGTGCCGCCAGTCGCTCTACACCGCCTTCATGCAGAACCACCCGGTGGCGGTGCGCTACCCGCGTGGCAGCGGCGCGGGCACGGTGCTGCAGGCGGAGATGACACAAATTCCGTTCGGCAAGGGGGAGGTGCGCCGCCAGGGCCAGCGCATCGCGATCCTGGCCTTCGGCACCGTGCTCTACCCGGCTCTGGCCGCAGCCGAGAAGCTCGGCGCCACGGTCGCCAATATGCGCTTTGCCAAGCCGCTCGATGTCGCGCTGGTGACTGACCTGGCGCGCAACCATGATGCAATCGTGACGGTGGAAGAAGGCTGCACGATGGGCGGCGCGGGCAGTGCGGTGCTTGAGGCGCTGGCCGAAGCGGGCATCACCGTGCCGGTGCTGGTGCTGGGTTTGCCCGACGTGTTCATCGAACATGGCGACCCGGCCAAGTTGCTGGCCATGTGCGGGCTGGACGCGGCGGGCATCGAGCAGTCCATCGTCAAGCGTTTCGGTGCCAAGCCGGCGCTGGTGCGATCGGCGGCGAGCTTTTAGCGGGGTCGTGGCGCCGGCTTCGCCAAGACCCTGCCGCGGCGCGGCGGCGGCTTTGCTGTCATTCTTCCGGGCCTCTTGATCTCGATCTCCCAATGAACGTGATGAGCAATTTGAAGGACGCCCTGCACATTCCGGACACGCAAAGTGGCCGCGACGAACGCCATCTGGCGATCCAGCGCGTGGGGGTGCGCAGCTTGCGCTACCCGCTGCAGTTGCGCATCGGCAAGGCCATCGCGCCCACCGTCGCGTCGTGGGACTTGGACGTGGCGCTGCCGGCCGAGCAGAAGGGCACCCACATGTCGCGCTTCATCGCGTGGCTCGACGCGCTCGATAAGCCGCTCGACGCCGCCACCTTGCGCACCGAGCTGGCCGCCATGCTGGCGAAGCTGAACGCGAGCGAAGGCCGCATCGAAGCGCGCTTCCCGTTCTTCCTGCGCAAGCGTGCACCGGTGTCGGGCTTGGAGAGCCTGCTTGAGTACCAGGGCCGCTGGATCGCCGAGGCCCGCGCCGGCGTCACCCGCGTGTGGGCCGAGGTCAACGTGCCGGTCAAGTCGCTGTGCCCTTGCTCGAAGGAAATTTCCGACTACGGCGCGCACAACCAGCGCTCCAATGTGGTGGTTTGCGTGGAGCTGCTGCAGGACATCGGCTGGCACGAGCTGGTGCGTTTTGCCGAAGACAGCGCGTCGAGCGAGATCTGGCCGATGCTCAAGCGCGCCGATGAGAAGTGGGTCACCGAGCGCGCGTACGAGAACCCGAAGTTCGTCGAAGACCTGGTGCGGGATGTGGCGCTGCGGCTGAACGGTGATGCGCGGGTCGGGCGCTATTCGGTCGATGTCGAGAACTTCGAGTCCATACACAACCACTCGGCAGTGGCGCGCATCGAAAGAAGCTGACCGCCTTTCTGGTCAGGTTCTGATCAGGGTCAGACCAGGTACTGATCAAGTTCAGGTCAGGCCAAGCAAGGCCGCATCACCGCGCCCTTGGCGCACCAGCACCGGCACATCGCCACTCAGATCGACCACCGTCGTCGGCTGCCTCGGGCAGGCACCGGCATCAACGACGGCCTGGATCAGCTTTTGAAAGTGGTCGCGAATCTCGCCCGGGTCGTTCATCGGCTCGGTTTCGCCCGGCGCGATCAGGGTGGTGGCCAGCAACGGCTGACCGAACACCGACAGCAACTCCTGCGTCACCTTGTGGTCCGGCACACGCAGCCCGATCGTCCGGCGCGACGGGTGCGACACGCGCCGCGGCACTTCCTTGGTGGCCTCCAGGATGAAGGTGAACGGCCCCGGCGTGCCCAGCTTGAGCAGCCGGAACTGCTTGTTGTCGACGCGCGCGTAGCTGGCCAGTTCGCTCAGGTCGCGGCAGAGCAAAGTCAAGTGATGCTTGTCATCCACGCCGCGGATTCGGCGCAGGTTCTCTGCAGCTGATTTGTCGTCCAGGTGGCACACCAGCGCGTAGCTCGAATCGGTCGGAATGGCCGCGATGCCGCCGCCGTGCAGGATCTGCGCCGCCTGCTTGAGCAAGCGCTGCTGCGGGTTGTCGGGGTGGACCTCGAAGTACTGCGACATGCCGGGATTGTGGCGCCGGACCCGGCGCCGCGCGGTTGCTCAGTCGGCCACTTGATCGGCCGCTCAATCGGCCGTTGTGTCGGCGGCCACGGGCGAGTCGGGCCGGCGCACCGGCGAGGCTGTCCGCACGTTCAACCACACGGTCGCTGCGCCGCTGACCGCGATCACCGCCATTCCCAGCCAGGCCCAACCGTCGGGCAGGTGGGCGAAGACCAGCGCGCTGGCAGCCAGCGCAAAGGGAATCTGCAGGTAGATGAAGGGCATCAGGGTGGCGGTGGGTGCCATGCCCAGCGCCAGGATCAGAAACAGGTGCCCGGCCGTGCCGAACGCGCCCAGGGCCAGCAGCAGCACCAGGTGGTGCGTTGGCGCTGCGCGCAGCACCGCCGTCACTTCGACGCCGCTGAGCAGCAGCACCGGCGTGATCGACGCCAGACCGACCAGCCCGGTGTAAAAGTGCGTCGTCAGCGGTTGCTCGAGCGCCGCAAGCTTGGCGGTGAGTGCCTGGAAACTGCCGTAGGCCAGCGCCATCAGCAGCGGAAACGCTGCCACCCAGCCGAACACGCCGCTGCCGGGCCGGATGACGATCAGCGCCCCCGCAAAGCCGGTGATCACCAGCGCCCAGCGCAGCGGCGACACCGGCTCGTTCAGGAACAGCGCGGCCAGGCTGGTGACGACCACCGGCGCGAGCATGCCCACGGCGGTGAACTCGGCCAGCGGCATGTACTTCAGGCCGACGAAGGACATCACGCTGGCCGTCATCAGCAGCGCGCCGCGGGCGAGCTGGAACTTCGGGTGCGCGACGCGAAAGCCCGGGCCCGGCCGCAGCAGCAGCCAGGTGCCCATCGCAATCGCCTGGAAGGCGTAACGCGCCCAGAGCAGCATCAACACCGGGACGGCGGCGCTGAGGTACTTGACCGAGGTGTCCAGCGCCGCGAAACACGCCGCCATCAGCAGGATCAGGAAGATCCCGAGCCCGGGCCGCTGATGCATCGACGAAGAGGGAGCCGTGTCTCGCGGCGTCAGGCAGGCTGCTGGATGCGCGACTGGAGCACGCTCCACACCGGCGTCAGCTTGGCCGGCAGTTCGGGCAGGCTGCCCAGATCGGCGTGGCTTTCTTCGGGGCTGTGGAAGTCGCTGCCGCGCGAGGCAAGCAGGCCGAATTCGACCGCCGTCTTGGCGTACCTGGCGGCATCGGCACTGCTGTGGCTGCCGGTCACGACCTCGACGCCGCGGCCGCCGTGCATCATGAATTCGGTGAACAGCGCGTACTCTTCATTCGGCGTGAACTTGTAGCGCGCCGGGTGCGCGATGACGGCAACGCCACCGGCCTGCGTGATCCACGTGACCGCGTTTCGCAAACTCGCCCAGCGGTGCGGCACGTAACCGGGTTTGCCTTCGACCAGGTACTTGCGGAACACCTCGTAGGTGTCGGCGCACACGCCGGTGGCCACCAGATGGCGCGCGAAGTGCGTGCGCGAGACCAGCTCGGGGTTGTTCACGTAGTTCAGCGCGCCTTCATAGGCGTTGGCGATGCCGACCTTGGCCAGGCCGTCGCCCATTTCCATCGCGCGCTGCGTGCGACCGCCGCGCGTGGCGGCCAGGCCGGCTTGCAGCGCGGCGTTGTCGGGGTCGAAGCCGAGGCCGACGATGTGCACCGTCACGTCGGCAAAGGTCACCGAGATCTCGGTGCCGGTGAGGTAGGGCAGCCGCAGCGCCCGGGCCGCGTCGCGCGCGCGGTGCTGGCCACCGACTTCATCGTGATCGGTCAGTGCCCACAGCTCGACACCGTTGGACTTGGCACGCTGCGCCAGTTCTTCGGGCTGCAAGGTGCCGTCGGAAACGGCGGAGTGGCAATGGAGATCGGCGTTCATTCAGGCATCAGGGAGCAAACCCGATTGTAGAGACGCCGTCGCCTGCACACGCCGTTGGCTGCACTGTACCCATGCCGCGCAGCCGACAAAGTGCCGGCAAATTGCGGCCATCACTGCGCCGCCCTCAGAGCAAAGTCATGGCTCCAGGCGGATCACGCGCCCATTGCTGCTGTCGGTCAGCAGGTACAGCCAGCCGTCGGGGCCCTGGCGAACGTCGCGAATGCGTTCGCCCAGCGACTTCAACAGGCGGTGTTCCTTCAGCACCTTGTTGCCGTCGAGTTCCAGCCGCACCAGCATCGCGCCGCGCAGCGCCCCGACGAACAGGTTGCCCTTCCAGCCGGGGTAGCGCTCGCTGGTCACGAAGGCCATGCCGCTCGGCGCGATCGACGGCACCCAGAAGGTCAGTGGCGCCACCACATCGGCGCGGGCGGTACCGTCGCCAATTTTGAAGCCGGTGCCGTATTCGCGGCCGTAAGTGATCACCGGCCAGCCGTGGTTTTTGCCCGCAGCCACGGCGTTGAGCTCGTCGCCGCCCTGCGGGCCGTGTTCGTGGGCCCACAGCTCCCCGGTCTGCGGGTGCTGCGCAGCGCCCTGCAGATTGCGGTGGCCATAGCTCCAGATTTCGGGAAGTGCGCCGGCCCGGCCGACGAACGGGTTGTCGGCCGGCACGCGGCCGTCGGGCTCGATGCGCACGACCTTGCCGTGGTGCGTATCCAGCGTCTGCGCGTCGTCACGCCGGCTGTAGCGGTCGCCCAAGGTGACGAACAGGCGCCCGTCGCGCGCGAACACCAGGCGCGAGCCGAAGTGCGCCGAGCTGGCGACCTTGGGGCTCTGGCGAAAGATCACCTGCACGCCGGTCAGGCGGTTGCCCTCGAGCTTGCCGCGTGCGACGGCGGTGCTGTTGCCGCCCTCACCGGTGGCGGCGGGTTCGCTGAAGCTCCAATAGACCAGCGCGTTCTCGGTGAACTTCGGGTCGATGGCCACGTCGAGCAGCCCGCCTTGCCCGCCCACGTCGATGCGCGGCAGGCCGGTCACCGGCTCGCCAACGCGGCCGTCGGCCTGCACGACACGCAAGCGCCCGGCACGTTCGGTGACCAGCATGCGACCGTCGGGCAGGAATGCCAGGCCCCACGGGTTCTGCAGGCCGCTCGCGACGGTGATGGTGCGCGGTTCCTGGGCCGCTGCGGTGAAGCTGGCCGCGGCGAGGGCAAGTGCAAATGCAAGTAAATTCAGAGGTGCAAGCAGGGCATGGCGCATGGTGGCGGCAAAAGCGGCGGAGGGCAGAGCATGCCCAGCCCGCAAAGCCCGCACGAATGCCGGGTCTATGCCGCAGCGCCCGCCGCGCCTTCAGCGCGCGATGCGGACGATCCGGTCGGTCACCATGTACAGCGCACCGTCCGGCCCTTGTTTGACAGCGCGCACCCGTGCCCCAGGGAACAGCGCCTCGCGCGAGGCCACGGTGTTGCCGCTGAGCGTGAGGCGCCACAAGGCCTGGCCCGCCAGCGCGCCCATGAACAGGTTGCCCTGCCATTCGGGGAACATGCTGCCGGTGTAAAAGCACAAGCCGCTGGGCGCGACCGAGATCGGGACCCAGAACGTCAGCGGCTCAACATAAGTCGGAGCATGGGTGCCGCCGCCGATGCGGCAGGCCGTGTTGTCGTTGCCCGAATACGCGTCGCCATAGTTGCAGCCGTAACTCCTGGTCGGCCAGCCGTAGTTGCTGCCCACGCGCGCGATGTTCACCTCGTCACCGCCCTGCGGGCCGTGTTCGGTCATCCACAGCTCGCCGGTGGTGGGGTGCAGGGCAGCGCCCTGCGGGTTGCGGTGGCCGTAGCTCCAGATCTCGGGCCGGGCACCCGCGCCGAGGTTCGTCGCGTTGCCGCTGGGCACGCTGCCGTCGCGGTTGATGCGCACCACCTTGCCCAGGTGGCCGGTCACGTCTTGCGCGGGCGTGCCCTGCTGGCGCTCGCCCAAGGTCACGAACAAGGTCTTGTCGTTGCCGAAGGTCAGGCGTGAGCCGAAGTGGCCATCGCCGACGATCTTGGGCAACTGCTGAAAGATCACGGCGGGGTTGACCAGCGCATTGCCCACCAGCCGGCCGCGGAACACCGCCGTGCCTGTGCCGCCGGGGCCTGATTCAGAGAACGTCATGTAGACCCACGGGTCGGTCGCGAAGTCGGGGTCCAGCGCCACGTCGAGCAGGCCGCCCTGGCCGGCCGACACCACCGTGGGCACGCCGGTCACGGGGGCGCTGACCGTCTGCCCGTTGGCCGAGACAATGACCAGGGTGCCGGCCTTCTGCGTGACCAGGATGCGGCCGTCGGGCAGGAAGGCCATGCCCCAAGGCTCGGCGAGCACCGGGCTGAAGTTCGTGGCTACCGGCGGGCCGGATGGGGCCGGCGCGGGTGCCGGCGCTGGCCCCGGGGCGGGTGCCGGCGCGGGTGCCGGTGCCGGTGCCGGTGCCGGAGATGGCGCGGGTGACGGCGCCGGTGACGGTGATGGCCCGGCCACCGGCGGCGGCGCATCGTCGCTGCCACCGCAGGCCACCATCACGCCGGCAGTGGTGCTGCTGGCCATCAGTGCCGTCATGCGCCACAGGCGGGTCAGCGCGGTGCGCCGGTCTCGCTGGACCTGCGCTTCGGCAGTCAACTTGGCAGTCAATTCAGGGGTCGGGTTCATCACATTGCCTCATTCCGCACAGAGCAGCGGATCACCGCCCGAGTATGGTCGCGGGCAATGACCCCGCTGATACAAGTTGCAACTGCACCGGCCTGGGGCACGCCGCAGCGGCTCGGGTTCAGGCCCGATCAGCCCGCTGCCTCGACCACCATCTGCACGCGCTCGCGGCCGTTGTATTCGTCCACGCTCAGGCGGTAGGCCATGCGCACCCGCGCCGGCACCGGTTCGCTGTGGCCGAACCAGATCGCGTCGCGCAACACACCGGCGTGTTTCACGCTCAGTTTCAGGTGCTTCTCGCCCACCAGGCGTTGCGCGACCACCTCGACCTCGTCGCTGAACACCGGCGGCTCGAAGGCCTGGCCCCAGACCTGCGCGTCGAGCGTGCGCACTGTCTCGGCATTGAAGTGTTCGGGCGCCAGCGGCCCGTCGCTGAGCAGCTTGCGCGACAAAGTGGCAGCGTCCAGCCATTCGAGCGCGACCTGCTGCAGCCCGGCATCGAAAGCGGTGAAGTGCTCTTGCGCGAGCGTGCAGCCGGCCGCCATCGCATGCCCGCCGAAGCGCTTGAGCACGCCGGGGTGGCGCTTGGCCACCAGGTCGAGCGCGTCGCGCAGGTGAAAGCCGGGGATCGAGCGGCCGGAGCCTTTGAGCAAGCCGTCTTGCCCGAGCGCGAAAACGAAGGTCGGCCGGTGCAGGCGGTCTTTCAGGCGCGACGCGACGATGCCGACCACGCCTTCGTGAAACGCCGGGTCGAACAGCGACAGCGCGCTGGGCGGCTCGCTGCCGATGCGGTCTTCGCGGTCCCTGTTTTCCATCAGCGCCTTCAGCAGCGCCTCGGCCTGCTCGCGCATGCCGGTCTCGACCTCGCGCCGCTCGCGGTTGATGCCGTCCAGCGTGCGCGCCAATTCGGCAGCCCGCGCCGGATCGTCGGTCAGCAGGCATTCGATGCCCAGGGTCATTTCGGCCAGCCGGCCCGCGGCGTTGATGCGCGGCCCGAGCGCAAAGCCGAAGTCGAACGCGCTGGCGCGCCGTGCGTCGCGCCCCGCGGCGCTGAACAGTGCGGCCACGCCGGGTTGCATCTTGCCGCTGCGAATGCGCTTCAGGCCCTGCGCCACCAGGCGGCGGTTGTTGGCGTCGAGCCGCACCACGTCGGCCACCGTGCCGAGCGCCACCAGGTCGAGCAGCGCGTCCAGGCGCGGCTGGGTCTGCGCCCTGAACACACCGCGCTCGCGCAGTTCGCCGCGCACGGCCAGCAGCACGTAGAACATCACGCCGACACCCGCGAGGTTCTTGCTCGCGAAGCCGCAGCCGGGCTGGTTGGGGTTGACGATCACGGTCGCGTCGGGCAACACGATGCTGCCGTCCACCAGCGCCGGCAGGTGGTGGTCGGTCACCACCACGGCCAGCCCGCGTGCACGCGCATGGGCCACGCCTTCAAGGCTGGCGATGCCGTTGTCCACCGTCAGCAGCACGTCGGGGCGCTTTTGCAGCGCGAGGTCGACGATGGCCGGCGTGAGGCCATAACCGTGCACTGCGCGGTCGGGCACCACATAGTGCAAGGTGTCGGCCGGCGCGCCCAGCAGGCGCAGGCCGCGCAGCGCCACGGCGCAGGCGGTGGCGCCGTCGCAGTCGTAGTCGGCCACGATGCAGATGCGTTGTTGCGCCGCGATCGCATCGGCCAGGAAACGCGCCGCGGCTTGCGCGCCCAGCAGGTCGGCAGGTGGCAGCAGGCGCGCCAGGCCGTCGTCCAGATCTTCAAGATTGCGCAGGCCGCGGCCGGCGAACAGGCGCGCCAGCAGCGGCGGCACGCCGGCCTGTTCGAGCGCCCACACGGCGCGCGGCGGCGCGTCGCGCAGCGTGATCGTCGGGCCTTGAGGGGCGGGCGGCAGGGTGGGGATCATGCTCAGAGCGCCTTCAGCACGGTGTTCGGCTGCGGCGCCTGCCAGCGGCGCCGGGCGCGTTGCAGCAGCGATTGCGGCACACGTTCGAAGCGCTGCGCGGCGCACTCGCCGCACAAGGTCAGCGTGGCGGCTTCACCCTTGTCAATCCGATCCAGCAAGGCCTTCAACGGCCCGGCGTCGAGCGCGCGCCAGGCTTCTGCCCAGGCGGCCCAGTCCTGCATCAGCAGCGGGCCGCGCAAGGATTGATCGACCTGCACCGACGCCGCATCGGCAGCCCCGAGCCGGCCGCAGCCGCTGAGCCAGAAGGAGTTGACCGTCGGCGCGCCCCGCGCCTCGCGGGCTTCGTTGATCGGGTGCGGGTAGAGCAGCAGTTGCACCTCGCTTTGCAGGCGGCGCAGCAGGCGTGCCGAGGCGCTGGCCTTCGGATCGCCGCGCAGCCACAGGTCCACATTGCGGCCGATCACGCGGTCGAGCGATGCGCAGCGCAAGTCGGCCAGGCTCTCGTGTGCCGCATACCAGCGCGACGGCGCACCCCAGGCGAGTGCAAATCCTTCGCTTTCGAACAACTCGCGCACCGCGTCGAACAGCGCACGCGATTCGCCTTCGTCCAGGGCGAGCGCGAGTGGGTCGGACAAGGTCACGTGGTCGCGGCCCACGTCCCAATGCGCCGGCGTGAGCAGCCCCCACGCGCGGTCCGCCACGTCGATGCCATCAGCCGCCGCAGCCCGCGCCGCGAACGGCAAGCCGCCGTCGACAATCGGCCAGCCCCGAGCCTGCGCCAGCGCCCGTTCGTGCGGCGGCGACAGCGTGTACTCGTCGCCCTCGTCGCGCGCTGTGGCGGTGAGCCGGCCCAGCAGCTGCGACAGCACCGGCAATGACAGATCGCGAACGACCTCGGCGGCCGGCTCGGACAGCGCGGAGGCGAACGGAATCAGCAGGTGCATGGGTCGGATTATCCGGGCCGGCCTCGGCAAGCCGTCCCGAGGCCGTCCTGTAGCATGACGGTCCCATGAACTGGCCCTATGAACTGCAAGTCGGCTGGCGCTACACCCGCGCCGGCAAGGTCGGGCGGCGCAACGGCTTCATCTCGTTCATCTCCAGCGTGTCGATGCTGGGCATTGCGCTGGGCGTGGCGGCGTTGATCATCGTGCTGTCGGTGATGAACGGGTTCCAGAAAGAGGTGCGCGACCGCATGCTGTCGGTCATCTCCCACGTCGAGCTGTTCGAGCGCGACGGCAACGCGTTGCCCGACTGGCAGGCCACCGCCGCGCAGGCCCGCAAGCAGCCGCAGGTCATCGGCGCCGCGCCGTTCATCGCCTCGCAGGCGCTGATCGCACGCGGCGACGACATGCGCGGCGTGATGGTGCGCGGCATCTCGCCGAACGACGAAGCCACCGTGACCGACCTGGCTGCGCAGTTGAAGGACACCACGCTGGCCCGGCTGGTGCCCGGCGCCTGGGGCGTCGTGCTGGGCGGCGAGCTGGCGCGCTCACTCGGTGTGAGAGAGGGCGACAAGGTCACCATCGCCGCGGCTGGTGGCCAGGTCACGCCCGCCGGTGTGGTGCCGCGGCTGAAGCAACTGACCGTCGTCGGCACGTTCGATGCCGGCCACTACGAGTACGACAGCGGCCTGGCGCTGATCCACATCGACGACGCTGCCAAGCTGTTCCGCGTCGAAGGCCCGACCGGCGTTCAGCTTCGGCTGAAAGACCTGAACGACGCACGCGAGGTGGCGATGGATCTGGGCCTGAGCATGGGCCAGCAGGTGACCGTGCGCGACTGGACCCGCACCAACCGCAACTGGTTCTCGGCCGTGCAGCTCGAGAAGCGCCTGATGTTCATCATCCTGACGCTGATCGTTGCGGTGGCGGCGTTCAACCTGGTCTCGACCCTGGTGATGACGGTGACCGACAAGCAGGCCGACATCGCCATCCTGCGCACCCTGGGCGCCAGTCCGCGTTCGATCATGAGCATCTTCATGGTGCAGGGCGCGGCCTCGGGCGTGATCGGCACCCTGGCCGGCGTGCTGCTGGGGCTGGGCATCGCGTTCAACATCGACGTGATCGTGCCGGCCATCGAACGTGCGCTGAGCGTGAGTTTTTTGCCCAGCAGCGTGTACCTGATCAGCCGCATGCCGAGCCAGCCACAGGCCGACGACATCGTGCCGATCGCGCTGATCTCGCTGCTGCTGTCGTTCGTGGCGACGCTGTACCCAAGCTGGCGCGCCAGCCGCGTGCAGCCGGCCGAGGCGCTGCGCTATGAGTGACGCGGCTCGGCGCACTGCGGCATGAGTGTGGGCTACGAGTGGCAGATTGGATGGCGCTATGTGCGCGCCGGGCGCGGCGGGCGCAACGGCTTCCTGTCGTTCATCTCCCTGGCCTCGGTGCTGGGCATCGCGTTGGGCGTGGCGGCACTGATCATCGTGCTGTCGGTGCTGAACGGCTTCAGCGCCGAGGTGCGCGACCGCATGCTGTCGGTGATCGCGCACGTGGAATTGTTCTCTGCCGACGGCAAGGCCTTGCCCGACTGGCCTGCCACCGCCGCGATAGCGCGGCGTGACCCGCGGGTGGTGGCGGTGGCGCCGTTCGTGGCCGGCCAGGGCCTGCTCGGCCGCGGTGACGAACTCCGGCCGGTGCTGGTGCGTGGCATCGACGTGGTGCTGGAAGCCGAGGTGTCGGACCTGGCGCGCCAACTGCGCAATGGCGCGCTGGCGCGCCTGCAGCCGGGCCAGCGCCAGATCGTGCTGGGCATCGAACTGGCGCGCCAGCTCGCGGTGGCGCCCGGCCAGCCGGTGACCCTGGTGCTGCCCGACCTGGCGCAGCCCGGCGGCGCGCCGCGCATGCTGCCGCTGACGGTGGTGGCGACCTTCGAGGCTGGCCACTTCGAGTACGACAGTACGCTGGCCTTCATGCTCCAGCCCGATGCGCAGGCGCTGTTCGGCGTGGCCGGTGGGGGCGGGCTGCAGAGCGGTTTGCAACTGCGCCTGTCCGATCGCGACCGCGCCGGCGAGGTGGCGCGCCGACTCGTCGGCGAACTGGGCCCGGGTATATTGGTGCGCGACTGGACCCGCACGAACCGCCAGTGGTTCGAGTCGGTGCAGATCCAGAAGCAGATGCTGTTCCTGATCCTGGCCCTCATCGTTGCGGTGGCGGCGTTCAACCTCGTCTCCACCCTCGTGATGACCGTCACCGACAAACGCGCCGACATCGCCATCCTTCGCACCCTGGGCGCCAGCCCGCGTTCCATCATGGGCATCTTCATGGTGCAAGGCGCCGCGTCGGGCCTGATCGGCACCTTGGCGGGGCTGTTGCTGGGCCTGGGGCTGGCGTTCAACGTCGGCGCCATCGTGGCGGGCATCGAGCGTGTCTTCAGCGTGAGTTTCCTGCCCGGCAACGTCTACCTGATCGACCATATGCCGAGCCAGCCGCAGGCCGGCGACATCGTGCCCATCGTCGTCATTTCACTGGCGCTGTCGTTCGTTGCCACGCTCTACCCGAGCTGGCGCGCCAGCCGCCTGCAGCCGGCCGAGGCGCTGCGTTATGAGTAGTCCCGTCATTCGCGCGCGCGGCCTGCACAAGCGCTTCAGCGAAGGTGCGGGTGATGCCATGCTCGACGTGCAGGTGCTGCAAGGTGTGGACCTCGACGTGCATCCGGGCGAGACGATCGCCATCGTCGGCGCGTCGGGCTCGGGCAAGAGCACTTTGCTGCACCTGCTCGGCGGCTTGGAAGCGCCGACCGAAGGCAGCGTGCAACTGATGGGCCGCGACTTTGCGCAGATGGGCGCCGCCGAGCAGGGCGACTGGCGCAACCGCCACCTCGGCTTCGTGTACCAGTTCCACCACCTGCTGCCCGAGTTCAGTGCGCTCGACAACGTGGCGATGCCGCTGCGCATCCGCCGTCTCGACAAGCCGGCCGCACGCGCGCAGGCGCAAGAGGTGCTGGCCCAGGTGGGGCTGGCCGACCGCGTGCGGCATCGGCCGTCGCAGCTCTCCGGCGGCGAACGTCAGCGGGTGGCGATTGCGCGCGCGCTGGCCGGGCGGCCGGCTTGCGTGCTGGCCGACGAGCCGACCGGCAACCTCGACCGCGAAACCGCCGACGGTGTGTTCGCGCTGATGCTCGACCTGGCGCGTCGCCAGGGCATGGCCTTTGTGCTGGTGACGCACGACGAGTCGCTCGCCGCGCGTTGTGATCGGGTGCTGAGGCTCAGGTTGGGCCGCCTGTAGCCTGTGCAGCCAAGAGGCTGGGGCGCCGTCAACCTTTCAAGCGGTGCGGCTCGTTGCGGATGACTTGCTGCGCCATGGCCACCGCCATCAGCCTGGCCGCCTCGGGCGACGGCCAGCGGTGACCACCGGCCAGGCTTTCGTGTCGAAACGCTTCGCGCGCTGTGCGGACATCGGGCTCGATGCGCTTGACGACGACCGCCGCCACGAAGCCGCGGCCGCCCGGTGCCTTGATCGCACTGGCGTATATGCGATAGGCCCCTTCGGTACGTTCCTCGCTACGCATCCCTTGCCTCCAGACAGATAGTGCCGCTCGGTTGACGCATGAATCATGCCGAGCCACCCTGTGCCGCCGCATCCCCCGAATCAGGGACCACGCGGCGACGAATTAGGGGGTGGCCGATGCCGCGATCTGCCTTCGGCCTCGGCGGCCCGGCACATCGGCGGTGAGGGCTTGATCACGAGGTCGGGCGTGAAAAAGTAGACTGCCGCGCAGACCGGACCCGAAGGAACCCCGATGGCGCAAGACAAACCCTTGAGCAAGGCAAGTGACTTCTCCCCCGAAGTGCTGAGCCTTTTCGACCGCTATGTGCACGGCCTGATCGACCGGCGCGGCTTTCTGGACGGTGCGGCACGCCATGCCACGGCCGGCATTTCGGCACTCGGACTGCTCGAAGCGCTCAGCCCGCGCTTCGCCCACGCACAAAAAGTGTCACCCACCGACCCGCGCTTGGTGACGCAGAGTGTCGAGGTCGACTCACCGCGTGGTTACGGCAAGTTGCGCGGCCTGCTGGCACGGCCGGCCGGCGCGGGCACGAATGCGAAGCTGCCGACGATTCTGGTGATACACGAAAACCGCGGCCTGAACCCGCACATCGAAGACATCACACGCCGCCTGGCGCTGGCCAACTTCATTGCGTTCGCGCCCGATGCGCTGTTCCCGCTCGGCGGTTACCCGGGCGACGAAGACAAGGCGCGCGAACTCTTCCCCAAGCTCGACCAGAGCAAGACGGCCGAAGACTTTCTTGCCGCCGCCAACCACCTGTGGCGCTGCCGGGCGGCAACGGCAAGCTCGGCGCGGTCGGCTTCTGCTACGGCGGCGGTGTGGTCAACATGCTGGCCACGCGCCTGCCGGCCCTGGCCGCCGGGGTGCCGTTCTACGGCAATGCGCCGGCCGCGGACAAGGTGGCAGTCATCAAGGCCGAACTGCTGATCCACTTTGCCCAGAACGACGAACGCATCAACGCCGCCTGGCCCGCCTACGAGGCGGCGCTGAAAGCGGCCCAGGTGCGCTACGAAGCGCACACCTATCCGGGCACCCAGCACGGTTTCAACAACGACACCACGCCGCGCTTCGACGAGCCCGCCGCCACGCTGGCGTGGCAACGCAGCCTGACGCTGTTCGAGCGGACCTTGCGCTGACCTGTTCGCGCAACAGCACGATCAGGCCGGTGGCGGTGCAGGCGCAAATCCCAGCACCACCCGGCGCGTCATCGCCGACTTCTTCTCGATCTTGGTGACGATCACCGCACCGATCTGTGCGGTGTTGGCCACGTGCGTGCCGCCGCAGGGTTGCAGGTCCACGCCGTCGATCTCGAGCACGCGGATGCGGCCCTGCCCACGCGGGGGCTGCACGCTCATGCTGCGCACCAGGCCGGGGTTGGCGTCGAGCTCGGCTTCGCTGATCCAGCGGTGGCTCACCGGGTGCGCCTCGGCCACCAGTCGCGCCAGGCCGGCGCTCAGCCATTCCTTGTCGAGCGGCTCGTTCATGTGGAAGTCCAGCCGCGCATAGTCGGCCGTGATCGAGCAGCCGTCCACCGGGTGCGGGATCAGTGCGCACAGCAGGTGCGTGGTGGTGTGAAAGCGCATGTGGCGCAGGCGGCGTTGCGTGTCGATGCGCGCCTGCACCGGCTGGCCTGCCGTCAGGCCGGCGAGCAGCGCCTCCTGGCCGGGAGCCGGCACGTGAAATATCTCGCCCGGCAGCGTGCCCTTGCGCGTGTCGGCGATCTGCAGCTCGGCGCCTCCGGTCAGCACCAGCACGCCGCGGTCGCCGGCCTGGCCGCCGCCTTGCGGGTAGAAGACCGTCCGGTCGAGCTGCACGCCGCGTTCGTCGATGAAGGTCACGCGTGCCTCGCAGGTGGCCAGGGTCGCGTCTTCGCGGAACAGTTCTTCGGTCATGGGGGAATGGCTTTCTACCCGGCGTCGGCCGGCGGTTGTTGGCGCCTGAAGGCTACCAGCAGCGCCAGGTCGTAGGCGATCTTGATGGCGCCGCAGGCCAGCAGCGGTGCGCTGAGCCAACCGGCAGCCAGCAGCGCGCCGGCCAGCGTGGGGCTGGCGGCCGCGGCCAGGCTGCGCGGTACCGCGGTGAAGCTGGCGGCGGCGGCGCGCTCGGCCGGCGTGACCACCGCCATCACGAAGGCGGTGCGGGTGGGCACGTCCATCTGTGACAGCGCGCTGCGCACGAACAGCAGCGCCAGCGCCACGGGCAGGTGGACAGACAAGGCGGCCAGGATCAGGCACACGTTGGCCGGGATGTGCGTGAACACCATCGTGTTCAGCAAGCCGATCCTGCGCGCGACCCGCGGCGCGGCGAGTTGTGAGGCCGCGGCCAGCAGCCCGGACCAGAAGAAGAACGCACCGGCTTGCGCCAGCGACAGGCCGAAGCGCTGGAACAGCCACAACGACATGAGCGAATTCACCACCAGCCCGCCGGCAAACGCATCGACGCTGAACAGCGCGGCAAGCCGGAACACGATGCCGCGCGACGGGCCCAGTTGCCCGGCCGGCGCCTCGGTGGCCTGCGCGCCGGCCCCTGCATCGGCCTGTGGCAAGCCGCGGTACAAGAACCAGACCGCGGCGCCGACCAGTGCGTACAGCACGAACATCGCGCGCAGGCCGGTCAACAGCGGCACACCCGCGTGCGTGGCCAGCCAGGGTGGCAAGGCCGCGGCCAACGCACCGACCGCCGCGCTGAGCGAACCGGTGAGTGAATAGCGCGCGAACAAGGCGGTGCGAGCGTCGGCACGCGCGGCCTGCGCCAGGCGCGCATGCTCCAGCGGCAGGAACACGCTGACGTCGCCCGAGCTCGGGTTCAAGGTGCCGATGAAGGCCACCAGCAGCAGCGGCCAGAACGCCGACGAGCCGGCGAAGGCCAGGCCCGTGGCCACCATCAGCAAGGCCGCGCCACGCAGCAGGCGGCGCGAGGCCCACCGGTGGCCGACGAGGCCGACCGCCACCGTGGCCGCGGCCGAACCCGCCAAGGTGGCCGTGCTGAGCACGCCCACGTCGAACTGATCGAAGCCCATGGCCAGCAGGTAGGCCGGCAGCAGCACCGCCACGTAACCGTCGGCAAAGCCACGCAGGGCGCGCCCGATCAGCAACGGCGCCACCGCCACATCCACGCCGGCCGGCAGAAGAAGGCGCGCGGCTGCATGCGGGGTCATGGTGAATGATGCACCCATCGGTTGCGCGCATCGGTCGCGCCCATCGCTTGCACATCAGCAGGTTCGAACGCCGGGTTCAGCGCAGCACAACGATGCGGCCCGGACCGGCTTCTACACTCGTACCAGCACTCACTGTGAAAGAGGCACCCGACATGAGCACACGCACCCTCCCGACCTATTTCATCTCGCACGGCGGCGGGCCGTGGCCGTACATGAAGGACCAGCTGAACGGCGCCTACGACCGGCTCGAAGCGTCGTTGCAGGCCATGCCGCGCGAACTGGGCGGCCTGCCCAAGGCGGTGCTGATGGTCTCGGCGCACTGGGAAGAGCCGGCCTTCACGGTGATGACCACGCAGCGCCCACCGATGATCTACGACTACGGCGGCTTCCCTGCGCACACCTACCAAGTGCAGTACCCGGCCCCCGGCTCGCCCGAGGTCGCCGCGCGCGTGCACGCGTTGATCGAAGCCGCCGGCATTCCGGTGCGGGAGGACAGCGAACGCGGTTTCGACCACGGCATGTTTTCGCCCATGGCGGTGATCTACCCCGAGGCGAACGTGCCGGTGCTGCAACTTTCGCTGAAGGCTGGGCTCGATCCGCGCGAGCACCTGGCGCTCGGCCGCGCGCTGGCGCCCTTGCGTGATGAAGGCGTGCTGATCGTGGGAAGCGGCCTGAGCTACCACAACCTGCGCGAGTTCGGTGCGCGCGCCCGGGGCGCTTCGCAGGCCTTCGATGCGTGGCTGCAGCAGGTGGTGGTGGGAGGCAGCCCGGCCGAACGCAGTGCGCAACTGATCGCCTGGGAAGCGGCCCCGTCGGCGCGCAAGGCGCACCCGCGCGAGGAGCACCTGTTGCCGCTGATGGTGGCGGTGGGTGCGGCCGAAGGCGAGGCCGGCGTGTGCACCTACCACGAAGACAACTTCATGGGTGGCGTGGCAGCGTCGAGCTTCCGCTTCGGCGCGGTTTGAGCGGGGCTGCAGCCTAGATCGTCTTGCGCTGTTTTTCTTCCACCTGCCGCTCCAGCAGTTCGATGGCGGCTGCGGCGCCGGGCAGGTTGGGGTTGACGTGCAGTGCGCGCTCCAGGTAGTCGATGGCGCGTTCGTAGTCGCCCAGCCTGATGTAGATCTGGCCGTAGCCCGACAGCGCACCGAAGTGGTTGCGGTTGCGCTTGAGCACCTCGTCGCAGTCTTTCAGCGACTCGTCGTAGCGGCCCATCAGGAAACGCACCGTCGCGCGCTTGTTCCAGCCTTCGGCGAAGGCTGGCTTGCGGCGGATGATCTGCGTGAAGGTCTGCGCCGCCTCGGCCAGCCGCCCCGCCTCCATCTGCTCGACGCCACGCAGTTGCAACGCGTCGATGGCGCGGTCGCCCGAGCGGCTCCAGATGCGCCAAAGCGCCGCTTCGCTCAGTTGCCGCACGAGCCGATCTTCGTCGTTGAGCCGGGCCACCAGGTGGTCGGCGTCGGCCATGGTGCCCACATCGGCGAGCCGCTCGATGGCGCTGCGGCGGGTGGCAGCGGTGGGTTGTTCGATGGCCTGCAGTGCCTGAGCTCGGGTGAGCGGCCGGTCAACCGCCAAGGCGGGTGCCATCAGCAGAGTGCAGGTCACAACAACTGAAAGAGTGCGAAGAAACATGGTGCCCTCCCGCGCCGGATGGCGTTCGGCTTGAATGCCTTGGCGCGAGCTCATTTTGCACTTGCCTGCGCTGACGCACTTGCTACACGCGGTGGTCGTAGACGAAGCGCCGCAGCTTGGCGGCCGTGATGCGCCTCGCCTGCGGATGAGCCGGGTTGATGAGCACGTTGTCCTCTTCGTCGACGATGACCGAAGGCACCGCCAGCAACACGCTGCGGCGTGCCGTCAGCCAGGCCGAGCCTGCGGCGCGCGACACCAGGCCCTCGGGAATGGCGTTCCAACCCACCGGCGGCGGGCGCGGCAGCGTTTCACGCGCCGCCCAGAGCTCGTCCGGAATGTCGATTCGCACGAGGAAGCGGTTCCAGGGCAAGCTTGCGCCCTGGCCGAAATGGGCCTGGGTTTCCCAGGCCGCCAGCGACACCGAGGTGGCCGCGTAAACCACGTGCTCGCCAGCGTGGTTCCAGCGCCCGCCCTTGTGCGCCGCGCCTTTGCCGGCCAGGTCTTCGGCGCTCCACAGCGGCGTGTCGGAAGCGACGCGCCACAGGCTGACTGTCATGTCGTCACGCCGTCACGCAGCCAACCCGCCCCGCATGCGTTCGATCACCTGCTCGATGGCGCGCTGGCCTTCCGGGTTGCGCAGCATCTGAGCGGGTGTCTTGCCGCCCAGCTCGGGCAGAGACGTGCGCATCCAGCGCGCAACCCAGGCTTCGAGGTCGAAGGTCTTGACCCGCTCGGGGTCGCCGCTCTCGTCCAGCAGGCGGCGCAAGGTGGCCACCACGCGCAGGTAGCCCATCACGCGGTGGCCGGCCACGTCGGGCAACGGCTCCTTGGCTTCTTCCTTGCGGCGAAACGTGGTTTGCGGCACGCCGATCAGGTCCATCACCGCAGCCACCGGCTCGCCGGTGGCGCCGGCAATCACACTCACCACCCGGGTGGGAACGCCGGCCTCCACAACGTTGAACAGCGCGACGCCCGGAGATGCACTCACACGGTCGACGAGTTCGCGCAACTCGCGGCGCCAATCGGCCTGGTGCACGCTGGGCTTCTTCGAGCGGGCGGGCCAGAAGGCGCGGGTCGCCGCGGTGGGGCTGTCCAGGGTGCCGATGTTCATGAGGCTTCCATTTGGATAAAGAAAAACACCCAAATGGTACTCCACTAAGGAATGCCGTGCCGGTTCGTTTCGCCTTGGCCCGTCATGCGCTCGCGTTGCGCCAGGCTCGGGAACAGCTTCATCCACAACCCCGCCACCACCAGGGTGCCCAGCCCGCCCAGCACCACCGAACCCACCGGCCCGAGCAGCGCGGCGGTGGCGCCGGACTCGAACTCGCCGAGCTGGTTGGACGCGCCGATGAAGATCGAGTTGACCGCGCTGACGCGGCCGCGCATCGCGTCCGGCGTGTCGAGCTGCACCAGCGACTGGCGGATCACCACGCTGACCATGTCGGCCGCGCCCGACACCAGCAGCGCCAGCCACGACAACTCGAACACCGTCGACAGGCCGAACACCAAGGTGGCCAGGCCGTACAGCGCCACCGCAGCGAACATCACCCGCCCGACTCTGCGCGTGATGGGCCAGCGCGCCAGCACCAGCGCCGTGAGCAGCGCGCCCACCGCCGGCGCTGCGCGCAGCAGGCCCAGGCCCCAGGGGCCGACGTGCAGCACGTCTTTGGCGAACATCGGCAGCAGCGCCGTGGCGCCGCCCAGCAGCACCGCGAACAGGTCGAGCGAAATGGCACCCAGCACCACGGGGCGGCTGCGGATGAAGGTCACGCCGGCCAGCACCGTCGCCAGGCTGACCGGCTCCCGGGCCGGCGGCACGTGTTCGTAGCGCACGCCCAGCAGAAGAATTGCCGCGGCCAGCAAGAACAGCGCCGCACACACCGCATAGACCACCGGCGCACCCGCCGCGTAAATGAAGCCGCCCAGCGCCGGCCCGCCGATGGTGGCCGCCTGCATGCCGGCCGAGCTGAACGCCAGCGCACGCGGCAGCACCTCGGGCGGCACCAGCAGCGGCGCCAGCGCCTGCTGCGACGGCATCTGGAACGCCTTGACGCTGCCCAGCACGATCGACATGCCCAGCAGCCACTCGCGGCTGGCCCAGTGCCCGTGAGCGGCCGCGGCCAGCGCCAGCGCGACGACCGCCTGCACTGCCAGGCACGCCGCCAGGATGCGCCCGCGATGGTGCCGGTCGATGAAGTGGCCGGCCGCCAGCGCCAGCACCAGCGACGGCGTGAACTGGAACAGCCCCACCAGGCCCAGGTCCCAGGCGCTGCCGGTCAGTTCGTACATCTGCCAGCCGACCGCCACCATCATCATCTGGTTGGCCATGGTGCCCGCCACGCGGGCGCGCCAGAACGCCATGAAGGCGGGGAAGCTGGACAGGGGAGCAGCAGGCATCGGAGGGGAGAAGCTTAAGGGCAGGCAGGCTGCCTCGCACGGCGCCACTATGATCGTCAAGGTCAGTATCCGAGCTGGAGTGAGTTCACCATGACCCTGACCCTCAAACCCCTGAACCCCTTTGCTGCCGAAGCCAGCGGCATCGACATCAGCCGCCCGTTGAGCCCAGCCGATGTGCGCGCCATCGAGGCCGGCATGGACGAACACGCGGTGCTGGTGTTCCGCGGCCAGCCGCTCACCGAAGACCAGCAGATCGCCTACGCCAAATCGTTCGGCCCGCTCGACCTGGGGCTGCGCAAGCTCAAGGGCGGGCCGCACCGCTTCAAGCACGCCGAGCTGGCAGACATCTCCAACGTGAAGGTCGACGGCGACGTGGCCGACCGCGAGCACGCCAAGATCGTCGGCAACGTGGCCAACCAGTTATGGCACAGCGACAGCTCGTTCCAGAAGCCGCGCGCCAAGTACTCGATGTTGTCGGCCGTGGTCGTGCCCACGCAGGGCGGCGACACCGAGTTTGCCGACCTGCGCAAGGCTTACGACGCACTGCCGGAATGGCAGCGCCGCATCGTCGAGCCGCTGACGGCGGTGCACTACGCGCTGCACTCGCGCTTTCTGCTCGGCGACACCCATTACACCGACGAGCAGCGCAAGGCCATCGCCCCCGCGCACTGGCCGCTGGTGCAGACCGACCCGCGCACCGGCCGAAAGATCCTCTACGTCGGCATTCACGCCTGCGAGGTGCTGGGCATGACGCTGGCCGAAGGCCGCATGCTGCTGATGGACCTGATCGAACACGCCACCCAACGCGAATTCGTCTACCGCCACCGCTGGCAGGTGGGCGACCTGGTGATGTGGGACAACACCGCCACCCTGCACCGCGGTCGCTGGTTCGACTTTGCCGAGCGCCGCGAGCTGCGGCGCGCGACGACGGAAGAGGTGGTGCGTTCGCCCGAGGCGCAGAACGCCTGACGCGAAAGCTGTTTCGCCAAGCACCGCGGAGCTGGCCATGGCCTACAACAAGGACCAGTGGATCGCGTCGTTCGAGGGCCAGCTTTCGATCCTGCGCCCGCACCTGACCGGGCGGCCCCTGGCGGCGATGAGTCTCAGTGCCTGGCATCAGCGGGGCACGAAGGACGTGGACCCCGTCGAGGCGGCGCGGGCCTGGTCCACTTCAATGGATCAGAAGAAGCCGACTCCTGGCCGGTAGCGTCGGCTTCGGCACCGTCGCTGGGCGTCCGCGTCGGCCTGCGGTTTCCATCTCGGCGCTATCGGCGTCGCGATTTCCCCCTGTAGGAAAGGTCCTTCCGACATTGGCGGCGAGCGCCGACGCGCGCGGGTGACACGCGCACATAAGCTTGCCCGTCGCCTCGATGGACGCCCTGCGGCGTACGGCGCTGCGGCTGCCGTCATGGCCGCCGCTGGACAGCCATGCGCACGCAATCCCAAACAAGTTTTTCAACTGAAAGGACCCACAGTGACCACACAACGCCACGTTCATCATCTCGGAATCGCTGCCGCGATACTGGCCATCGCGCCGTTCGCGCACGCCCAATCTTCCACCGAGACCCCAGCGCCGATGGGCCCGGTTCTGATCGCACAGGCAGATACGGGCTTCGGCACAGGTACAGGCCAGTCACTGTTGCCCGGCACGACGAGCGGCTATGTCGGAATCGGCATCGGCATGCCCAAGTACCGCACCAGCTGCGGCACCGGGGGGTTCGAATGCGACGACCCCGATTGGGCCTGCACCTGTTCACCGGGGGCATGGTGAACGACTTCTTCGGGGTGGAGCTCGGCTATCTTCGGATGGGGCGCGCCGAGCGTGCCGGCGGCAGCACCTTGGCTCAAGGCGCGAACCTCAGCGCGGTGGTGCGCGCACCACTGGCGCCGTTCAACCTGTTCGCCAAGGCCGGCGTCACCTACGGCCGCACCGATGTCACGGCCAATGTGCTTTCCGGCCTGCCCAGCGGAAAGGACAGCGGTCTCGGCGGTTCGTACGGTGCCGGCGTGGGCTACGACTTTTCACCTCGCTCAGGCGTCGTGCTGGAGTGGCAGCGCCACAGCTTTCGCTTTGTCGGCACCGGAAAGGAGAAGGTCGACCTGCTCAGTGTCGGCTATGTAGTGCGCTTCTGAACCGGGAAGGTTCGCCGGATCGATTTCGGCGATGTTCCCCAACGCGCAGCGCAGATCCGACAGCTGGCTGGACGACGCGACGACGACCATGTCGCCTGCGTCGGCCCGTGCCAACGCAGCGCGGATCGCGTTGCGGATGTCCAGCACGGTCTGCACCTCCACAGGCTGCAGGCACTGGCCGACCGAATCCGACAACGCTTCATGCGCCCCTTCGGCCAGCAGGGCGGCCGTGGCGCCAGCGCTTCGGCCACGCCGGTCGTCGGCTTCGTAAAGCACCAAAGCATCGAAGCCGTTTCCGCACAGGCGCCCGATCTCGCGCAAGTGGGCGTCTTGTCGGTCCCCCGGAGCGGTGATCACACCGATCACGCGCCCGGTCGTCAACTGCCGCGCAGTGGCGATGATGGCCTGGCAGGCCGCAGGGTTGTGGGCATAGTCGATCAGCACCGTCACGTCGCGAATGCGATACAGGTTGAGCCGCAACGGGTTTTGCCGTTCATTCGAGCTGAAGTCTGAAAGTCCGGCAACGATCTCTTCGGCGGCGATGCCAAGCGCCTTCAGCGCGCCGATGGCCGCCATCGCGTTGGCCACGTTGTGCCGGGCTCGGCCGTGCAATGTGAAGGGAAGTGCTGATGTGCCCACCATCGCGGACTGATCCTCGCCCTCGGCCCAGACGAGCCAGCCGTCGCGCTCGCAGATCCCTCGCCCACCGGATTCGATGTGGGCAGTGAACGCGGCATCGTGCGGGTCCAGCGAAAAGAGAATGACCTCCACGCCGGGGGCTGTCTTGCGGACCATGCCCAGGCACAGCGGGTCTTGCGCGTTCAGCACGACGGCGGTGTGTGCAGCGTCGACGATGAGGCCCTTCACTGCGGCCAGCTCCTCCAGCGTCTGGACACCGTCCTGCCCCAGATGGTCTGCGCTGATGTTCAGCACGACCGAGACGTCGCACCGATCGAAGGCCAGGCCGCGCTTGAGCATGCCGCCACGGGCGGTTTCCAGCACGGCCACCTCGACGATCGGCGAAGCCAGCACCATGCGTGCCGATGCAAAACCGCTGCAGTCGCCCGACCAGACCCGTTCGCCGTCGATCGACACACCTTCGGTGGTGGTCACGCCCGTGACGTGGCGCCGCTGCAGCACGTGGGCGATCGCCAGCGTCGTCGTGGTCTTGCCGTTCGTGCCAGTGACGGCGACGACCGGAATGCGGCCGTCGTTTCCTGGCGCAAAGAGCGAATCCACGATGGCACGGCCCGCGGGCTGCGGTGCGCCCAGGCTGGGGTGTTCGTGCATGCGGATTCCCGGCGCCGCGTTGACTTCGATCATCGCCCCGCCTTGCGCTTCGAGCGGCAAGGCGATGTCGCGGCAGACGATGTCGATGCCGGCGACGTCCAGCCCGATCGTGCGGGCCGCGCGCACGCAGGCGCGGGCAGTGTCGGGATGAACCTTGGCAGTCACGTCCTCGGCGGTGCCGCCGGTCGACAAGTTGGCGTTGCCGCGCAGCCGAACGGTGGCACCTGCCTGGGGCACGGCTTCGAAGGCCAGGCCCTGGTCTTGCAGGCACGCCGCGGCGACCGCGTCGAGTGCGATCTTCGTCAGCACCTTGTCGTGGCCTTCGCCGCGCTGCGGACGGCGGTTCTCCTGCTCGACCAATTCGCGGATCGTGGATTGCCCGTCACCGACCACCTGCGGTGGCACACGCCGCGCGGCCGCCACCATGCGCCTGCCCACCACCAGCACACGGTAGTCGGCCCCTTCGATGTGCTGTTCGACCAGCACCCGCGGGCCCCATCGCCGCGCGTGTTCGCACGCCGCCGCGACAGCAGTCGTACACGTCAGCAACGTACTGACCCCCTTGCCCTGGTTGGCATTGCAAGGCTTGACGACCACCGCACCGTTCAGCTTTCTGGCTGCTTCTTCGGCGAGCGGGGTGGACAACACGGTTTCGCCGCGCGGCACGGGCAGCCCGGCCTGCGCGAGCAGCCGTTTGGTCAGGGCCTTGTCGCCGGCAATCTCGACGGCCACATGATTTGTCCGGCTCGTCAGCGTGGCCTGGATTCTTTGTTGGTGGATCCCCCAACCGAGCTGATAAAGACTGGCACGTTCGGTCAGCCGCAGCACGGGAATCGATCGCTGCTGAGCGGCTTCGACGATGGCCTGCGTGCTCGGCCCCACGGCCGCGCTGGCGGCCAGGGCTTTCAGTCTCTCCAGACCGCCTGCGAGCGAAAACGGGCGCTCGGCGGCCAGGCACGCCACCAGTTCCATCGCCATGTCGAGCGCCGCCTCGACCAGACTTTCGTCCAGGTAAGCGAGCACCACGCGAAAGTGGCGCGGGCGGCCCTGCACGGTTCGGGCCCTGCCAAAACCGACCCGGTGGCCGGCAAGGCATTGCAGCTCGAGCGTGATGTGCTCGACGATGTGCGCCGGGTAAGTGCCGTCGCGCAAACGCTCCACGAAGCCGCCCACGTGGCCGGGCGAGCATCGGTGCTCCACCAGGCTGGGCAACAGCGCCAACAGCCGATCGGTGAAGCCTGGCAAAGCCGCGGAGGAGACGTCGTCAAGATCTTCCAGGTCCAGAATCGCCATGAGACAGGGCTTGCGCGAGTAGAGGTTGTTGCCACGCAGCAAGCGACGCTCGACGATTTTCATGACGGTTCCTTGGTTTTCGAGTTCACAGCGCTCTCGGGCTTGGCCGAAACCGCGGCAATCACATCCAGAAGGGCTTTGCACACGGGTCGGGCCGTCTCGGACCCACTGTCGGTCCCCATGTCCAAGCGGTAGCGCGCACCGGCAGGCAGCAGGTGCAGCTTCACATTGGTCAGCTCCAGGCTCTCGCGGGGTGAGGCGTCGGCAATGTTGGACAACATCTCGCGGCCGTCGATCAAGGTGACTGCGCCTTCGCCGATCACCTCCAGGCCGAGCCCCGGTTCGATGACGAGGGCCGTGTCTTCATCGATGCCCGCGCCGAGCAGGTACGGGTTCTGCGCGACGACGCCCAGCAGCCGCCCGAGGCGGTGGCGTTCTGAAAAGTGCTGGTCGATCACCACGCGGCGCACGAACCCCAGGCCCGCGGCCAGGTGCACCAGGCCTTTGCGCGGGGCCGCGTCGCCGCTGCCGTCGGACAGCATGTGTTCAGACATCGCCGACGCACCGGCGCTGGTGCCACCGATGCAGGCGCCGCGCTCGCGCAAGGCGCGGTGCATTGCCTTGTCGATGCGCGTCCCGCCGATCAGCGCCAGAAGGCGCCGCTGGTCGCCGCCGGTCATGAAGATGCCGTCGCCCTCGAGCACCCGAGCCGCCAGCCTTTGATCGTTGGCATCTTCGCGCGTGTTGACGGCCACCACGTTGCGATCCTGCACACCCAGTTCACCGAAGGCGCGGTCGTAGATGCGCCACATCTCGTCGGGTTGCGAGCTGGCCGCGGTCAGCACCACGATGCGTGCGCCGGTGCCGCCGGCCAGGCCGACGAACCGACCCAGCACCACCTTGTCCTTCTGACGGTCTTCACCTCCACCAACGATGAACAGGTGCCCTGGGCGAGCCGTTTGGGTCTCGCGCATGCGGGGCTCGCTTTCAGCGAACGAAGCCAGTTCGTTCACAACTCTGCGGGTCGAGAAACAAAGGGGCATTTCCAGTCTTTGGCCACCTCGCGGCCAGAGTACTGCGCCACCTCGGAGCGCGCGCCGAAGTCAGCTGCCATCGGGTTGGCGTGCCCTTGCAGTCGAACGTCGCGCACCTGAATCTTGTCGCGAATGCCGTCGAACTTGCCGGCATCCTTGAGCGCGACGAACTGCTCATGCAGGTTGAACACCATCACCGGCATTGCGGTGCGCCGGGCCATGCGCGAGGCTTGCGGATGCATGCCGATGATGAAGAACGCACGGCCTCCGACGCTGAAGGAGAAGTTGGCATCGGCGGGGTCTGACTGCACTCCAGCGGCCCAATCGTGAAATCGCCTGTCGATGTCGTGCAAGGACTGCAGTTGCGCCCACAGTGCCGCCTCGAAAGACGCCTCGTCCGGTGGGCTGCCGTTCCCGAAACAGGCAATGAATGATGTGGCCTGCGAAACCGGTGCCGCAAAGTCGTTGCAAAAGTCGTAAAGGTCGTGGCACAGCAGCGCGCTGTTGTCTTGGCTTCCCAGTGCTCCGTAAGTCGCGACCCGAAGCCTGTGGGTGTTGACCGCGGAGCGGGCCATGACGCAGGGGTAGGCCGCGTCCATGACATGGGCTTGCAGCGATTCGAACGTCAGCCGATCCGCGGCGCTCACCGGTTCGCCAGGGCGCATCCGATAGTGCAGCTCGCCACCCTGTGGGCTCATGCAGCGGCTTCGGTCCCTGAGCTGCGAACAGGCAGCCAGCGGATTGAGCGCGGCCGCACCGGGTGGCGAATCGGGCGGCGAGTCTGAATGACGCGGGTGAGGGTGGAGTGTCATCGGGCTGGCGTGATGTTTGACGACAGGGCAGTGTGCGGCGCCTCCTTGCCTGGCCTTGTAGGACGTGCCCATCAGACAACGTCGGCGCATGCCGGTGAAGCACGCGCAAGTGGAACGGCAGGCGCAATCGGCGGCACCCATTCCTACAGAAGGTCGAGGCAACCGCCGCTGCGCTTGCAGGCCGCGCTGAATAGAGTTCAGGCACACCCATGGACATCGGGAATTGCGTGTCAGACCTTTGCAGCACCGCCGCGATCTGCAAGCCCCTCGCCGAGGGCCGACGGGCTGATGCGGGCGCTTCGCAGGACACGGCTGCCCGCCGAATTGCGCCGCAGACCGGTGTGGCATTCACGCTTCGCAAGGGGCAGGTCTTGCGGGTGCTGGACCCGATGGGCGAGCAGGTGTCCGACTTGTTTGCGTTCGAGAACGGCAATCTCGACCGATGGTTGTCGTCGGGCAGGTCGATCGACTACGCCGGCAAGACAAGACTGAGCACCGGCGACACGCTGTTCAGCAACGACAGCCGGCCGATGTTCACGATCCTCTCGGACACCGTCGGCCGACACGACTTTCTGCTCACCCCGTGCAGCCAGGAAATGTTCCAGATCCTGTACGGATGCAAAGACCACCACCCGAGCTGTTTCGAAAACCTGGCGACTCATCTGGCGCCGTTCGGCGTGAAGCCGGCTCAGATTCACACGACGTTCAATATCTTCATGGAGGTCAACGTCGACGCAGCCGGTGAGGTGAAGGTGGGCGTCCCCCGCTCCAAAGCCGGTGACTGGATCGAGTTCCGGGCCGAGATGGACCTGATTTGCGGCTTGACGGCCTGCTCTGCCGAGGGGTCCAACAACGGCAGCTTCAAACCCATCGACTACATCATTCGCGAAGGCACTGAGCCCGCAGGACCCGCCGGACCCTCGCCGGTCGAACGTGTTCAGGCATGCAACGGCGGTACGACGGTCGTGCCGATGAGTGCGGGCGAGCGACGCCAGCGCTCCCGCGTGATCAAGCGCCGCGCCGGCTCGGGCGCATGGATCTGAACGCTGCCGTGGAGTTGCGGCCGGCTGTAGCGCAACACACTTCCGGCGCCCCGGCAGAGGCATCTTTTCGGGTTCAATGGGCGACTCGGCCCGATCAAATTGCAGCGGCGCAACGGCTTCGGTTTCGAATCTTTGCGAGCGAGCTGGGCGCGCAGTTGAATTCGACAGCTGGTGCCCCGCCCGCACACGACATCGATTCGTTCGACGCGTTCTGCAGTCATCTTTTGGTGACGGCGCACGACGGCACCCAACCAGGCAAGGTCATTGCGACCTGTCGGGTGCTGACTCCTGAAGGCGCAGACCGGGCCGGTGGCTTGTATACCGAGGGTGAGTTCGATCTCGAACCGGTCCGCGACCTCTTGCCACGGGCCATTGAAATGGGGCGCGTGTGCATCGATCCCGCCTGGCGCAACGGGCTGGTGGTGATGGCCATGTGGCGGGCCGTGGGCGAGCGAATGGCCGCACACCAGCTCGAAACGATGATCGGCTGCTCCAGCGTCAGCCTGTCCGACGGCGGCGAGCTGGCGGGCAAGCTGTGGCGCCGCCTGAAAGCGACGCACCTCGTCGCTCAGGAGCAAAGGGTCCGACCGTGGGATGCGCTCGCGATGGGCCGCGACGAGGGCGAGCAGCAGGCTGCCATACCGACGCTGATGAAAGGCTATCTGCGATGTGGTGGGCGCTTGCTCGGGCCACCGGCGGTGGACCGGGCGTTCAACACGGCGGACTTCCCGATGATCATGCACCTCGCCGAATTGCCGGCGCGCTACAGCAAGCGCGTCTTTGCGGCCTGACTCCCATGGCGCGTCATGTCCTTGCCATCCCCTTCCTTCGGCCCCGCGCCAACCTGGCCAGTCAGGCCGTGGGCACGTTGGAAAGCTTGCCGAAATGGCTGAACCTGGTCCCCATCGTTGTGCAGTGGCTGTGCTTGTCGCTCCGATACCGGTCCATCACATTGCCGTCGAGCGCGAACCCTGCTGTCACCACGGGCGGGATGGTCGGCGAGGGCAAGATGGAGTATCTGAACATCATGGGGCCGCACGCCTTGAGCGCCACGGCGAGCACCACCAGCATCACAGCCGGCATACAGGGGGCGTGTTCTGAGGCAACCAACGCCATGAAGCGGCATGGGCTGGACTTCCCCGTCGTGGTCAAGCCGGATCTCGGCTGGTGCGGTTACGGCGTTCGGCGAATCGACAACCCTGCAGAACTCGAGCGCTACCTGGACGCGTTTCCACGGCACGAGCGGGTCGTCATTCAAAGATGGGTCGACGAGCCTGGCGAGGCCGGAATCTTCTACATGCGCCGGCCCGAACAGCAGGCCGGAGAGGTGATCGGCATGCTGCTGCGCCACTTTCCACGCGTGGTCGGTGATGGCAGGCACACGGTGAAAGAGTTGATCGCGGCCGACGCGCGCACGCGCCGGCTGGGCCGCGACGGGGCGAGCGAAGCTTGCTGCGATCTGGGCAGAACACCGCATTTCGGTGAGTCCGTTCGCATCGCAACCGTGGGCTCGACCCGGGTGGGAGGCCGGTACGAAGACGCAAGCGCCTGGGTCACGCCGAAACTGGCCACTGCGATCGATGCGATTGCGCGCGACATGAAGGATTTTCACGTCGGCCGGTTCGACATCAAGTTCACCACGCTGGAATCGCTGCTTGCCGGCGCATTCACGATCATCGAGGTCAACGGTGCAGGCTCGGAGGCCGTGCATGCCTGGGACCCTGCACTGACACTCAGGCAGGCGTATTGCATCATCTTCGACAAGCAGCGTCGCCTGTTCGCCGTAGGCGAAGCCATGCGCAAGCTCGGTCATCGCCCCGTCGGCTGGGTGTCGCTTGCGCGGCATCATCTGCGGCAGCAACGCTTGATCAGCCGGTACCCGCCTTCAAACTGAGGCGGCCGTTTCGGCCGTATCCCAGCAGCAGCAAGGCTGCGACCGACAGCAGGAATGGCAAGACGTTGTAGATGAATCGGTACACCAGCAAGGCCGCCAGCAGGTCAGCGCGGTCGGCCCCCGAAAGCATGGCGGTGATGCCAGCCTCGAAGATCCCGATCCCTCCCGGCACGTGTGCGACAACGCCAGCCGCCACCACCGCGATATATCCCACGGCGAATAGACTGAAGGGCGGTGCCAGGTCGTTGGGCAGCAGGACATACAAGGCACCGATCGCTGCCGCACTCTCGACCATGCCGATGCCCACCTGCGCCAAGGCCGCGCCTGCCGAAGGCAGGGGCTGACTGAAACCGAAGACGCTGAGCGCGCGGGGCCCGCCGTCGAGCCAGGCGATGAAGATCAACAGCCCGACGGCAAGACCGAGCCCGACTTCGAGCGATGCTGTCGATGCGCTGCCGGCCGGCGCGAACGAGCGCGCGAGTTCTGCAAGCGCCACCATCGCAAGAAAGCCCAGCGCCAGTGCGAGCCATGACAGCGACGCGACGCGCACCACTTCTGCGCCGCTCAGTCCTTGGCGAAGATAGATGCGGGCGCGCACCGCGCCGCCGGTGAACGCGTGGAACCCCAAGGTATTGGCGATGGAGTTTGCCGTGGCGCCGGCCAGCAAGGCGACCTTGGCCGGAACACGTCCACGCGCCACGGCTTTGACGCCGAACACGTCGTACAAGGCCATGGCCGAGAAGCTCAGTGCCGTGAGCACCAGGGCCGCCACGACATTGGGCACGTGCTGCGTGTTGAATGCACGCCGCACGCTCTGCAGCGAGGTCTGCCCGAACTGTTGGTGCAGCACCCAAACCGTCACGATCACGCACGCGAGAAAGATCAAGCTCGCGCCGATCGTCCGCCACCGCATCAAGGGCTCGTTCGGTCGTCCCCGCGATGACGAGGCATCAGCTGGACGTCAAGCTTCAAAGTGCATGCCCCCAAAACCACTGAAGGAGCGGAGTTCTTCCTCGACCTGCGCCATGGCCAGCGAAGCCACAGCCGCCAGGCCGGCTGCGGCCAGCACAACGCACAATACGACGAGCAACGCGGCCAGGCTCATGGTCTGTCTCCTCGATCAGTGCGGCGTCAGCGCGTGACGCGGGCGATCAACAAACCCAGCGCCATGGCTGCGGCCACTGACGCCAGCGGGTTGCTGCGCACGGTGCCGCGCATGCTCTCGACCCATTCGTCGCGTGTGACGCGCAGTTGGGCTGTCTTCGCGTGCAGTGCGTCTTCTGCCCCATGCATGCGCTCGCCCATGCGCCGAACCGTCGAGGCCGACGCGTCGGCCACGCGGTCGATGGTGCTGTGGCCGGCCTGCACGGCGCGGTCCATCGTGTGGCTGCCCGCCGGGGCGGCGTTTCCGTTCGTTGTCACCGTCGCCTGGTCAGGCGCGGCCACGCGGTTGCCGCTGGTGGGCCAGGGGACTTCGGGCGTGCTGGTGGGAAAAGTGGGCTCGTTCATTCAGAAATCTCCATCGATGAAGTGGGCCGTTCGAGAGTCGAAAGCGACACCTCTTGTGATTGGCCAAGGACGCACCGTAGTGCCCTGGATCGTGAAGGTCTGTGCGTTCGCGAACACGTCGAGCAGACCGCGTAGCGCAGTGTTTTGAAGGGGGTGCGCGCTACCGCACAGACGCGGCCCGCGCCACCTCCTACCGTCCTGACGATCGTCAAAGTGTCGCCAACAGTGCCCCCATGCCATCGCCACCCGCCACCGACGGTCCGTCTCGCATGCTTGAGGTGTTGGACCAGGCACTTGACCAGAGTCAAGATGTCAAGGCCGAGGTAGAGGCGTGTGCCGAAGATCTCGGATCGGCAAACGATCTGGCGAAAGCGCAGATCGCCGGCGGAACGAGCCGGCTGCCCGCCGCCGAGGTGCTGCTGCAGAACGGGCTGGCAGTGAAAGAAAGGGTGCAGGGTTGTGCCGATGACCTGCAGCAGGTGACCGACAACCTGGCCCATGCCGTGGATGAGGTCAGGTTGGTAGAGCAGGCCTTGAACCGGTCTCGCGCGGCGCTGGCAGATTCAGAGGCAGCGCTGGATGCGTCTCGCCTTGCCGAGCGCATGGCCAGCCGGCTGGCCATGCACGACTCCAAGACCGGCTTGCCCAACCGCACGTTGTTCGACGATCGTCTGGCTCAGGCTCTTGCTGGCGCCGAGCGCCATGGCTGGCTGCTGGCGGTGATGTTCCTGGACCTCGATCGCTTCAAGCTCGTCAACGACACCCATGGCCATGCCGCCGGTGATGCGGTGCTTGCCGTGGTGGCGGAGCGCCTGCTGCGCCATGCCCGCGATGAGGACACCGTCTGCCGCAACGGCGGCGACGAGTTCCTGTACCTGCTGATCAACCCGGCGGATCGCGAAGCCGTCGCACGCATCGCCGGCCTGGTTCGGCGTGCGATAGAGGCTCCCATCGAGCTGGGGACCCAGAAGTTCACCATCACGCCAAGCATCGGCATCGCGCTCTACCCCGCACATGGCGCAAGCGGGTCGGCACTGATCGGCAACGCAGACGCAGCGATGTACCGGGCCAAGCAGCTCGGCAGCCACTGCGAGTTCTGCGCTGCATGAAGCGGCGCGGGCCCCGGCTCGCGAGCGCCCACGGGTGGCGACTCTCTCCTACAACTTCCCGGGTTCCTTGCTGATCAAGCTCGGGCCGGCGGCAAGGCATAAACGAGCGTGCGCTTTCTCGACACAGCGCCACGTCACTCAACTGTCACCCCACTGGAGATCTTCATGAACTCATCCACCACGCCAAGCGACTGCATCTCATCCGACAAGGTCGAAGGCACCTCCGTTTACAACCTGGCCGGCGACAAGCTGGGCTCTGTCGATGACCTGGTCATCGACAAGCACTCCGGGCAGGTGCGCTATGCCGTTCTCGAGTTTGGCGGATTTCTGGGCATGGGCACCGACCGCTACCCGCTGCCGTGGAACATGCTCAAGTACGACTCCGCCAAGGAGGGTTACGTCGTGCCGGTGGACAAGGCCAAACTGGACAACGCCCCTCGCTACGCAGATGGCGACATGCCGGCGTACACGACGGACTACAACAAGCGGGTGAATGGCTACTACGGGGTCGACTGGTAGGCGTCCCGCCTCGGGATCACCCATCGGCATCCATGCAATCCAATCTCCCCATCGAGCGGCCTTCACTGGCCCTCTTCGGCATCGAGCCCTTGCGCGCGGCGTACGAGTTCGCATCGCACCAGATTCTTCCTGCCGATGGCACGCCGCCGGTGGGGGACGGCCACCCGGTGGTCATCTTTCCCGGCATGGCCACGGACGGCACGGCGGTGGCACCGCTGCGCCGCTACTGCCAGTCTCTGGGCTATGAAGCACTCGATTGGGGGCGCGGATTCAACGCCGGCCCGCAGGGTGACATCGACGAATGGCTGGCCGACCTGAAGCGGCATGTCAGGGAGCTGATCAGCGGCTTCGAGCAAAGCGCCACCTTCATTGGCTGGAGCCTGGGCGGCATCTACGCGCGCGAGCTGTCGAAGACGATGGGTCGGCGCGTGCGGCAGGTGATCACCATCGGCACGCCGTTCAACGCCAGTGCCGACCACACCAATGTCGGCTGGATCTTTCGCCTGCTCAGTGGTAGCCCACCGCCTTTCGACCCCGCCATGGGCGTGCGGCTGCGCAGCCCGCCGCCGGTACCGACGACGTCGATCTACAGCCGATCGGATGGTGTGGTGGCCTGGCAGACCTGCCGGCACGAGGCCGAATCGCACCGTGTGCAGGACCTCGAAGTCCGTGGCAGCCATGTCGGGCTGGGATGGAACCGCGCGGTGCTCCGAATCGTGGGCGATCGACTATCACAGCCTGCGGGGCGTTGGCTGCGTTATGAGCCGGATGGGGTCGACACGGCGCGACGGTGAAGTGGCCGGGCGCCTCCACGCGCCCGGACCGGCCAGTCATTCGAGGGTTCGACTCAAACTTGCGGGGGATCCGTCTCGCGCGCCGGATGGCGGTGCTTGCCGATGGCGGCGATGAACGCTGCATGAACCGCGTCGGCTTCATCGGCTTCGGCCATCAACACACCGGGGTCGGCGTCCCCCGAGGCCAGGAACGCCTCGATGCCCGCGCGGTCGAGCAAGGCTTTGGACGCGCCCAGCGCGAGCAAGGTCTTGCCGTGGCGATACTGCTGGGCGACAAAGTCGACCGCCTGCCCGTGGCGCAGCAGTGTCTTCACGCCTGCCTCGCCGTCGGGCAGGAGCACGGCATCGAACACCACGGGGGGTGAGTTCTCGAAGCTCGCCGCGGCCTCGACGGCCTCTCCATCGGCTGTCTCGATGGCACCCAGCCGCGGCGCCACGACCACGCTGACCGCACCCGCCGCATGCAAGGCCGCCTGCACCGCCAGCAGTGACGCGCCGTCCACCCCGTGAGCCGCCAGCAGCGCCACCTTGCGTGTGCGGATGCCCCCGTCGCCGGGCAAGGCCGTCAACGACAGCGCGGCCGACACATTCACCTCGGGCGCGTTCGGTGCCTCCAGCACGCGCGGCAGCGCCGCCGGCACCGGCATGCCCAGGCCGCGCGCCACGGCGGCAGCCAGTTGCGGCGACACGTTCACCAACGACGCCACCATGCGCTCGCGGATCGCCGGCACCGTCAGCTTGCTCAGCTCGAAGCGGAAGCCGCCGGCGATGTGCGCCTGCTCCACGTCGGTCTGGCTGTCGTAGAACAGGGTGGCCTGCGTGTAGTGGTCGGCAAACTTCTCCGGCTTGCCGCGCAGCTTCTCGCCATCGAGGGGCTGTGGAAACGACACGAACCCCTTGGCGCCGGCCTGGAACGGGCATCCGCCGCCCAGCGAGTTCGGCTCGTAAGCCACGCGCCCGCGGTGTACCGCTTGCCGGTGGATGCCATCACGCTGGTTGTTCGACACCGGCGCGAGCGACGCATTGATCGGCAATTCATGGAAGTTGGCGCCGCCCAGGCGCGTGATCTGCGTGTCCACGTAAGAGTGGTGGCGCCCGGCCAGCAGCGGGTCGTTGCTGAAGTCGATGCCCGGCACCACATGTGCGGTGCAGAACGCCACCTGCTCGGTTTCGGCGAAGAAGTTGTCGGGGTTGCGGTTCAGCACCATGCGCCCCACCGGCCGCACCGGCACCAGCTCTTCGGGAATGAGCTTGGTGGCATCGAGCACATCGAAGCTGAAGGCCTCGGCCTGTTCTTCGCTGAACAGTTGCAGGCCGAGTTCCCATTCCGGGTACTCGCCCGATTCGATCGCCTCCCACAGATCGCGGCGGTGAAAGTCGGGGTCGGCACCGGAGATCTTCACCGCCTCGTCCCACACCAGCGAATGCGTGCCCAGCTTGGGCTTCCAGTGAAACTTGACGAAGCCCGCAGCGCCTTGGGCCGTGACGAGCCGGAAGGTGTGCACGCCGAAACCCTGCATCATGCGAAAGCTGCGCGGAATGGCGCGGTCCGACATCACCCACATCAGCATGTGCGTGGTCTCGGGCGACAGCGAAGCAAAGTCCCAGAACGTGTCGTGCGCCGACGCCGCCTGCGGCATCGCGTTGTGCGGCTCGGGCTTCACGGCGTGAACGAGGTCGGGGAACTTCATCGCATCCTGGATGAAGAAGACCGGCATGTTGTTGCCCACCAGGTCCCAGGTGCCTTGGTCGGTGTAGAACTTGACGGCAAAGCCGCGCACGTCGCGCGCCGTGTCGGCCGAGCCGCGTTCGCCGGCCACGGTGGAAAAGCGCACGAACACCGGCGTCACCTTGCCAGCTTCGGCGAACGGCGCGGCGCAGGTCAGCTCGGTGAGGGCTTCATAGGCTTCGAAGTAGCCGTGCGCTGCCGAGCCGCGCGCGTGAACGATGCGCTCCGGAATGCGCTCGTGGTCGAAGTGCGTGATCTTCTCGCGCAGGATGAAGTCTTCCAGCAAGGTCGGCCCACGCAGCCCGGCTTTCAACGAGTTCTGGTTGTCGGCAATCGGCACGCCCTGGTTGGTCGTCAGCACCTGGTTCGACCCGTCGACGCGGGCCTGTGCCACGCGGCCGTCGATGGCGTGGCCGCCCGGAGGCACGGGGTCGCCGGTCTTGGCGCTGACGTTGGCTTCGCTCAGCGTACTGGCCGAGACCGCGTCAGACGCAGCCTGTGCGGTCGCGCCGACCGGCGGCATCAGTGCGTTGTCGCGCCCGAAGTCGAACGCCTTGTTTGTGTTGTAGGGCATGGAAGCGACCAGCGCCTGCGTGCCGGTGACCTGGGCCATCACCGGGTCGGCCGTCGCAGACGACTTGCCGGCGGCGCCACGGGCCGCGCGGCGTGCCGGCAGGGGCTTGGGCTCGCCTGATGTTTTGGCGGGCGTGGGCTTTGTGGGTTCTTTTTTCATGAGTGACTTTCGATGTGAGGGGGTCAGGGCTTGCTGCGGTTCGACGGCGGCTTGCCACCCGGGCCAGGCACAAGGCGGCGGCGGAGCTCGGCGTCCAGCCCTGGTGTCGCCCGCATGTCGGTATCTGCCATGCCGGCGTCGAGGTCCCTTTTGGCTTGCACGATCACGGGGTCGGGCGCCACGGCCGCGGTCCCGGTCGATTCATCGCGTTCATGGGGCAGCGGCAGACCATTGGCCGGCTCCGGCCCTGTGGCACCGAGAGGTGCAATGCCTGCGCTGCGCCCGACCGGTCGTCTCTTTCCGGGTTTCAGCGTCATGCCGAAACCTCGTCAGCGCACGCTGCCGCGTCTGACCAGGTTGACGACGGCCAGCAGGAGGGCGGCGCCGGCGAGCGAGACGAGCAGGGCCGGCAGGCTGAAGTTGGCTTGGTTGATCGTGCCGACGCCGACCAGTGGCGAGATGAACCAGCCGCCGAGCATGGCGCCGATGATGCCAACCACAACGTTGAGCAGCATGCCTTGCTGGTCGTTGGTCTTCATGAGCATGCTGGCCAGCCAACCGATGAGACCGCCAACGATCAGCCAGATGATGAAGTTCATGATGTGTTCCTTCTAAAAATGTGCAGTGGGTGTTCCGAACGGGAGGTTCGGTACGTCGAGTGCCCATCGTTGCGGAGGGGCTCTGCCCCGTCTGTGCGAAAGCGCACCGCAGGCCGACCTCGACTGCGTTCGGATCAGGCCGACGCTGCGGCACGCCGCGCCATTGCCGGTGCATCGGCCGCCGGATTGCAAAGCTCGCTTTCCAGAAAGCTGTCGAACGCCCGGTGAAACGCCGTGGGCACTTCGAAGTACGGCAATGCGCCGGTCGGGTACACCGTCGTCTTCCAATTGCCGCGGTCACGGACGAGCTGCTTGCCGCGAAAGTCCTTGAAGTCGCCGAGCAGGCCGTGGCTCATCCACACGGGTTGCGACACCGCTTCGTAGAGGCGGTGAACGTCCTTGCTGAACAAATTGCCAGACAGAAAGTGAAGCGGCGCAAAGTGCGCGCCTGGGTGGCGGGCGGATAGCACGTCGTAGGCCCACAGGGTCTCGTCGATGGATCTGCTGCCCCACGTTCTCTGCAGAAAGTAGCGGATCACCGAGGGCCGTGTCAGCAAGCGATAGATCGCTTGAGACCATGGTTTGCCGCTGAGCATCGCGTGGAGCCAACGAATGGCACGCGTGCTGCCGGTCGGGCCACGACGGGGTGTCATGCCGCTCAGGCCGGTCGGGCTGACGAACGCAAGCCGCCCCCAATGCGTCGGCTGCTCCACGGCCGCGCGCGCCAGGAACTCGCAGCCGAGCGACGCAGCGAGCGCGTCGATCGGGGCAGGGCCGCAACGAGCTCTTATCTGCCCGGCCAATGCGTGCAGCGCGTCGGTCATCAGCCGCGGGTCGTATTGCCGATCAGACCGTTCGCTGAGCCCGAACCCCGGGAGGTCAATGGCAAAGACGGTGCGGGCCGCACGGCAGTGCTCGAAGAGCGGCCGCACCTCGGCGGCCGAGGCCGCCGCGTTGACGCTGTGCACGAGAACGAGCGGTGGACCCCTGCCGGCGATGTAGCAGTTCAGGCCGGCGAAAGCGATTCGTTCATCGCCCAGCGCAGGCGGCAAACCCGGTTCGCTCCGAGTCTGGCCGGGCGAAGCCGGTCGCCGGGTCGGGGCACCAGCCGACGCGGCTGGACTCTGTCCCGAGTCGGCTTGCAGTCGGGACTTCATGCATGAAGCGTGGACCTGCGCAGGGCTTGCGTCGGTTCGATAGGCCACACAGCCGGCAGCAGGGGTCGACCCCCGCCACGGGTCTGCTTCACTCCAGGCCAGCGCGGCGCAGGCGGGCGCGCAAGGCGCTGATCTCTTCGAGCAGATCGAGCACAAGCGCTGCCCCAGCGGTGCCGAGTGAGAGATCAGAGTTCAAGCGCAGGGCAGCACGCGTCGTGCGCAGAGATGGCCCGGCGAAGGCCCAGTGTTGCGGCGCGCCGCCGGTGGGTTGCAGCACGCCTTCGTCGACCAGGCCCAAGACTTGGGCTGGGGTCGCGCCAGCGGCCTGGCACAGCCCACTCAGGCTGAAGACGATCTCTTCTTCGACAACGATGCCGTCGAAAACATGACTCGCGGTGTCGGCCATGATCTTCATCCTTCCTGCGCGACGCGCGGGTCATAGTCTGGAAACGCACTACCCAACGCGGTGTAAGCCGCCTTCGCCTCGTCGGAGTCCGACGGCGGAAGGGCAATGGCCAGCACCGCATACAGGTCACCCGGCTGTTTGCCGGGCAGGCCTCGACCCTTGAGGCGCAGCTTGCGGCCCTGGCTCGAACCGGCAGGAACGGTGAGGTGCACCTCGCCAGCCGGTGTGACTACGGCAACGGTGGCGCCCAGCGCCGCTTCCCAAGGTGACACGGGCAGGTCGACGTACACGTCGCGGCCATCGACGCGAAACCGGGGGTGCGGCTTCAAGGTGATTTCCAGATAGAGATCGCCCGCAGGCTCGCCACCCTGCCCAGGGGCGCCCTGGCCCGCCAGGCGCAGGTGCTGCCCCTCGCGCACCCCCTGGGGGATGTTGACTTCCAGTTGGCGGTCATGCAACACGCCATGCCCCTGGGCGTCGATGACTGGTACGCGCAGCGAAATCGTGCGCCGTGCGCCGTGGTAGCTGTCTTCCAGATCGATCATCACCTTGGCGTGGTGGTCGCGGCCGGAACCCTGCCGGTAGCCGCCCGCGGCCCGTGCATTCCGAGCGTCACGCCCGAAGATCGACTCGAAGAATGCACTGAAGTCAGTGCCACTGGCGTGGCTCTTTGGGCCTGGCGCATCGCCTCCCCTCCCGGTGAACTCGAAGCCGCTGTCCCAGCCGGGAGGTGGCTCGAAGGCCTCACCCCGTGCGTGGCGCTGGCCGATCTCGTCGTACGCTGCTCGGCGCTCGGGGTCGATCAGCGCTTCGTGGGCCTCGGCCACTTCCTTGAAGCGCGATTCGGCATCGGGCTCTTTGCTGACGTCGGGGTGGAACTTGCGAGCCAGCTTGCGATAGGCGCGCTTGATCTCGTCCTGCGTAGCGCTGCGCTGGACCCCGAGCGTGGCGTAGTAGTCCTTGAATTCCATGCTTGCCTCTTTGTGACGCCGTCAGGGTGGATGCCGGACTCGGCGTTGCCTCTACGCCATGCCCGCGCCTGACCTCAGCCACTGCGCGCCAGCTTGCGAACCCACAGACAGCGGTCAACGAACAGACTCCCCAAGCTGCTCGTCCCGATTCTGGGTTGCGTGGCACGAGTCCGCTTGACAAGCGTCAACCGATGCGCCCCATGCGCCCGCCTCTTCGGCACAGGGACGAGGCCGCCCAAGCGGGCCGCCGTTCTGCCGCGCCAACCACGTTGTTTGCAACAGCCAGCCGGCAGGAGCGGGCTCGGGTGAACGCGATGTTGGACCACCTCACCGAAGCCGTCGTACGACGTGCGACCCCGGGTCCCGCTGCCATACTCCGCCATGCGTACATCTCCGACCAACGGCATCGACACTGGCGTGGACAACTCAGTCCAAGCGGTGGGCGTCGGCGCCTCGGCCGGCGGGCTGGCCGTCATCGAGCAATTCCTGGCGCAGACCCCTGCAGACAGCGGCTTGGCTTACGTGGTGGTTCAGCACCTGGACCCGACGCACAAGGCAATGCTGGTGGAACTGCTGGGGCGAAATACCGCCATGCAGGTGGTGGAAGCCGCCGAGGCGATGCCCTTGGAGCCGAATGTCGTCTATGTCATTCCTCCCAATCGTGACTTGACGTTGGCAGCCGGCCTGCTGCACCTTGCCCTGCCGGTTCAACCGCGCGGCTTGCGCCTGCCTATCGACCTGCTGTTCTCCTCGCTCGCCCGCGATCAGGGTGAGCGGGCCATCGGCGTGGTGCTGTCGGGCATGGGCTCTGACGGCACGCTGGGTCTTCAGGCCATCAAGTCGCAGGGCGGTCTGACACTGGCGCAATCGCCCGAATCGGCGCAGTTCAACTCGATGCCCACGAGCGCCATCGCCGCAGGCTGCGTCGACATCGTCGGCCTGCCGACCGAATTGCCCAGTCACATCCTGCGCGTCACAGGCGATCGACGGGCCGCCGCGCTGCTGCCCGCCGGCAGTGAAGAAAGCAACGCCCAAGCGATGTCCTCGATCTTGCACATGCTTCGCAACCGCAGCAAGCACGATCTCTCTGACTACAAGCCGAGCACGCTGCGCCGACGCATCCAGCGCCGCATGAGCGTGCACGGCC
>JANMYQ010000255.1:0-4996 GCA_031382215.1 Methylibium sp.
CGACCCAAATTTGACCCGGGTGTTCAACCTACCCTGCCTCTTTCTTGAGCAGGGGAGAAGGAGTGATCACCATGGCCATGATTGGCAAGATCAAGCGGATGTATTTCCGCGACAAGAAGTCTGTTCGGGAGATCGTGCGGCTGACGAGTTTGTCGCGCAACACGGTGCGCAAGTGGCTCAAGACGCCGGTGCTGGAGGAGCCGAGGTACCGGCGCAGCGAGGCGCCGGGCAAGCTCGCGCCGTTCGTTGAGGAGATCAAGCAGGCGCTCAAGGTCGATGCGCACCGCGCGCGCCATGAGCGGCGCACGGCGCGTGCGCTACATGCGCAGATCAAGTTGGAGGGCTACGCTGGCAGCTACAGCCGGGTCACCGACTTCGTGCGGGCGTGGCGCCAAGGCGAAGGCCAATGCGTGTCCAGCAAGGCCTTCGTGCCATTGGCCTTCGAGCTCGGCGAGGCGTTCCAATTCGACTGGAGCGAAGAGGGTCTGGTGGTTGGCGGCATCTACTACCGCATGCAGGTCTCGCACCTCAAGCTGTGCGCCAGCCGGGCCTTCTGGCTCGTGGCCTACCCCAGCCAGGGCCATGAGATGCTGTTCGACGCCCACACCCGCTCGTTCGCTGCCCTGGGCGGCATCGCCCGGCGCGGCATCTACGACAACATGAAGACGGCGGTCGACAAGGTCAAAAAGGGCAAGGGCCGCACCGTCAACAAGCGCTTCGCCGTGATGTGCGCGCACTACCTGATCGACGCCGACTTCTGCAACGTCGCATCGGGCTGGGAGAAGGGAGTCGTCGAGAAGAACGTGCAGGACAGCCGCCGGCGCATCTGGATCGAGGCGAACAAGGTGAAGTTCGGCTCCTTCGTCGAACTCAACGCCTGGCTGGGCGACCGCTGCCGGGCCTTGTGGCAGGAGGTGCGCCACCCCGATCACGACCAGTTCAGTGTGGCCGAGATGCTCGAACACGAGCGGGCGCACCTGATGCCCATGTTCGAGCCCTTCGACGGCTACGTGGAGAACCCGGCGCGGGTGAGCAGCACCTGCCTGGTCGTGGTGGCACGTAACCGTTACTCGGTGCCGTGCGAGTTGGCCGGGCAGGCGCTCAGCACCCGGCTGTACCCGGGCAAGGTCGTCATCGTGGCCGACGACGTGGTGGTGGCCAGCCACGAGCGCTTGAGCGACCGTGGCCAGACCAAATACGACTGGCAGCACTACATCCCGCTGATCCAGCGCAAGCCTGGAGCCTTGCGCAATGGTGCCCCCTTCCTGGACATGCCAGAGCCGCTGCAGCAATTGCGCCGTGCCTTGCTGCGTGACCCGGGTGGCGACCGTGTGATGGCGCAGGTGCTGGCCATCGTGCCCACGGCAGGTCTTGACGCCGTGCTGGTGGCGGTGGAGCTGGCGCTTGAGAGCACGCGACAGGGCCGCGTCAGCGTCGAACATGTCCAGAACGTGCTGGCCCGGTTGAACGCCGAGTCGGCGCCTGAGAGTGCGGCCACGGCGCTGCAGGTCAGCACGCCACCGCTGGCCAACACCGAGCGCTATGACAGCCTACGTGCCAGCAGCGCTGCTGGCGCCACCGAGGAGGCCGACCATGCGTGAGCTTGCCGTTGAACTTAAGCAGCTGCGCATGCACGGCATGGCCGGCGCCTGGGCCGATCTGGTCGAGCAAGGCGGGGGTGGCGGCGGTGGGGCGGCCTTGGACAGCTCGCGCTGGCTGCTTGAGCATCTGCTTCAGGCCGAGACCGCCGACCGCGCGATGCGCTCGGTGAGTCATCAGATGCACGCCGCGAAGTTCCCCGTGCACCGCGACCTGGCGGGCTTCGTCTTCGAGGGCTCGCCGGTGGATCGCAAGCTCATCCACACGTTGGCTGAGCTGGCGTTCACTGAAGCGGCGCACAACGTCGTGCTCGTCGGCGGACCGGGCACGGGCAAGACGCACCTGGCCACCGCCGTCGGCGTGTCGGGCATCACCCGGCATGGCAAGCGGGTGCGGTTCTATTCGACGGTGGACCTGGTCAATGCGCTGGAGCAGGAGAAGACGCAGGGCAAGGCCGGACGCATTGCACTCAGCCTGGTGCGCATGGACCTGGTCATCCTGGATGAGCTGGGCTACCTGCCCTTCAGCCAGGCCGGCGGAGCCTTGCTGTTCCATCTGCTGAGCCGGCTGTACGAGCACACCAGCGTGATGATCACGACCAACCTGGACTTCGCCGAGTGGTCCAAGGTGTTCGGTGACGCGAAGATGACCACGGCGTTGCTGGATCGGCTCACGCATCACTGCCACATCGTGGAGACGGGCAACGAGAGCTACCGGTTCCTGCACAGCACGGCGGTGGCCAAGAAGCGCATCAAGGCGCACGAACAGGCGCGAAGGGCTGACAAGCAACCGCCACCGCAGGCCGACATCTGAGCAAGCGCCGCGCGGGGCAATCCGCTACGGCCTACGGCCTTCGCGTCTTCCCCCGCGCGAACAACACTGCATCGAGGAGGACGACTAACCAACGACTAACCAGGCCTAGACCTACACTTATCCACAGTTGACCGTCACGCGGTCAGCGTCCATCCCCGGGTCAATATTGGATCGGCAGGGTGGGTCAATATTGGATCGGCGCCGACACCCGTGACCCATTCGGCGCCGCTGCAACACCCTGTTTACAGCGACGCGATGACGCGGCGCCTGGCGGCTCATCGCAGCCTGGCGCTGCAGGTGATGCTGTCGCGAAACACCACGGTGGCGCTGGCCGCGCTGACCGAAGCGCTGGCGCAGCGTGTGTTCGGTGATCGGGTGTCCTACCGCCCGCGCTCCGCATTACAGATCAGCGCGCAGCCTTCCGCTGACGCCCTGGCCGCGGTGGCCGACGACCTGAAGGCCGGGCCTGTGTGGCTGGCCCTGGCCACCACGCACGACGCCTGGCTTGAGCGCTTGCCCAAGGATCGCGCGGCATGGTTCGGCTGGCTGCTTGAGTTGCCGCAAGTCGAACTGCTGGAGTTGCTCGCGCTGTGCGCCGCCTCGACCGTCAATGCCTTGCCTTCGGCCGGCACGGCCTACGAGGCCAACGCGCTGGCCGTCGCGGTCGTGCTCGACATGGCGGACTGGTGGCAGCCCACGGTTGAGGGTTTTCTGAACCATGTCTCGAAAGCGCAGATCGTTCAGGCGCTCAAGGAGGCCGGGCCAGGCCTGGCTGACGATCGCGTCGAAGGTATGAGGAAGGACGCGCTGGTCGAACTCGCCGCGGCGCGCCTGGCAGGCAAGCGGTGGCTGCCGGCGCCCCAGCGCCGACCTGCAACGTGAATGCTCCTGGGTGCCGGGGTCGTGAACCTCCATGGCTCAGCCGGGCTGCCATTCATCTTGTGGTTCCAGTTTGCACGCTGTGCGTTGGCAAGCTTTGACAGCTGGCTCTTCCAATGATGCGCATTGTGTGCTCAAATAGTGCAGATATAGTGCAATCGAACAGAGAGGCGCATACATGCCTGACGTAGCAGTTCTCAATTCCCCGACGCTGGGCAGCACGTATCAGCACTTCCTGGACTTCCTCAAAGACCCTGGCACGCCGGCACCCGTGCTATCGCCCAAGCGCTTCAGCCAGGCCATGCACATTGACCTCCAGACCTTGGCAGAACAGGCGCATGTGCATCGCAACACTATCAGCCGCGCACCGGGCTCGCGCGGGGTTCAGGATTTCCTGCGCGAGGCGCTGCGCGTCATCACCGCCGCGACGGATCTGAACGGCGATCTGAACAAGGCGTTGTTCTGGTACCGCAACGAGCCGCTTTCGGTGTTTGGCTACAAGACCGCCGAGCGGCTGGTTTCGGAAGGTCGGACCGATGATCTGCTGCGGTACGTGACGTCCATCGAGGCTGGCGCGGCCGGATGATCCTCGTCGAGCTTGGCCCGGTCTCGGCGTACCGCATGCACGCGCCTCGCTGGGCCACAGCGCCGACCAGCGGTGCAGGCGCCGCGGCGCACGGCGGGCGGGCGAACCGACCAGGCACGCCCGCCCTCTACTTGGCCCTGGAACCAGAAACCGCTGTCCGCGAGTACCAGCAGGTTTCGCCGCTGATGCCACCTGGCACTCTGGTGAGCTACACCGTACGCCTCGCGCCGGTGGTCGATTTCCGCGCTGGCTATGACGCCGTCAGATGGTCTGACCTGTGGGAGGAGTTCCACTGCGAGTGGCGCGAGTTGTGGTTCAACCAACGGGTGGAGCCGCCGAGTTGGGTGCTCGCTGACGAGGCGCTTGCCGCGGGTGCAAAGGGCATCATGTTTGCCTCGGGGCTTGCGCCGCGCGGCACCAACCTCGTGATCTTCAACGACATGCTGTCCCCGGTTGACATGCTGCAGGTCTACGACCCGACAGGTGCGTTGCCGAAGAATCAGGATTCATGGCGCTGATGTTCAACAAGAGAGCGGCTCGCACCGTCATGCTCCAACCGGTACTGGCCCGCCTTGCACGCCCGCGACGGCGCACCCGCCCCAGCTTGGCTCGCACCCCCGGTGAACCATTTGTCCAATTCCCCACACCAACACGGCAGCTCACCTGAAAGGTTAACCGACGTTTCACGTTCGATGAACCCATCTCCCACTGCAATCTGTTCGTGCATTTCGCGGCTTCACTGGACATCTTCGGCAGAACGCCGCACCACGTTGTCAGCGGGTTCATGCCGCTTTGCATCCATCTAGATCATTTCAAAACATTGCCGTAAGACGCCGATCTGCTGTGCCAAACGAAGTACTTTAATCTTCTCAATAAGCCTCTGATAATTGTGCATGCGCCCGCGCAATCAGACCTCCCGTGACCAGCTCGGCGCCGTGCTGGCGCGCCGCGCCGCAGCCAGCGCTTCCGAGCTGGCCACGCAGCTGGGCGTGAGCGTGCCGACGCTGCACCGAATGCTGCAAGAGCAGGGCGGCGCGATCATTGCGAAAGGCAAGGCCCGTCGCAGCCGATATGCACTCCGCCGGCCGCTGCGCGGGAGCCTGAGCGAATTGCCGCTGT
>JANMYQ010000264.1:0-69547 GCA_031382215.1 Methylibium sp.
GCGCGCTGGAGCCAGGCGGTGTCGCAGAACCCGTTCCTGCAGTTCCGCTTCGGCGGCGCGAAGGCGGGCGACAAGGTCACCGTGACCTGGACCGACAACACCGGCGACAAGCGCACCGACGAAGTGGCGATTGCCTGACGCCGCGCGACCACAAGAACCACCGGAGACCTCGATGAAGCACGTACTCGTTGCGATGGGTGCCGCCTTGGGTGCCACGCTCATGGCTGCCAACGCCGCAGCCCAGTCGGCCACCGACGAAATCGCCAAGTACCGCGAGATGATCGCCGACGGCAACCCCGCCGAACTGTTCGAGGCCAAGGGCGAGCTGCTGTGGAAGAAGGCAGACGGTCCGAAGAAGGCCTCGCTCGAGAAGTGCGACATGGGCCTGGGCCCCGGCGTGGTGAAGGGCGCGTATGCGCAGACCCCGCGCTACTTCGCCGACACCGACCGCGTGCAGGACGCCGAGTCGCGCCTGCTGACCTGCATGGAAACGCTGCAGGGCTTCAGCGCCGCCGACATCGCGAAGACCCCGTTCGGCCGCGGCAAGAAGGCCGATGTGGTGGCGCTGGTGACCTGGCTGTCTGCCGAGTCCAAGGGCATCAAGGTCAACGTGGTGCCGACCCACGCGAAAGAGAAGGAGATGCTGGCGCTGGGCCGCAAGGCCTTCTTCATGCAGTCGGGCCCGTACGATTTTTCGTGCGCTTCGTGCCACGGTGAAGAGGGGCGACGCATCCGCCTGCAGGACCTGCCCAACATCACCACGCCGGCCGGGGCCTCCAAGGGCTGGACCACCTGGCCGGCCTACCGCGTGAGCAACGGGCAAATGTGGTCGATGCAGTTTCGCCTGAACGACTGCTTCCGCCAGCAGCGCTTCCCCGAGCCGATCTACGGTTCAGAGCTGACGGTTGCGCTGTCGTACTACATGGCCTCGCTGTCCACCGGCGTGCCCATGGCTACCCCTGGCATCAAGCGCTGAGCGCACCGGAGACAACACCTGTGAAGATCATCCCGATGTTCCTGCTGGCCCTGGTGGCCGGTTGCGCCACCCCCGGCGCCAACGACGCGCAGTTGCAGGCGCGCTTCGACGCCATGGTCAAGACCAGTTTCCAGGCCAACGGCCCGGTCACGATGGCGCGGCTCGACCAGGACGAGACGCAGAAGTTCTGCTCCGACCCGGTGCTCGCTTTCGCCAAGGAAACCGCGGCAACCCGCGCGGCGCTCGAGAAGAAGAACCTCGACAGTGTGAAGTGGCCCACGGGCGGCAAGTACCTGGGTGACTGGAAGGCCGGCGAGGCGATCGCGCAGAGCGGCCGTGGTTTGACCTGGACCGACGCAGCCGACCAGGCCAACGGCGGTAATTGCTACAACTGCCACCAGATCGACATGAAGGAAATCTCGCACGGCACGATCGGCCCGAGCCTGTGGAATTACGGCAAGCTGCGCGGCGTGGCAGACCCGGCATCGGCGGCTGCCGAGCCGATCGTCAAGTACACCTGGGGCAAGATCTGGAACGCCAAGGCCTACAACGCCTGTTCCAACATGCCGCGCGCCGGCCACATGGGCATCCTGACCGAAGCGCAGGTGCAGCACGTGATGGCGCTGCTGCTCGACCCGAAGTCACCGGTCAACCAGTGACCCCGCGGCGGCGCTGACACGCCGCCCCCACACGAGCCCGTTGCGGGCGCCGGCCAGGCCGGCGCCAGGGCGTGGCTTGGCCGACGGAATTCGGCCGAGCCGTCGAACGAAGGAACAGATCATGGCAATGGGTCGGCGCGAATTCATGCAGATGCTCGCGGTTGCATCGGCCGGCGGCATGGCCATCGCCCATCGCGACGTGCTCGCCGCGGGCGATGCGGCGGCCGAGCGGCTCTACGAGCTGCCCGCCTTCGGCAACGTGAGCTTCATGCACTTCACCGACTGCCATGCGCAGTTGATGCCCATCCACTTTCGCGAGCCGAGCGTCAACCTCGGCGTGGCTGGCTCGCTGGGCAAGGCGCCGCACCTGGTGGGCGACAAGCTGCTGAAGGCCTTTGGAATGACCCCGGGCAGCGCTGCGGCACACGCCTTCACCTACCTCGACTTCGAGAAGGCGGCGCGCACCTACGGCAAGGTCGGTGGGTTTGCGCACCTGGCCACCTTGGTCAAACGCGTTCGCGCGTCGCGCCCGAACGCGCTGCTGCTTGACGGCGGCGACACCTGGCAAGGCTCGGCCACCGCGCTGTGGACGAATGGGCAGGACATGGTCGACGCCTGCAAGCTGCTCGGCGTGAACCTCATGTCCGGCCACTGGGAGTTCACGCTCGGCGCCAAGCGTGTGCAAGAGATCGTCGAGAAAGACTTCAAAGGCCAGATCAACTTCCTGGCGCAGAACATCAAGACCACCGACTTCGGCGACCCGGTGTTCGAGCCCTACGCGCTGCGCACCCTGAACGGCGTGCCGGTGGCGGTGATCGGCCAGGCGTTTCCGTACACGCCGATCGCCAACCCGCGCCACCTGGTGCCCGACTGGACCTTCGGCATTCAGGATGAGAACCTTCAGAAGATGGTGGACGAGGTGCGCGGCAAGGGCGCGCAGGTGGTGGTGCTGCTGTCGCACAACGGCATGGACGTGGACCTGAAGCTGGCCACGCGCGTGACCGGCATCGACGCGATCCTGGGCGGTCACACGCACGATGGCGTGCCCGCGCCGGTGGTCGTGTCCAACCGCAGCGGCCAGACGCTGGTGACGAACGCCGGCTCTTCGGCCAAGTTCCTCGGCGTGCTCGACTTCGACGTGAAAGACGGCCGCGTGCAGGGCTATCGGTACAAGCTGATGCCGGTGTTCGCCAACCTGCTGCCGGCCGATGCGGCGATGCAGGCGCACATCACGGCCGTGCGGGCGCCGTACCAGGCCAAGCTCGACGAGGTGCTGGCTGTCAGCGACACCTTGCTGTACCGGCGCGGCAACTTCAACGGCAGCTGGGACCAGCTGATCCTCGACGCGATCCAGTCGGTCAAGGGCGCCGAGATCGCGTTCTCGCCCGGCTTTCGCTGGGGCACCAGCCTGCTGCCGGGGCAGCAGATCACGCGCGAGCTGATGATGGACCAGCTTGCCATCACCTACCCGCAGACCACCCTCACACCGATGAGCGGCGAGACGATCAAGACCATTCTCGAAGACGTGGCCGACAACCTCTTCAACCCCGACCCGTATTACCAGCAGGGCGGCGACATGGTGCGCGTGGGCGGCCTGGCCTACACCTGCGCGCCGAACCAGAAGGCCGGTTCGCGCATCTCCGACATGCGTTTGAACGGCAAGCCGCTCGAAGCCGGCAAGATGTACAAGGTGGGCGGCTGGGCGCCGGTGGCCGAAGGGGATGGTGATCGAACGAGAGGCGAACCGATCTGGAACGTGGTCGAGGCCTACCTGCGCGACCAGAAGGTCGTGAAGCCGCGCACCTTGAACGCGCCGAAGCTGATCGACATGGCGGGCAACCCGGGCCTGGCGTGATGGTCCGCGCGCTGGCGCATCGCATGTCGGGCCTGACGCTCGGTCTGGGCCTGGTGCTTGCGCTGGCCGGTCCCGTGGTGCGTGCCCAAGCGCAGCCGGCCGAGTTCGAGCCGGTCACTGTGCTGATGGAGGTGCTCAAGGTCTCCGAGCACTCGTACTACGTGATGGGCCAGGCCGGCATGGTGTCCAACGCGAACCAGGGCTTCAACTCGAACGCCGCCTTCGTCGTCACGCGCGACGGCGTGGTGGTGTTCGATGTGCTGGGCTCACCGGCGCTGGGCCAGCGCTTTGCGGAACTGATCGCACGCACCACGGCGCAGCCGGTGCGGCGCATCGTGGTGAGCCACTACCACGCCGACCACTTCTACGGCCTGCAGGCCTTCATCAGCGCGAGTCCGGGCCCGCGCGCACCGCAGGTGTGGGCCGACGCGCTCGTGCGCGACTACCTGGCCAGCGATGCACCGGCTGCGCGGCTGGCCGAGCGCAAGCAGTCGCTCAAGCCCTGGGTCAATCAGCGCACGCGCCTGGTCGCGCCCGACTACTTTGTTGCCGCCGACACCGTCTTCAAGCTCGGCGGGCTGACCTTCCACGTGCTGCGTGCCGGCCCGGCGCACACGGCCGAAGACCTAATGCTGTTTGTCGAAGAGGACGGCGTGCTGTTCGTCGGCGACCTGATGTTCACCGGCCGGATCCCGTTCGTCGCCGACGCGGATGTGTCGGCCTGGATCCGCGCCATCGACCGCGTGCTCGCGCTCAAGCCTCGCATCGTCGTTGGCGGCCACGGGCCGGCTTCGATGAATGGCGCGGCCGATTTGAAGCAGACGCGCGACTACCTTGTCTACCTGCGCACCGAGATCTCGGCCGCGTTCGAAGAAGGGCTCGACTTCGAGGAGGCCTACAAGCGCATCGACTGGTCGGCGTATGCCGCGTTGCCGGCGTTCGCCGCCGCGAACCGGCGCAATGCGTACCAGACCTACCTGAACGTCGAGCGGGAGGCGCTGGGAGTGCGCAAGTGATCTTTTTCCCTCTCCCTTTGGGAGAGGGGGAAACTCAACCCGGCTCCTGCCGATACGCCGAATCGAGCACCACGCCGCCGCCGCTGATGCGCGACACGCAGGCGCACATCTGCGCGTTGGCGCTCTTCTCGTGCGGGCTGAAGAACACGTCGCGGTGGTCCACCGTGCCTTCGACTCGCAGGATGTCGAGCGCGCACAGGCCGCACTCGCCGCGCTGGCACTCGTACAGCGTCTCGACGCCGGCTTCGTTCAGCACGTCGAGCAGGCTGCGGTCGGCCGGCACCTGCAGGCGCAACTGGTGGCGCGGCACCTCGACCCAGAATGGTTGGGCCTCGAAGCGGCCGGTGTTGCCGAAGGTCTCGAAGCGCAGGTCGGCCGCGGCCCGGCCGGCGGCGGCCCAGGCGGCGCGCGCGGCTTCGAGCAGCGGCATCGGGCCGCAAATCCACATTTGCGCGCGCGGTGCCAACGCCGCGATCTCGGCCGCCAGGTCGATGCGCTCGCCGCTGTCGTCGGTGAAGGTTCGCAGGCGCTCGCCCAGGGCCGCCTGAAGCACATTGCGATAGACCAGTTCACCGGCGTTGCGCGCGGCGTAGCGCATCTGCAGGTTTGCGCCGCGAAGCTTCAGCATCAGCGCCATGCCCACGATCGGCGTGATGCCGATGCCGCCGGCCACCAGCAGGTGCTGCGGCGCACCCACCGCCAACTGGAAGTGGTTGTTCGGTTCGCCGACATGGAGTTCGGCGCCGACCTCCAGGCCCCACATGAAGCGCGAGCCACCGCGCCCCGGCTCGGCGCGCTTGACGGCGATGCGGTAGATCTCGGCCGCACCTTCCGCGCTCGGCAGGCCGACCAGCGAGTACGAACGTGTCTCCCACCGCCCGTCGATCGACACCTCGACGTTCAGGTGGCTGCCCACCGTCCACGGTTTCACGCCGCCTTCAGGGCGCAGTTCGAACTCGCGCACCGTCGGGCTCAGGTCGCGGTGCGCGCGCACGGTGGCGGGGTGCCATTGCTGGTTGTTCTTCATGGTCTCGCGGCTTTCAGGAACGGATCGGATCCAGCCGGCGGCGGATCAGGCTCGCGCCCGGCACGCGCTGCAGCGCCTGGTGGCTGCGCAGCGCCTCGCGCAGGTTGTCGTGTGCGATGCGCGCGTGTTCGCGCATCAGCGCTTCGGCGCGTGCGCCTTCGCGCTTCTGGATCGCCTCGACCACGCTGCGGTGCTGGCGCTGCGCCACCACGAGCACGTCGCGCGCCTGCGGGCCGGTGGACTGCATCATCACGAAGCTGTTCGGCGACGCAAACGGCAGGCTCACCGCGCGCTCGATCTGGCGCGCCACCACGCTGCTGCCGGCCATCTCGACCAGCAGCGCGTGGAAGCGGCCGTTTTGCTCGACATAGCCGTTGAATGACGCCTCACTCAATTCCGGCTGCGCAAGCAACGCGTCGATGCGTTCCAGGCAGTCGCGCACATCGGCCAGCAGCACCGGGCTGACGCCACGCTCGGCCGCCAGTCGCGCGGCCAGGCCTTCGAGCGTGCCGCGCACCTCGATCGCATCAACGATGTCGCTCTCGGAGAAGTCGCGCACCACGAAGCCGCCGTTGGGCAGCGCTTCGAGCAGGCCCTCTTCCTGCAGCCGCACCAGCGCCATGCGGATCGGCGTGCGCGACGCGCCGAGCTTTTCAACCAGGCTCATCTCGGCAATGCGCGCGCCGGGCTTCAACTCGCCGCCGACGATCAGCTCGCGCAGGCGCAACTGCGCGCGCACGGTCTGCGACAAGGCGCCGTTGTCGTCGCTCGCCTCCAGGCTGTGGACGAAGGCCATGTGCGGGGAGGTCAGGCGGCAGTGCGCAGCGGGATGACGCGGCGCTGTTGTCCGTCCGTGGCGGCCGGCGGCGTGTCTTCGGCGGCCACCATCTTGTCGATCAGCTTGCGTGCCCACATCGAACCGGCGTCGATGTTGAGGTTGTAGAAGGTGTAGCCGGGGTGGTCTTCAATGGCCTTCTGCTGGATCTCGAGAATGATCTCGTCTTCATGGAAGATGCTCGCCACGCCTTCGCGCAGCTCGTGCGTGAGGCGCTGGTCGTGCAGCAGGTAGTTGCGCGAGAAGGCCCAGAAGTACAGGCAGGTGCTGTCGGTCTCGGGCGTGATGGTGTTGAGCACGTAGCCGTTGACGCCTTGCGAGCGGTCGGGTGCCTGGCCGTCCTTCGCGTTCTTTGGAATGGCGCCGGTGCCGGTGGGTGCCACGCCCACGTCGATGGCAATCGTGCAGGGCGCTTCGAACTTGATGATCTGCCAGCGGTCGACCTTGCCTTCGTAACCCTTGGCGCGCTGGATCTGGCCGGCCCAGAACGGTGGGGCGTCGATGTTTTCCATCAGCCGCGTGACGGTGGCGGTGCGGTCGCCGTGCGTGGCAACGAAGGGCGCTTCGGCGAGCGCGCTCTGGCCGATGCTGGAGCCGTGCACGAAGGTCTCGTGCGTCAGGTCCATCAGGTTGTCGAGCACCAGGCGGTAGTCGCACTTCACCGTGATCAGGCGGCCGTCGCCGGCCCACTCGGGGTCGTCGTTCCAGTGCAGGTCGGGCACCTTGGACACATCGGCCAGCGCCGGGTCGCCGGGCCAGACCCAGACGAAGCGGTGCTTGAGCGTGACCGGGAACGAACGCACGCAGGCAGACGGGTTGATCGTCTCTTGCGAGGGCATGTGGGTGCAGCGGCCGTCGCCGTTGAACACCAGGCCGTGGTAGCCGCAGGTGATCTGGTCGTCGTGCAGCCGGCCCTTCGACAAGGGCAGCAGGCGGTGCCAGCAGGCGTCTTCGAGTGCGGCGACGCTGCCGTCCTTGCGGCGGAACAGCACCATCTTCTCGTTGCAGATGGTGCGCGCCAGCAGCGCGGCCTTGACCTCAACGTCGTAGGCGGCGACATACCAGGCGTTGAGCGGGAAGGTCTTCAAAGCATCACCTCACTGAATACGCGTTGTATACATAAGCGGAGTTTGATGCGCCATTTGATCCATGAAAACAGGGTTAACCCGTATTAATCTGGCATTGATGTATTCAATGAGGCTCGCTTCGAGCGCCCTATCATCGCGATCTGCCGCCTGTGACGCAGCCCCTTACCGCACCCGGAGACACACCATGACCACACGCCTTGCGCCCCCGTTCCGCGCCGACCATGTCGGCAGTTTCCTGCGCCCCAAGCGCTTGCTTGAAGCCCGTGCGAAGGCGCAGAAGGGCGAGCTGTCCGCCGAAGGGCTGCGTGCGGTGGAAGACGACGCGATCGCCGAGATCGTCAAGTTCCAGCAGGACGTGGGGCTGCAAAGCATCACCGACGGTGAGTTCCGCCGCACCTACTTTCACATCGACTTCCTCGCGCAGATCGGCGGCGTGAAGACCGACATCCCGGTGATGATCCAGAAGCCCGACGGCACGCAGGAGCTGGCGCCGCCGGTGATGCGCGTGATCGACAAGGTGCGCCACGTGAAGGACATCCAGCTGGCCGACTTCAAGTACCTTAAGTCGCAAGTCGCTCTTGGCAAGGGCGGCGGCCTGACGCCCAAGGTCACGATCCCGTCACCGACCATGCTGCACTTTCGCGGTGGCCGCGCCGGCATCAGCAAGGAACACTACCCCGACCTCGAGCCGTTCTACCAGGACGTGGCCAACGCCTATGGCGACGAACTGCGCTCGCTCGCCGCGGCCGGCTGCACCTACGTGCAGATGGACGACACCAACCTGGCCTACCTGTGCGACGACAAGATGCGCGAAGCCGCGCGCGGCCGTGGCGACGACCCCGACGAACTGCCGCACCGCTACGCCAGCTTCATCAACCGAGTGGTCGCGCAAAAGCCCGCGGGCATGACGCTGGCGGTGCACCTGTGCCGCGGCAACTTCCAGAGCACCTGGGCCGCGCAAGGCGGTTACGAGCCGGTGGCCGAAGCGCTGCTGAGCGAGATGCATGTGGACGGTTACTTCCTGGAATACGACGACGCCCGCAGCGGTGACTTCAAGCCCCTGCGCTTCCTGCCCAAGGGCAAGACCGTGGTGCTTGGCCTGGTCACTACCAAGCTCGGCCAGCTCGAATCGAAAGACGACCTGAAGCGCCGCATCGACGAAGCGTCGAAGTACGTGCCGATCGACCAACTGTGCCTGTCACCGCAGTGCGGGTTCAGCAGCACGGTGCACGGCAACGACATTGCGGTGGAAGCGCAGCGCGCCAAGCTGCGCCTCGTGGTTGAAACAGCGGAAGAGGTTTGGGGCAGCGCCTAAAGCGAAGGGCGAGGGGCCCCGCAGGGCCACGAAGGGGCCTTGCCGGCCCTGGGGGATCGACCAGCGGAGGGCGCGGCGAGGGAGGGGGCTCGATGCCCCCGACCGAGGCCTGAAGCGATGGACCAGCGACTTACCCCGTCTTCTTGGCATACGCGCTGCACCACCCCGCCGCACTCACCTGCTTTCCGGCGAACAGCGGGCACGGCCCTGACGCGTCACCAGGCTTCCCCGCAAACAGCGCGCAGTTGCCGCACGCCTGGCCAGCGGCGTACATCTTGAACTTCGACGCGTCCGCCTGCGTCGCCACCGCCACATACCCCAGCCCTTGCGCAGCCGGATCGGCCGGATCCACCATCGCACCGCCGGAGGCCGGCGCCGGTGCAGCCGCCTGGGCTGGCGCTGGCGCAGGAGCCGCAGGAGCGGGCGCAGGCGCCGGCGCAGCGGCTGGCGGCGGCGGCGCAGGAGGTGCAGCCGGGGCTGGCGCGGCAGCCTTGTCGCCACACGCTGTCAGCAGCGACAGACCGGCGAAGGGAAGAATCTCGATAAAGCGGCGGCGGGTGCTCATGGTGAGGCTCCTGGGTTGGGAAAAGGGGGCATTCTCGCTGCCAGCGAAGGGCAAGGGAAAAATCCGGCGCTGCCTCGGCCTACGGATCGATCACCGCAACGTCGCAGCCGTCGAAATCGTCGGCGTTGCGCGTGGCAATGGAGAACCCCTGCGAACCTGCGATCAAATGCGATGACCACAATCGCATCGAATCTACAGTTGCGGACACGCGGCGACTTCCGGAAATGAATGCAACCCTCCTCTTCCTCGCTGGCACCGCCTTCTTCGTCTGGGTTTCGCGCCACTCCCTGCTCAAGCCGCTTTCACACGGCTTCTATCGATTCATCGCATGGGAGTGCATCCTGGCGCTGGTGCTGCGCAACTTCCCGGTCTGGACGCGCGACCCGTTCGCGCTGCACCAGATCGTCTCGTGGGCGCTGCTGCTGACGTCGATCGTGCTGGCGATCCACGCGGTGCGCTTGTTGCGCGGCATCGGTGCACCCACGGCGGCGCGCGGCGATGCCGAGCTGCTTCCCTTCGAACGCACCTCGACTTTGGTGACCACCGGTGCGTACCGCTACATCCGCCACCCGATGTACGCGGCGCTGCTGTTCCTGGCCTGGGGCGCCTTTCTGAAAGACGTGTCCTGGCCCGGCGCCGTGCTGGTGGGCTCTGCCAGCATCGCGCTGCTTTTCACCGCGCTGCGCGACGAAGCCGAATGCACGCAGCACTTCGGCGCGGCCTACACCGACTACATCAAGACGCGCAAGCGCTTCGTCCCGTTCTTGTTCTGAGCTTGTTCCGGCGCCTCAGCAATATTGAGGATGTGCCGGGGTCTCGCAGGCCTATGCTGTTCTAGTCGAAGCGAGGTGCTTCGCACCTTGATCGCCTCGACATCAGCATGAGGAGACAAGAATGTTCAAGCAGACTCCCGGTGCCACTGTTGTGTTCGCGATCACATGCGCCCTCGGGCCTGCGGCCAGCGCAGCCGACCACGCGCTCGACTTCAAGCTCGTCGTCAAACCGCTCGAAGTGAAGGGGCTCGAAGCCCCCAATGTCGAAGGCCAGGTCGTGTTCCTGAACAAGATGTACGGCGTGGCCGCGTTCAAGGACGGCCGCACCGCGTCGAAGGAATTCATCTTCAGCGGCGACTACAACAAGGGCTCAGGCCCCTTCCTGGGCTACAGCACCTATCAGTTCGAAGACGGCTCGACGATCGTCGCGCGTTTTGCCGGCACGCAGCGCGCCGGCACGCCTATCCACGGGGAGTACACGGTGGTGTCGGGCACCGGCGTGTATGCCGGCGCCAAGGGCAGCGGCAGCTTCGACGGCGTGCCGCACAAGTTCACCGGCGGCGTGAACCTGTTCAGCGGCAAGTTCGCGATCAGCACGCCCTGAGGCGGTTGATCGGGGCTCGCGGGCTGAGGGGGCCGCGCAGCCCCCTGGGTTCAGTTCGGGTGCCCGGGGCGAATATCGTCCCCACATAATCCGGCTCATGAAGCCCGTCAGCAAGGTCCTGGTGGTGAGTGCCGACGCCGCCTGGTCAGCGCAGGTGGTGGCCGGCCTGAACGATGCGGCGGCGTCGCTCGACAACCCGCTCGGCATCACCGCGGTGACCGCGCCCGACGGTGCCGACGCCGGTGCCGGCGCCGATGCCGGCGCAGCGGTGCTGGCCGACGGCGAGATCCAGATCGTCGTGATCGACCACGGCGGTCAAGGCACGCAGGCGGTGCAGACGGCGCAGGCGCTGATCGGCAGCCGGCCCGAACTGTCGCTGTACATGACGCTCGAAGACGACGCCGACAAGATGCTCGTCGAAGCCCTGGCCAGCGACGCGGTGACCGGCTACTTCTACCGCAGCGAGCTCGACTTTCGCGGCTGGTTCCGCATCCTGTCGGCCGAGCTGGCGCAGAAGTCCGACACGCCGTTCTACGACGCGCTGAAAGAATACGTGCAGCAGGCCATCGACTCGTGGCACACGCCCGGCCACGGCGGCGGCGACTCGTTCAAGGGCAGCCCGTGGGTGAACGACTTCTATGACTTCGTCGGCGAAGAGATGCTGCGCGCCGACCTGTCGGTGTCGGTGCCGATGCTCGATTCGCTGCTGCATCCGACCGGCGTGATCGCGCAGTCGCAGCGGCTGGCGGCCAAGGCCTTCGGCGCGCGCAAGACCTACTTCGCGACGAATGGCACGTCGACGTCGAACAAGGTCATCTTCCAGACCTTGCTCGCGCCCGGAGACACCTTGCTGCTGGACCGCAACTGCCACAAGTCGGTGCATCACGGCGTGATCCTGTCGGGTGCGCGGCCGGTGTACCTCGACTCGTCGGTCAATGCGCATTTCGGCATCTTCGGCCCGGTGCCGCGCGCCACCATCCTGAAGGCCATCACGGACCACCCCGAGACCAAGGTGCTGATCCTCACCTCGTGCACCTACGACGGGCTGCGCTACGACCTGGCGCCGATCGTCGCGGCGGCGCATGCGGCGGGCATCAAGGTGATCGTCGACGAAGCCTGGTACGGCCACGCGCGCTTCCACCCCGAGCTGCGGCCGACCGCGCTGGAGTGCGGCGCCGACTACGTGACCCAGAGCACGCACAAGGTGCTGTCGGCGTTCTCGCAGGCCAGCATGATCCATGTGAACGACCCGGCGTTCGACGAGCATCTGTTCCGCGAGAACTTCAACATGCACGCCAGCACGAGCCCGCAGTACAACCTGATCGCCAGCCTGGACGTGGCGCGCAAGCAGGCGGTGATGGAGGGCTACCGGCTGCTGGCTCGCTCGCTCAGGTACGCACAAGAACTGCGCGCCAAGATCAATACCACCGGCGCGTTTCGAGCGCTCGAGCTGGCCGAGTTGCTGCCCGATGAAGTACGCGGCGACGGCATTCGGCTGGACCCGACCAAGATCACCGTCGACATCTCGGCCAGCGGCTACAGTGCCGATGAACTGCGCGAGCAATTGATCGAGCGCTTCAACATCCAGGTCGAGAAGAACACCCACAACACGCTGACCCTGTTGCTGACGGTGGGCAGCACGCGCAGCAAGGTGTCGCGCCTGTTCGACGCGCTGCTGCGCCTGGCCAAGGAGCGGCGCCCGCCGCGCACGTACGCGCGCATGCCCGAGGTGCCGCGCTTTTCGAGCCTGGCCTGTCTGCCGCGCGACGCGTTCTACGAAACCGGCGAACGCCTGCCGCTGGTCGATGATCACGGCCTACCCAACCCGAAGCTGATCGGGCGCGTGTGCTGCGACCAGATCGTGCCGTACCCGCCCGGCATTCCGGTGCTGGTGCCGGGGCAGGTGGTGGTGCAGCCGGTGCTGGCCTACCTGACCCGCCTGCTGCAGACGCAAAAGTCGATCGACCTGCACGGCCTGGCCGACCATGACGGCGAGCTCTGCCTGCGCGTGCTCACCGAGGCCGAGCTGCAGGCCTTGCCGCAGCGCAGCGGCCTGGGGCCAAACTAGCTGCTGACGCGCGCCAACCGAACCAACAATCCGCGCCGCGGCGGCTCGCCACCGCGGTTGGCCCAGCTCGCGCGCAGCCCGTGCAGCGCAGCGATACGCGTCACGATCGACAGGCCCAGGCCACTGCCCGAGTTGTCTTGCCCGGGCGCGCGAAAGAAGCGCTCGCCCAGGCGCGCCAGGTGTTCGTCGTCCACACCGGGGCCGTCATCGATGACCTCGATGCGGTCTTGCAGCAGGCGCAGGCTCACGGTCTGCCCGGGGGCCGAGTGGCGCAACGCGTTGTCGAGCAGGTTGCGCAGCATCGCGGCCACCAGCTCGCTGTCGCCCTGCAATGCCAACGGCGCCTCGCCCGCCGACGGCCACACACATTCGAGCTCGACACGGGCCCGATCGGCCAGCGGCAACAACTCGCTGAACAGCCGCTCGACCAGCGCCGGCCAGTCCACCGGTTGGTCGGTGGCGGCTGGCGCGGGCTGGTCCAGGCGCGACAGCGACAGCAACTGCGCCACCAGCCGGCCCATGCGCGCCAGGCCCTGCGCGATCTTGTCCTGCCTGGCGCCCTGCGTCGGCGTGGCCGCGGCCGCCTGCAGCCGCTGCGCGTCCCACTGCGCCTGCAGCGCGGCCAGCGGCGTGCGCAGCTCGTGCGCCGCGTCGGCGATGAAGCGGCGCTCGCGCTCATGGCTGTCGGCAATGCGCGCGAGCATCGTGTTCGTGGCGCGCAACAGCGGCTGCAGGTCGGTGGGCAGGTCGTCGGCCGCAAGAGGCTGCAGATCGTTCGCCGGGCGGTGGTCGATCTGAGCGGTCAGCGCGCGCACCGGCTTGAGCGCCTGGCGCACGGCGCCGGCCATCACCAGCAGCAGCACCGGCAGAGTCAGCACCCACGGCACGAGCTGGCTGGCGAGCAGGTTCCATACCAGTTCTTCACGCTCCTCCTGCTTCTGGCCGACGGCGATCTGCCAGTCGCCCGAGGCCGACGGCACGTAGTAGACCCGCCAGACGTCGCTGTCCAGCACCAGGTCGACAAAACCTTGCGCACCGTGCCGCACCGGCAAGAGCACGCCTTCGCGGTCGACCAGCAACAACTGGTCACGCCGGTTCCAGACCGCGATCGACAGGTCGTCCAGTTCAGAGTCGCCCAGCGAACCAGGCGAAATCGGTGCGGCGACTGCCGGCGTTTCGTTCAGCGAAACCGACGGCAAGGTCGACAGCACCTGGCGTGCGAGCCGGATCTGCTGCGTGTCGAACAGCTCGTTGATCTCGAAGCGGGCCCGGTTCAGCCCGAACAGCAGGCCGGCACCCCAGACCAGCGGCGCGCTCAGCAGCAACAGGATCAACAAGCGGCGTTGCAGGGTCATGGCGAGTTCAGATCGGCTTCGGCGCCGAGCGCGTAGCCCACGCCGCGCAAGGTCCGGATCAGCTTGGGGTGGAGCTTGCGGCGCAGGTGGTGCACATGCACTTCGAGCGCGTTGCTGTCGATGTCCTGCTCGAACGCGTAGAGCCGGTCCTGCAGGTGCGCCTTGGACATCACACGCTGCGGGTGCGCCAGCAGCAGTTCCAGCAGCGCGGTTTCGCGTGGCGCGAGGTCGACCCGCTGGCCGTGCCACTCCACGCTGCGCGTGGCGGGCTGGAAGGCCAGCGGCCCGTGGCGCCACACCGGTTCGGGCCGGCCGTGGCTGCGGCGCAGCACGGCACGCGCACGGGCCGCGATCTCGGCGGTTTCGACCGGCTTGACCAGGTAATCGTCGGCGCCTTCGTCGAGCCCGGCAATGCGCTGCTCCATGCCATCGCGCGCGGTCAGGATCAGCACTGGCACGCGTTCGGCGCGGGTGCGCCAGCGGGCCAGCCAGTACAGCCCGTCGCGGCCGGGCAGGCCCAGGTCGAGCACCACCAGGTCGAACGCGCCGGCGGCCAGCGCGGCGTCGGCCTTTTCACCGTCGCTCACCCAGTCGACCACGAAGCCGAGCGCGCGCAGGCCCTGGGCCAGGCCGTCGCCAAGCAGCGGGTCGTCTTCGACGATCAGGAGGCGCATGGGGTTCGATGGGGTCGCCGCTAATGTTCTCTTAAGGTCGTGTCACTACGGTACGCGGCCATGACCGCTACCGCACCCAACCCCGCCACCCTGGCCGTCCTGGCAGGATTGTGGCTGGCCAGTGTGTGCAACTGGCCATTGTGGCGCGCCTTGTGGGCCCTGCCCGAAATGCACTCGGGGCGCGGCGTGCTGTTCCTGCTCAGCCTGGGGCTGATGATCGCTGCGCTGGCGGCCGCGGTGCTGGCGCTGCTGGCCTGGCGGCGCAGCATCAAGCCGGCCATCGGCGCGCTGGTGCTGGCGGCCGCGTTCGGTGCGCACTTCATGGGCAGCTACGGCGTCGTCATCGACCCCACGATGATGGTCAATGTGCTGGGCACCGATGTGCACGAAATCCTCGACCTGATGGGCGGCCGCCTGCTGATCAGCGTGGCAGTGCTGGCCGGCGTGCCACTGTTCCTTTTGTGGCGTGTGGAGCCGGCGCGCGTGGGCGCGGGTGGCCAGGCCTGGCGCAATGCGGTGGTGCTGGTGGGTTCGCTCACCCTGCTGGTCACGCTGGCGGTGCTGAGCTTTGCCGACCTGTCCTCGACCATGCGCAACCACAAGTCTTTGCGCTACATGGTCAACCCGGCCAACTCGTTCTATGCGCTCGGCCGGTTGGCGGTGCAGGCCCAGGCCAGGCCGGTCGGGCCGCCACTGGCCATCGGCACCGATGTCAGGCTGCTGCCCCGGCCGGCCGGCGCCCGGCCGCCACTGCTGATGCTGGCGATCGGCGAGACCGCGCGCGCCGACCACTTCTCGGCCAACGGTTACGCGCGGCCGACCAACGCCGAGACGGCGCCGCTCGGGCTGGTGAGCTTTCGCAACGTCATGTCCTGCGGTACCAACACGGCGGCGTCCTTGCCCTGCATGTTTTCGCACCTCGGCCGCGAAGGCTTTCTGGCGCGCGAGCAAGACCACGAAAACCTGCTCGACCTGCTGCAGCACGCCGGCATGGCCGTGCTTTGGCTCGACAACCAGGCCAGCTGCAAGGGCCTGTGCGCGCGCGTGCCCAACGCGATGGCGCGCGACGCCCCCCCCGGAACCCGCCATGACCCCGGCTTGTGCGACGGCGACGAGTGTCTGGACGAAGCGCTGCTGACCGGCCTGGACCAGCGCCTGGCCGCGCTGCCCGAAGCGCAGCGCGCGCGCGGTGTGGTGTTGGTGCTGCACCAGATGGGCAGCCACGGGCCGGCGTACTACAAGCGCTCGCCGCCGCAGCGCAAGCCCTATCTGCCTGAATGTTCCACCAACGTGCTGCAGCAGTGCGCAACCGAGCAACTGGTGAATGCCTTCGACAACTCCATCGCCTACACCGACCATGTGCTGGCGCGCGGGATTGGCTGGCTGGCGCAACAGCAGGACCGTTTTGCACCGGCGCTGCTGTACGTGTCGGACCATGGCGAGTCGCTGGGCGAGAACAACTTGTACCTGCACGGCATGCCTTACGCCGTGGCACCGCGCGAGCAGAAGCATGTGCCGTGGCTGATGTGGTTGCCGCCGCAGACCGAAAGCGCGCTCGGCGTACGCACCGACTGCCTGCGCACGCAGCAAGACGCGGCGCTGACCCATGACCACCTGTTCCATACGGTGATGGGGCTGGTGGGCGTGACCAGCGCCGAGTACCGGCACGCGCTCGACGTGTCGTACGCCTGCCGCTCGGGTTGAGCTCGGTGCAGCACCCGGTGCGGCGGCCTGGACGGGCCCGGTGGGCGTCCTGGGGGAAAAGGGGAGCTTGGGGAACCTGGGGGACCTGGGGGACTTGGGATCTGGGCGTGACGGTGGCGGCCCTGCTGCTGCTGTTGGCCTGGGATGCCTCGGGTGCCGACCTGCGGGTGGCGCATTGGTTCGGCACGGCCGACGGGTTTGCGTGGCAGCACCACTGGCTGACCGCGCAGGTCCTGCATGGTGGTGGCCGTTTGCTGAGTGCGGTGCTGGTGCTCGTGCTGTTCGCGCAGCTGTGGCGACCGCTGCCACTGGTGCCGCTCATGCCGCGCGCCGAGCGGCTGTGGTGGTTGCTGGCCACCTTGGCGTGCCTGCTGCTGATTCCTTTCGTCAAGAAGCACTCGCTGATCAGTTGTCCGTGGGACCTGGCGCAGTTCGGCGGCACCGCGCGGTACCTGCCGCACTGGGCCGCCCAGGCCTGGGTCGGCCCGGGCGATGGCGGGCCCGGCCGCTGTTTCCCATCGGGCCACGCATCAGGCGCGTTCAGCTTCGTCACCGGCTGGTTCGTGCTTCGGGGTGCGTCGGCCCGGGTTGCACGCCGCTGGCTGCTCGGTGTGTGCGTGCTCGGGCTGGTGTTCGGCGTGGCGCAGGTGGCGCGCGGCGCGCACTACCCCAGCCACGTGGCCTGGACGGCCTGGCTCTGCTGGGCTGCCGCTGCAAGCGCTTGGCATGCCGCACAACCGGCGTTTCGTGCATGGGCGCGCCCGCACGCCAAGGCCCCGATCAGGGCTTGAGCCGGCTGACCTTGCGGGACGGGCTGCTGCGCTGCCCGACGATCAACACTTCGTCGTCGGCCTCCGGCAAGGAGAACTGACTGCGGCTCGGTCTGGAAACGGCCGTGAGTGTTTCGATGGCCACTTCATTTTTCGATCTGGATGGCGTGGTGTTGTATTTGGTGCCGATCGACTCGATCACGTTCGGCAACTCCTGGCGGCCCGGTACGAGCTTCACTTCGGCAGCGCCTCGCTGACTCCCGGCGACGCTCGGCGCCGAGGACACGAGGCCACTGGCACAGACGGCGCCGGCGGCCACGGCCGAGGCAAGGATGCGCCGGGTCAGAAGAAGGGCCAGGCGCAGAGTCTTGGGCTATTTCATGGGAATTCCTTTGAAGTCGAATCGACCGTCAACGAACCATTCGTTGCCCGGCACGGATCACTTTCGCAATTTCTGCGAATCTGGACGCAGCGCGACCGCCTGCGGTGTCGCTGCGTCCAAAACCGTGACCGTCTCGTACGTCACGTCGTCGAGACCCATTTACTTCGCCAGTGAGAACACTCATGAACGTCGCATCTTTTGCGGGCCGTTTCGCGTCCGCCGTAATCGCTACGCTTGTGCAGGCGGCGGCAACGAGCCTGGCCTTCGCGCAGGCACCGAGCTGCGCCCAGGCACCCGGCCCGGGCTGCCTGTACTTTTCGGCGGCCAGTCACGGCTTCACGCTCTACGAACGCAGCACCACCTACACCGACACCGCGGGCGATGCCCGCGAGGTGAAGGTCCTGATCCGCCAGCCGGTGGGGGCGGTGGCACCGATGCCCGCCGTGGTGTGGTCGCACGGCGGCGCCGACGGCAAACGCAGCCCCGCCACCAGCATGGTCGAGTGGAGCGAGACGACGGCGCGGGCCGGCTACTTCACGGTCAGCATCGCGCACACGCACCGCGAGCAGGACAGCCGCGGGCGCCTGTGCAACGCCATCGGCATCACCGTCGAGGCGGCCTGCCGTGACTTCAAGTTCCTGAACTGGGACCGGCCGCACGACATCCGCGCCGTGCTCGACGCGATGGCGCTGCTGTCCACGCAAGAGTTCCGCGGCCAGATCGACATCGCGCGCATCGCCCTCGGTGGCCACTCGGCGGGGGCGGGCGGGGTGCAATCGGTGGCCGGCGCCAAGCGCATCTTCGTCGGCCCGCCGGTCGACTTTTCCGACCCGCGGCCGGTCGCGTTCCTTGCCTTCTCGCCACAGCAGCCGGGAGGCGAAGGTTTCTTCGACACCCGCTTCCAGAAAGAGCAGCACTCGTGGACCGGCGTGCGCCGCCCCGTGCTCACTGCCACCGGCGACGGCGACAGCACCTGCAACCCCGGGCCCACGCTGGGCGGCTGCATCGGCGACACGCCGTTCGGGCGGCGCATCGGATTCCAGCGCATGCCGGCCGACGGCAACAAGTACCACCTCTACATCCACGATGCCAACTCGTTCCACACCCTGTTCGAGCTGAATGCCGACAAGTGCGGCCTGCCGGGTGTGGACCCGCAACGTTGTGCCGAGACGATCCGCTGGCTCTCATCGACCGGGCTCGCGTTTCTGGACGCGCACGTGCGCTATCTGCCCGATGCGCTGGCGAGGCTGCAGAGCCGGCGCATCGAGGTGGCCAGCGGCGGCGTGGCCGAGTGGCAGCACAAGTGATGCAGCGCAAGTGATGCGGCGCAAGTGACGCAGTGCCGCGCGCAGCCCGAAACATTGAACCGCCGCGGTGCCCACAGCCACTCAGTGGACGAACCCTCATGAACCAGGTGACCAATGTGCTGACATGTGTTGAACACCGGGCCACGGCCAGTGCGCAGGGCTTGCCGCCGGTGACCCCGGCCTGGCTGCGCTCGCAACTGATCGGCCGCAACACCTGCGTGAGCACGCCGTTCGGCGAGCGACGCATCGTCTACGCCGACCACGTGGCGTCCGGCCGCTCGCTGCAGTGGGTCGAAGACTTCATCGCCGAGCACGTGTTGCCGATGTATGCCAACACGCACACCGAAGACAGCGCCACCGGCGCGCGCATGACGGCGCTGGCGCACGACGCGGCCCGGCGCATCAAGGCCAGCCTGGGGGCGCAAGGCGGCAAGCTGCTGTTCTGCGGCACCGGCTGCACCGCGGCGATCAAGCGGCTGCAGGAAATCCTGGGCCTGGTGGTGCCCGAGGCGCTGCGCGAACGCGTGCTCGCCACACTGCCTTTGAATCAGCGCCCGCTGGTATTCGTCGGCCCGTACGAACACCACTCGAACGAGGTGAGCTGGCGCGAGACGATTGCCGAGGTGGTCGAGCTGCCGCTGGGGGCCGATGGTGCGATCGATTTGCGCACGCTCGCGGATGCCTTGCGCGGCGCACGCGCCACCGGCCGGCCGCTGATGGGCTCGTTCAGCGCCGCGTCGAACGTGACCGGCGCGATCACACACACCCGCGCCGTTGCGCGCCTGTTGCACGCCCACGGCGCGCTGGCGTTCTTCGACTTCGCCGCCGCCGCTCCGCACACACAGATCGATATGCGCCTCGGTGCGGCCGACGGTTTTGATGCGGTCTTCATCAGCGCCCACAAATTGCTCGGCGGCCCCGGCGCGCCCGGCCTGTTGGTGTTCGACGAGGCGCTGTACCGGCTGCGCGCGCCCAGCACCGCAGGCGGCGGCACGGTGGCTTACGTGAGCGCGCGCGAACATCATTTCGTCGGCGACATCGAGCAGCGTGAAGACGCCGGCACCCCCGGCACGGTGCAGCGCATCCGTGCCGCGCTCGCCTTCATGGTGAAGGACTCGGTGGGCGCGGCCACCATCGAGCGGCTCGAGAGCGCGATGATCCGCACCGCCATCGCCCGCTTGCGGCGCCACCCGCGCATCGAACTGCTCGGCAACCTGGACGCACCGCGGCTGGCGATCCTGTCGTTCCTGGTGCGCGGCAGCGACGGCCGCCACCTGCACCCGCGCCTGGTGGCGCGTTTGCTGAACGACCTGTTCGGCATCCAGGCGCGCGCCGGCTGCGCCTGCGCCGGGCCGTATGCGCACCGCCTGCTGGGCATCGGCGAGGCGCGCGCTGAGGCGTTCCGCGACGCGGTGCTGAGCGGCTTCGAATCGGTCAAGCCCGGCTGGACGCGGCTCAACTTCTCCTGGTTCATCGACGCCGCGGAGTTCGAGTTCCTGCAGGCCGCGATCGAATTCATCGCCGACCACGGCGAGCGCTTCATCGCCGAATACCACTGCGACTGGCGCACAGGTGCCTGGCAGCACCGGCACGACACGCCCCAGCCCGGCCTGCTGGCGTTGGCGGCGCAGTCCGACGCACGGCAAGCCGCCGCAACCGCGCCGCCGCCCATGAACCACCGCGCCTGCCTGGCGCGTGCGCAAGAGGTTTTCCTGTCGCTGCCGGCGCCTTCGCCCGGAGCGAGTTGCCTGCCACAGGGCTTGCCCGCCGCTCTGGTGGGTTTCGGCCATTGAGGGCCACGCTGCGGGGCCTGGCCAACCCCGCCTGCGCATGGCACAAAATGCCGATTCCTGCACGCAGCGGGAAACCCGCTGCTCTGGTACCGTTCGGCCCAAATCATCCCTTGGAGACTTCGCATGAGCGGATTGCAAGAACGCCTGCGTGCGCTGTCACCCGCCGAATTGAAGGGCATCCGCCGCGGCATCGAAAAAGAGAGCCTGCGTGCCTTGCCCGGCGGCGGCCTGGCCCTCACACCGCACCCGGCCGGGCTCGGTTCGGCGCTGACGCACCCGCACATCACCACCGACTACAGCGAATCGCAGCTTGAACTCATCACCGGCGTGCATGGCGACGTGGATGCCTGCATTGCCGAGCTGCGGCAGGTGCACCAAGTGGTTTACCGCGAGATCGGCGACGAGATGTTGTGGGTCGGCAGCATGCCCTGCGGTTTGCCCACCGACGAAACCATTCCGATCGGGCGCTACGGTTCGTCGAACGTGGGCCGCGCGAAGAGCGTGTACCGCATGGGGTTGGGGCACCGCTACGGCCGGCGCATGCAGACGATCTCGGGCATCCATTACAACTGGTCGATGCCGGGGGTGTCGAGCGAAGCCTACTTCGGGCTGATTCGCAACTTCAGGCGCCACTCGTTCCTGCTGCTGTACCTGTTTGGCGCGTCGCCGGCTGTCTGTTCGAGCTTCGTGGCGGGCCGCGAGCACGAGTTGCAGACGCTCAAGGACCACACCCTGTACATGCCGCATGGCACCACCCTGCGCATGGGCCGTCTCGGTTACCAGAGCGACGCGCAGGCCACCCTGGCCGTCAGCTACAACAGCCTGGAGAGTTACGGCGTGTCGCTGCAAACCGCGCTGACGCGGCCCTACCCGCCGTACGAGACGGTCGGCATACGCAACCCCGGCGGCGACTACAACCAGCTCGCCACGAGCCTGCTGCAGATCGAGAACGAGTTCTACGGCACGATCCGCCCCAAGCGCGTGATCTTCCCCGGCGAGCGCCCGCTGCACGCGCTGCGCGAGCGCGGCGTGGAGTACGTGGAAGTGCGCTGCATGGACCTGGACCCGTTCGTGCCGGTCGGCATCCAGGCCCAGACCACACGCTTCATCGACGTGTTCCTGCTCCACTGCCTGCTGACCGACAGCCCGCCCGACACGCCTGAGGAGATCCAGGCGCTCGGCCGCAACCAGCAGCTCACCGCATCGCGCGGGCGCGAGCCCGGGTTACGCCTGGAACGCGACGGCGGCCCGATGCCGCTGGTCGATTGGGGGCTCGAGATCGTCGAACAATGCCACCCGATTGCCGAAGCGCTCGACGCGCTGCACGGCGGCTCGAACTACCGCGACGCGCTGCAGGCTGCCACCTCCGGCCTGCACGAGCCCGATGGCCTGCCCTCGGCCCACGTGCTCAAGGCGATGGCGCAAGACTTCGACAGTTCGTACGTGCGTTTCACCCGCGCGCAGTCCGAGTCGACCAAGAAGACGCTGCTGGGCCTGCCGCTGGCGCCCGACGTGCAGGCCCACTTCGCGCGCCTGGTGCAGGTGTCGGTCGACGAGCAGAAGAAGATCGAGTCGCTCGACAGCCTGCCGTTCGAGATCTACCGCCAGCAATATTTGTCGGCCGACCGTCTGGGGGTGCACAAGCGGGCCAAGGCGGCGGTCGGGGTGGCTGCGCGATAGGGGAGGTTCAACATGCCGTTGCGCGTCACGGTCTGGGGCGAAAACGTCCACGAGAAGAAGCACGAGGCCGTCTCGGATCTTTATCCCGAGGGCATGCACGCGTGCATTGCCGCTGCGCTGAACACCGACCCCGACATCAGCGCCCGCTGTGCCACGCTGGACATGCCCGAACACGGCCTGACCGACGCGGTGCTGGCGCAGACCGACGTGTTGACCTGGTGGGGCCATGCCGCGCATGACCAGGTGGCTGATGAGATCGTCGACCGCGTGCAGCGCCGCGTGCTTGAGGGCATGGGCCTGATCGTGCTGCACAGCGGCCACCACTCGAAGATATTCAAACGCCTGTTGGGCCACAACTGCGACCTGGTCTGGCGCGAGGCCGGTGAGAAGGAGCGGCTCTGGGTATGCAACCCTGGCCACGCGATCGCGCAAGGCCTGCCGGCGTGGTTCGACATCGAACACGAAGAGATGTATGGCGAGCCGTTCGGCATTCCGAATCCCGACGAGGTGGTGTTCCTGTCATGGTTTGCCGGTGGCGAGGCCTTTCGCAGCGGCGTGACCTACCGGCGCGGCGCCGGCAAGCTGTTCTACTTTCGCCCCGGCCATGAAACCTACCCGACCTACCACCAGCCGCTGGTGCAGCAGGTGCTGCGCAATGCGGTGAAGTGGGCCCGGCCCGAAGGGCACTTCGTCTGGGGCGCGCCGAACCGGCCGATCGAAGCGTCGCTGGAGCCGCTGACAGAACACGGCCCGTCGGTGCACTGAAGTGAACTGAGATGGCCCTGCTGCGCATTGGCATCGTCGGCACTGGCGGCATGGCGCGAGCGCATGTGGCGGCGTTCCAGGCCATTGACGGCGTGCGCGTCACGGCCTGCATGGATGTGGTGCCGGGCCGCGCGCAGGCCTTCGCGGCGGCCCACGACATATCCCTGGGCACCGAAGATCCGGACGAGTTGTTTGCGGCGGTCGACGCCGTCAGCATCGTCACGCCCGACCGCTTTCATGCCGAACCCACGCTGGCCGCGCTGCAGGCCGGCAAACACGTGCTGTGCGAGAAGCCGCTGACGGTGACGGTGGCCGAAGCGCGCAAGGTCGCCGCCGCGGCGGCCGCGCGGCCGGAGCTGATCGGCATGGTCAACCTGAGTTACCGGCGCTCGGCGGCATCACTCGCCGCAGCCAAGCTGGTGGCCGCCGGCAAGCTCGGCGCATTGCGGCATGTGCAGGCGCACTACCTGCAATCGTGGCTGGCCAGCGACCTGTGGGGCCACTGGAGCAGCGAGGCCTTCTTGTGGCGGCTGCAGACCGCCGCCGGCTCGGGCGGCGTGCTGGGCGACGTGGGTGTGCACATCCTCGACCTGACGAGCTTCGTGGCCGGCGACGTGGCGCGCGTGCGCTGCGACCTGCGCACGTTCGACAAGCTGCAGGGCGGCAAGGCTCACGCCACCTGGTTGGGCAAGCCGCTCGACGCCAACGACACCGCGCTGATCCAGCTCGACTTCGCCAGCGGGGCCACCGGCGTGGTGCAGGACACGCGTTGGGCCACCGGGCACATCAACCACCTGCGCGTGGAAGTGAGCGGCACCGACGGCGCGCTGCGCTTCGACCTGGACGAGAACGAAGAGCGCCTGCACGTCTGCCTGGGCCGAGACGTGAAGCGCGGCGTGTGGAAGGTGCGTGAGTTCAAGCCCGCGCCGACCGTGTGGCAGCGCTTCGTGCGCGCCGTGAAAACCGGCAAAGCCGAACAACCGGACATCGCGCGTGGCGCTCTGATGCAGGAACTGCTCGATGCCTGCACGCGCTCGGCCGCGTCGCAGCAATGGCAATCGATCGATCAGGAGTGAACCCATGGAACATCGACAACTCGGCCGGTCCGGCTTCAAGGTCCCGGCGCTCACCTTCGGCACCGGCACCTTCGGCGGCAAGGGCGACTTCTTCGGCGCCTGGGGCAGCACCGACGTGGCGCAGGCGCGCAAGCTGATCGACATCTGCCTCGACGCGGGCGTGAACATGTTCGACAGCGCCGACATCTATTCGTCCGGCAGCGCCGAGTCCATCCTCGGCGAAGCACTGAAGGGCCGGCCGCGCGACCAGCTCATCATCTCCACCAAGGCCACGTTCCGCAGCGGCGAAGGCGCAAACGAGGTGGGCTCGTCGCGCTACCACCTGGTGGCGGCGGTGAATGCCGCTTTGAAGCGCTTGGGCACCGACCACATCGACCTGTTCCAGCTGCATGGTTTCGACGCCACCACGCCGGTGGAGGAAACGCTCTCGACCCTGGACGACCTGGTGCGTGCCGGCAAGCTGCGCTACCTCGGCGTGTCCAACTTCTCCGGCTGGCACCTGATGAAGTCGCTCGCCGCGTCCGATCGCCACGGCTGGCAACGTTACGTGGCGCACCAGGCCTACTACTCACTGGTGGGGCGCGACTACGAATGGGAGCTGATGCCGCTCGGGCTGGACCAAGGCGTCGGCGCGGTGGTGTGGAGCCCCCTCGGCTGGGGCCGCCTGACCGGCAAGCTGCGCCGCGGCCAGCCGCTGCCGGCAACGAGCCGCCTGCACGTGACCGCCGACAAGGGCCCGCCGGTGCCGGACGACTACCTGTACCGCGTTGTCGATGCGCTCGACAAAGTGGCCGCCGAGACCGGCAAGTCCGTGCCGCAGATCGCGCTGAACTGGCTGCTGCAGCGGCCCACCGTGGCCACCGTGGTGATCGGTGCGCGCGACGAAGCGCAGTTGCGCCAGAACCTCGGCGCGGTGGGTTGGGCGCTCACGCCCGCGCAGGTCGCGGAGCTCGATGCAGCCAGCGCCACGACCTTGGCCTACCCGTACTGGCACCAGCGCGGCTTCGTCGAGCGCAACCCGCCACCGGTCTGATCGTCACGACGTGAGGCCACGCCGCTCGTGCCATTGCGCAAGCGACATGTCGGGGTACGCGTCGAAGTGCGGGTCGCCGGCCAGGCCTTCCGGCTCGACCCAGGAAGCCTTCGAGCCGAGCATCAGGTGAACATGCGCCGGCGGCCGTGGCAGCGGCGTGTCGATCGCGCTGGCATGCGGGTGCACCAGCTCGGGCCAGGTCGGGTCCCACAACCACAGCGGGCTGCCGCAGCGGCTGCAGAAATGGCGGTGGCCGGTGCTCTGGCGCTGCTGCTCGCCTTCGCCGACCATCGCGCGGTAGGTGCGCAACTGGCGCTTGCCCTTCAGCACCTTCAGCGTTGCCGCATCGGCGCCGAGGTTGATGGCGTACCCGCCGGCGCCCGCCGTCTTGCGGCAGATCGAGCAGTAGCAGCGCATGAACGGGTAGGGCTGCGCCGACTGCACGCTGAACTTCACGCTGCCGCAATGGCATGAACCGTCGAGATGCATCATCGAACTCCTGGGCCGCGCCGGCCCGACCTTCGGGACGGCGATTTTGCGCCGCGCGTGTCGAAACCGCTGTCACCCGTTCGTCGTCAGAACAAGTCCACTCGAAGGAAGTCTCATGTCATCTCGCCTGTCCATGCTTGCCGCGGCCCTGTTCGCCGCCTGCGCCGCCACGGCCGCGCCGGTCACCTACAAGGTCGACCCGGCGCACACCTTCCCCAGCTTCGAAGCCGACCACATGGGCATCTCGGTGTGGCGCGGCAAGCTCAACAAGAGCAGCGGCACCGTCACGCTGGACAAGGCCACCGGCGCCGGCACGGTGGACATCGTGATGGATCTGGCCAGCATCGACTTCGGCCTGGCCGACCTGAACCGCTGGGCCGCCGGGCCACACTTCTTCAACACCCGCAAGCACCCGAAGGCCAGCTACAAGGGCCGCTTCGACGGCGCCTCCGGCGGCCTGCCGGCGCAGGTGCTGGGTGAGCTCACCTTGAACAGTGTCACACGGCCAGTGGCGCTCAAGATCCACCTGTTCAAGTGCATCCCGCACCCGCTGTTCAAGCGCGAGCTGTGCGGCGCCGACGCCAGCGCAACCTTCAACCGCGACGAGTTCGGCCTCGGCGTCGGCAAGGAGTACGGCTTCAACATGGACGTGAACCTGCGCATCCAGGTCGAGGCGGTCGCGGTGCCTTGAACATTGAGGCATATCCGGCAGTCCACGCGCCGTCGCCGCACACCACGCGGCACGGCGCGGGTGCGTCCTACGCGCGTTCGGGTGATCGGCCGGCAGTGGCACGGCGCGGCGTGCACGATGCTCGGGGCTCCAACCTCTTCATTTGCATCGGACACCGCATGAACATCCAACTTGGCCTGACGCCGCTGATTTCGCTGCTGGCCGGCATCCTGATCCTGGTCATGCCCAGGCTGCTGAACTTCATCGTCGCGATCTACCTGATCGTGATCGGGCTGATCGGCTTGTTCGGTGCCAGCGGGATGCGGCTGTAGCCAGGTCGGGTCAGGGCCGACCGGGCCGGCTAGAAGCAGCGAGCTGCTTGCGCCGGTACTCGCCCTGGCGCTCGAACATCCAGCCCGGGTACTCGGCCGGCAGGCGGCTCACTTCATCGAGCTGATGCAGATCATCCGCATTCAACAGCACCTGCGTGGCCGCCAGGTTGTCGGCCAACTGATCGGGCCGCTTGGCGCCGACAATCACGCTGGTGACCTGCGGCTGGTGCAGCAGCCAGGCCAGCGCGATCTGCGCGACCGACACGCCGCGCGCCTGCGCGATCGGGCGCATCGTGTCGATGCAGGCATCGGCGCGGTCGCGGTTCACTGGCGGAAAGTCGAACGTGGTGCGGCGGCTGCCTTGTTCGCCAGGTTGGTCGCGCGCGTACTTGCCGCTCAGCAAGCCGCCTGCCAACGGGCTCCATACCATCAGACCCACGCCTTCGCTTTTCAGCATCGGCACCAGCTCGCGCTCGAGGTCGCGGCCGGCCAAGGTGTAGTAGGCCTGCAGCGACTCGAAGCGCGCCAGGTTCAGGCGCTCTGAAACTCCGAGCGCCTTGACGATCTGCCACGCGGCCCAGTTCGACACGCCGACGTAACGCACCAAGCCGCGCTGCACCAGGTGGTCGAGCGCACGCACCGTCTCCTCGATCGGCGTGGCCGGATCGAAGCCGTGGATCTGGTACAGGTCGATGTGCTCCAGCTGCAGCCGCTTCAGGCTCGCGTGCACACCGTCGATGAGGTGGCCGCGCGACGCACCGCGCGCGTTCGGCCCCGGCCCCATCTCGCTGAACACCTTGGTGGCCACCACCACGCTGTCGCGCGCCACCTTCAGGTTCTTCAGCGCCTGCCCGGTGAGCTGCTCCGAGCGCCCGCCGGCATACATGTCGGCGGTGTCGATGAAGTTGATGCCGGCGTCCAGCGCCTGGCCGACCAGGCGTTCGGCATCGGCCTGCTGCACCTGGCCGATCTTGTCCCAGATGCCCTCGCCGCCACCGAAGGTCATCGTGCCCAGGCAGAGTTCCGAGACGAACAGGCCGGTTCGGCCGAGGGGTTTGTGGCGCATGGTCGCAAGCGGTGGTGGCAAGGGCCTGCAGCATAGGCGCCTTCGATGATTCTTGCTGCCTGGCCGGGTGGTGCGCGCCGGCGCTCAGGTGGCCTTAAGGAAGCGCGTGCCCACTGTGCACCTACGGCGGGTTTCCCGCAGCACTGTGGATCTTCATGTCTTCATTCACCGTGCGCCGATGGGCCGTGGGGGCTCGGGCCGTGTGGCTCGGTCTGGTCGTGCTGCTGCCGGCACTGTCCAGCGGTGTGGCAGCGCAAGCCCTTCCCACATTTGCAGAACTCGAAGCCGCCGGCGCGATCATCGGCGAGGTCCGCATTCTCAATCGAGACATCTTCGACACCGACGACCCAAAGGAAGACTACCGCCTCTTCCGCGCTGTCAACGCGCTGCACATCCAGACCCGCCAGGGCGTGATCGAACGTGCGCTGCTGTTCAAGCGCGGCGAGCCGCTGGTGGCGCGACGCGTCGAAGAAAGCGAACGCGTGCTGCGCAGCACACGCTACCTGTTCGACGTGAACCTGCGCGTGGCGGCCTGGCACGACGGCGTGGCCGACATCGACGTGGAGACGCGCGACACCTGGACGCTCGACCCGGGCATCAGTGTCAGCCGTTCGGGCGGCAGCAACGCGACCGGCATCAACCTGCGCGAGTACAACCTGCTGGGCACCGGCATCGCGGTGAGCCTGGGCCACTCCAGCAACGTCGACCGCTCGGGTAACGAGTTCCAGGTTTCCAACGACCGCGCCTTCGGCACCTGGACCTCGATGAGCTACAGCCGCGCCAGCAACAGCGACGGCCAGCGCCAGGCGGCGTCGGTCGCGCGGCCCTTCTACGCGCTCGACACACCGTGGGCGGCGGGCGTGTCGGCGTCGGACGATGACCGCATCGAGTCGATCTACAACGCCGGCAACGTGGTCGGGCAGTACCGCCACCGGCAGCGTCTCGGCGAGGTCTACGGCGGCCTGTCGCAGGGCCGCGTGGACGGCTGGGTGCAGCGCTGGTCGCTCGGCGTGAGCCAGCAGGACGACCGCTACGAACTCGAACCCGGGCGCGTGTCGCCCGTGGCGTTGCCGACGGACGATCTGCTGGTGGCGCCCTTCGTTCGCTACGAGCTGATCGAGGACCGCTTCGAGAAACTGCAGAACCGCAACCAGATCGGCCGCTCGGAGTTCTTTGCGCTGGGCCTGAACGCGACCGCGCAACTCGGCCACGCCTTCACCGGCCTGGGCTCGAGCCGCGACGCGTGGTTGTATTCGGGCACGCTGTCCAAGGGCTTCGAGCCACTCGCCGGTCACACGCTGCTGATGTCGGCCGCACTGTCGGGCCAGTACAGCGGCGGCGAGCTGCGGCGCCAGCGCCTGGGCGGCCAGGCCCAGTATTACCTGCCGCAGAGCCCGCATTGGCTGTTCTATGCCGCAGCGTCGGGTGACATGCTGACGAACCCCGACCCGACCGATGCGCTGCTGCTGGGCGGCGACAACGGCCTGCGCGGCTACCCGCTGCGCTACCAGAGCGGCACGCGCCGCGCGCTGTTCACGCTGGAGGAACGCGCCTACTCCGACCTGTACGTGTGGCGCCTGTTCAAGGTCGGCGGCGCCGCGTTCTTCGACGCTGGCCGCGCCTGGGGTGGCAACAACATCAACACCGCGCAGCCCGGCTGGCTCGCCAGCGCCGGCGTTGGCCTGCGCATCTTCAGCGTGCGCGCCGCGTTCAGCAACGTGCTGCACCTGGACCTGGCGTTCCCGCTCGACCCGGACACCAACGTCAAGCGGGTGCAGTTCCTGGTCAAGACGAAGGCGAGTTTCTGAGCGCGCCTTCGCTTTGCCGAGTTCAGCCCGCCAGCGTGTACGCCGTCTTCACCGTCGTGAAGAACTCGCGCGCATAACTGCCCTGCTCGCGCGGCCCGTAGCTGCTGCCCTTGCGACCGCCGAAGGGCACGTGGTAGTCCACGCCCGCCGTCGGCAGGTTCACTATCACCATGCCGACCTGCGCGTGCTGCTTGTAGTGCGTGGCGTATTTCAGCGACGTGGTGCAGATGCCGCCCGACAGGCCGAACTCGGTGTCGTTCGCGAGTGCCAGCGCCTCGTCGTAGTTCTTCACGCGGATCACGCTGGCGACCGGGCCGAACACTTCTTCGCGGTTGATCGTCATCGAGGCCGTGGTCTCGGTGATCAGCGACGGCAGCTGGTAGAAGCCTTTCGTCTCGCGCTCCACCAGCTCACCGCCCCACACGCGCCCGCCTTCTTTCGCCGCAAGCTCGACATACTTCACGTTGCCTGCGAGCTGGCTCGCGTCCACCACCGGGCCGATGTCGGTGCCGGCCTTCAGCGCATGGTCGATCTTCAGGCTCTGCAGCTTGGCGCGCACCGCGTCGACGAACTTGTCGTGGATGCCTTCGGTCACGATCAGCCGGCTCGACGCGGTGCAGCGCTGGCCGGTCGAAAAGTACGAACCCTGCACCGCCACGTTCACCGCCACCGCCAGGTCGGCATCGTCGAGCACGATCAGCGGGTTCTTGCCGCCCATCTCGGCCTGCACCTTGGCGCCGCGGGCCGCGCAGGCGCTGATGATGCGCCGGCCGGTCGCCACCGAGCCGGTGAAGGTGATGGCCGTCACGTCGGGCGAATTGACCAGCGCGTTACCGACCTTCGAGCCCGGCCCCATCACCAGGTTGAACACGCCCTTCGGGAGCGCGGTGCGGCTGATGATCTCGGCAATCGCCCACGAACTCGCGGGCACCAACTCGGCCGGCTTGAACACCACGCAGTTGCCATAGGCCAGCGCCGGCGCGATCTTCCAGGCCGGAATCGCGATCGGAAAGTTCCACGGCGCGATCATGCCGATCACACCCAGCGCCTGGCGGAAGACCTCGACGCCCACGCCGGGCCGCACCGACGGCACCACCTCGCCACCCAGGCGCAGCACCTCGCCGGCAAAGAACTTGAAGATGTAGCCGGCGCGCCCCGCTTCGCCGATGCCCTCGGCCAGCGTCTTGCCTTCTTCGCGCGACAGCAAACGGCCGAGTTCGTCCTTGCGCGCAAGGATCTCGTTGCCGATTGCGTCGAGGATGTCGTGGCGTTGCTGAATACCGCCCATGCTCCAGCCCGGGAACGCAGCTTTCGCGGCGGCCACGGCAGTGAGCGTCTGCGCTTCGTCGGCCTGAGCGTACAGGCCGATCACATCGCTCGTGTCGGACGGGTTGACGTTGGGGATGGCGCTGACGCCAGCGACCCATTCGCCGTTGATGTAGTTCTTGAAGTTGTCCATGGTGTTTTTCACTTTCCCCAGCGCAGCACCACCGGGTCGAGCCGGCGGGCGGTTTCGAGCAGGCCCGAGCGCACCGCAGGGTGCATCGCCGGGAACGGGTGGCGCGGCGCTTCGCAAGTGATCACGCCGCCCTCTTTCATCAGCGCTTTGGCGGCCAGCAAACCGCCCTGGCGATTTTCGTAATTGATCAGCGGCAGCCAGCGCTGGTACTCCGCAATCGCCTCGTCACGCCGGCCCGCCATGTACGGGTCGAGGATCTTGCGGATGCCGTCGGGGTAACCGCCGCCGGTCATCGCGCCGGTCGCGCCGGCCTCCAGGTCGGGAATCAAGGTGATCGCTTCTTCACCGTCCCACGGCCCTTCGATCGCATCGCCGCCCAGGCGGATCAACTCGCGCAGCTTCGATGCCGCGCCCGGCGTCTCGATCTTGAAGTACGACAGTTGTTCGATTTCCTTGGCCATGCGCGCCAGGAACGCGGCCGAGAGCTGCACGCCGCTGATCGGCGCGTCTTGCACCATGATCGGGATAGCCAGCGCTGACGACAGCGCAGCGAAGAACTCGTAGTTCTTGTCTTCGGTCACGCGCAAGGTGGCGCCGTGGTAGGGCGGCATCACCATCACCATCGCCGCGCCCATGTCTTGCGCGCGCCGGCTGCGCTGCGCGCACACGCGGGTGCTGAAGTGCGTGGTCGTCACGATCACCGGCACGCGGCCGGCCACGTGTTCGATGATGGTCTTCGCGAGCAGCTCACGTTCGTCGTCCGACAGCACGAACTGCTCGGAGAAGTTGGCCAGGATGCAGATGCCGTTGGAGCCGGCGTCAATCATGAAGTCGATGCAGCGCTTCTGGCTCGGCAGGTCGAGCTCGCCGGTGTCGGTGAAGGTCGTGGGTGCCACGGGGAACACGCCGCGGTAGCGGGCGGTCTTGGCAGGGGTGATTGGGCTGGTCATGGTGGCTCGCTCGGAACGTTGGGAACGGAACAGGAGGGCAGGCCGGCATTGTGCGGCGTGTGATCGGGCCGCGCGAGTCGCGTTTGCGCTCGCTATCGGTCTAGTGCCGGCCGCTTCGGGTCGAACTTCCAACCGGGAATCAGGTACTGCATCGCCACCGCGTCGTCGCGTGAACCCAGGCCGTGCTGCAGGTAGAGCTGGTGCGCTTTCTCGACCTCGACCATGTCGAGCTCCACACCCAGCCCCGGCGCCTTGGGCACCTGCACATGGCCGCCGACGATCTGCAGCGGGTTCTTCGTCAGGCGCTGGCCGTCTTGCCAGATCCAGTGCGTGTCGATCGCGGTCACCTTGCCCGGCGCGGCGGCGCCCACGTGCGTGAACATCGCCAGCGACACATCGAAATGGTTGTTCGAGTGCGAGCCCCAGGTCAGGCCCCAGTCGCGGCAGGTCTGCGCCACGCGCACCGAACCGGCCATGGTCCAGAAGTGCGGGTCGGCGAGCGGGATGTCGACCGACTGCAGCGCCAGCGCATGGCTCAACTGGCGCCAGTCGGTGGCGATCATGTTGGTGGCGGTCGGCAGGCCGGTGGCACGGCGGAATTCGGCCATCACCTCGCGTCCCGAGAAGCCGTCTTCGGCACCGCACGGGTCTTCGGCATAAGCGACGACACCGCGCATGTCGCGCATCAGCGAAATTGCGTCCTTCAGCAGCCAGCCGCCGTTCGGGTCGAGCGTCACACGCGCTTGCGGGAAACGCTCGTGCAGCGCCACGATCGCCTGGATCTCTTCACCCGCGCGCAATGCGCCGCCCTTGAGCTTGAAGTCGTTGAAGCCGTAGCGCTCGTAGGCGGCTTCGGCCAGCCGCACCACGGCCTCGGGCGTCATGGCCTTTTCGTGGCGCAGGCGCGACCAGGCATCGGGCGCGCCGGGTTCGCTCGCATAAGGCAGGTCGGTCTTCGCCTTGTCGCCGACGAAAAACAGGTAACCCAGCATCTCCACCGAGTCGCGCTGCTGCCCGTCGCCCAGCAGCGCCGCCACCGGCACCACCAGGTGCTGGCCCAGCAGGTCGAGCAGGGCCGATTCGATGGCAGTGACGGCATGGATGGTGGTGCGCAGGTCGAAGGTCTGCAGCCCGCGGCCACCGCTGTCGCGGTCGGCAAACTGCTTCTGCACCTGCTGGAGCAGGCGCTGCTGCGAGCCCAGCGGCTGGCCGACGATCAGCGGGCGCGCATCTTCCAGGGTCTGGCGGATCTTTTCGCCGCCGGGCACCTCGCCCACGCCGGTGCGGCCGGCGCTATCGGTCAGCAGCAGCAGGTTGCGCGTGAAGAACGGGCCGTGCGCGCCGCTCAGGTTCAGCAGCATGCTGTCGCGGCCGGCGACGGGGATCACGCGCAGGGCCGTGATGCGCGGAGTCGAAGAGTCGTGGGGCATGGGGCGGGGCTTTCGTTGGATCGGTGCGAAGCGCACACAATCGTAACCCTGCCACCCGCCGCCATGCCGAGCCCACCGACCCGCGTCCTGTCCGTCATCCCGCCGATGACGCAACTCAACACGCCGTACCCGTCGACCGCCTACCTGACCGGTTTTCTGCGCTCCCGCGGCTTCGATGCGGTGCAGGAAGACTTGGCGCTGGGCTTGATCCTGCGCTTGCTCTCGGCCGATGGGCTGGCGGCCGTTCGTGCGGTCATCGCCACGTTGCCGGCGCCGCAGCGCACGCCGCTCGTCCAGGCCTTCGACGCGCAGTTCGAGCGCTACGCCGCCACCATCGCCCCGACCATCGCCTTCCTCCAAGGCCGCGACACCACGCTGATGCACCGTATCTGCAGCCGCGCCTTCCTGCCCGAAGGCCCGCGCTTCGCGGCGCTGGATGAATACATAGACCCGGAAGGCGGCGACCCGATGGCCTGGGCCTTCGGGGCGCTGGGCGTGCAAGACCGCGCGCGCCACCTGGCCACCCTGTACCTGAACGACATTGCCGACGTGCTGCGCGACGCTATCGACCCGCGCTTCGAATTCGTGCGCTATGCCGAAAGCCTGGCGCAGAGCCAGCCCACCTTCGACCCGCTGGCCGATGCGCTGGCGGCGCCACCGAACCTGGTGGATCACACGCTGCGAGAACTCACCCTGGCCGCGCTGGCGCGCCATGCGCCGACGGTGGTGCTGGTGTCGGTGCCGTTCCCCGGTGCGGTGTACGCGGCGTTTCGCATCGCGCAGGCAATCAAGGCGCACGACCGGGCCATCGTCACCGTGCTCGGTGGCGGTTTCGTCAACACCGAGCTGCGCGAGTTGAGCGAGCCGCGCGTGTTCGACCACTTCAACTACGTGACGCTCGACGCCGGTGAACGCCCGCTGCTGGCGCTGCTGGAGCACCTTGCGGGCAAGCGTTCTCAAAGCCGGCTTGTGCGCACCTTCCTGCGCCCGGCCGCCTCACAGGAAGTGCGCTATGTGAATCTCGTCGAGCCCGACATTCCGTTTGCCGAGGTCGGCACACCCACATGGGACGGCCTGCCGCTGGACCGCTACCTATCGCTGCTGGACATGCTCAACCCGATGCACCGGTTGTGGTCCGACGGGCGCTGGAACAAGCTCACCGTGGCGCAAGGCTGCTACTGGAAGAAGTGCAGCTTCTGCGACGTGAGCCTGGACTACGTCTCGCGCTACGAGGGCGCGACCGCAGCGACCTTGGTCGATCGCATCGAGGCGATCGTCGCCGAGACCGGCCAGACCGGTTTCCACTTCGTCGATGAAGCCGCGCCGCCGAAGGCGCTCAAGACCCTGGCCGAAGAGCTGAGCCGGCGCCGCCTGGCAATCTCATGGTGGGGCAACATCCGCTTCGAGAAGAGCTTCAGCCCGGCGCTCTGCCAGCAACTTGCGGACAGCGGCTGCATCGCGATCTCCGGCGGGCTCGAAGTGGCGTCCGACCGTTTGCTCGCGCTGATGAAGAAGGGCGTTTCGGTCGATCAGGTCGCGCGCGTGACGCGTGGTTTTTCTGACGCCGGCATCCTGGTGCACGCCTACCTGATGTACGGCTTTCCGACCCAGACGGTGCAGGATACGGTGGACGCGCTCGAATACGTGCGCCAGCTCTTTGCCGCTGGCTGCATCCAGTCCGGCTTCTTCCACCGCTTTGCCTGCACCGTGCATTCGCCGGTCGGGCGCGACCCGGCGGCTTACGGCGTCAGCTTGATGCCGCTGCCACCGGTGTCGTTCGCGAAGAACGACGTCGGCTTCATCGACCCGACCGGCGTGGACCACGACGCCTTGGGCACCGCGCTGAAGAAGGCGCTCTACAACTACATGCACGGCCTGGGGCTGGACGAAGACGTGCGCAGCTGGTTCAAGGGCCTCGGCACACCCGTGCCGCGCACCCGCGTGGTGCGGCACCACATCGAGCGCGCGCTGCAGTCGCGCTGAGATCGCGCTGAGGCTGCGCAGACGCGGCGGCACCCACGCAAGCTTCGCCGCAGACCGGCGAAATCGCACGCTCCGGAAAATTCAGATGCGCCACGGCGGAACCGCTGTGGCAGTCTGCCGCTCTACCCATTCCGGACGCAGCGAAGGCCATCAGCATGGAGCCCGCTCTCTCTTCCCGCGGCGAGTTTTCCCGCACCTTGTGGTACCGCTACTTCTTCTACGGGTGGCTGTTTCGCGATGTCTGCCGCGGCAACCTGTGGCAGCGATCGCAGGCCTGGCGCCACAACAAGGAGCAGTCGCGCTGGTTGCCCACCTACATGTGGCGCTGGCTGGTGCTGGGGGGCGTGCTGTTCGGCATGGCCAGCTTCATCGAGGTGATGCTCTCCAGCCCCGCACTGTCGGCCTTCTTCTACGTGCCGTCGGCGCTGTCGGTGCCGTTCAATGTGGTGACCGCGGTGTGCTGGTGGTTCCTGCAGTTCGACCGCCACCTGAACTGACCTCCCACGCTCCTCTGTCGTTCACGCGCGCGAGCGGTAGTGTTCGGCCAGCACCTCGAACGCCAGCTTGCGCGTGGCCTTGTCTTCGGCGATCAGGCCTTTGCGGTTGAAGCCGCGGTTGAAGACGGTCTGCCGGCGTTCGGAGCGAAAGTCGTAGAGCAGCCACGGCGTCATGCCGCACACATAACTGGCTTCACTCGCCAGCGCGATCTGGTGGCGGTAGATGTCGGCCTGGCAGTCCTCGGTGAACAGTTCGCGCTCTCCGCCGCGGTGCCCGGCCAGCGCATCGGCTCCGGTTTCACTGATGATCACCGGCTTGCCGGGGTCGGAGTTCTTCAGCAGGCGCCGCAGGCCGTCGAAGTCGGGCTCGTACCAGCCGAAGTACTCGTTCAGCCCGATCACGTCCAGGTGCTGGGCCAGCCGGTCTTCGATGCGAAACCTTTCGCGGTTGACGAGGCAAGCCGCGCCCACCAGCCGCGTCGGGTCGGCGGCGCGGGCGGCTTCGGCGAGCGTGCGCATGAAGTGGTAGCGGGCATCGGTGTCGGCGTTCTCGTTGCCCACGCCCCACAAGATCACGCTGGCACGGTTGGCGTCGCGCGATAGCAGCTCCAGCAACTGGTTGCGCGCATCGGCGAGCGTGGCCGGGTTGTCGAACTGGATCGCCCAGTACACCGGCACCTCTTCCCACAACAGAAAGCCCAGCTCGTCGGCGATGCGCGCCACATGCTCGTGATGCGGGTAGTGCGACAGGCGCAGGAAGTTGCAACCGAGCGCGCGCGCATCGGCAAAGCGGCGGCGCACGTCGGCTTCGGTGGACACCTTGCCCAGCACCGCATCGTCTTCGTGCACGCAGATGCCCTTGAGGTAGATCGCTGCGCCATTCAGCAGCACCTGGGTGCCCTGCACACGAACCTCACGAAAGCCGATGCGGTCGTGCACCACGTCGTCGCCACAGCGGAAGCTCACGTCGTACAGCGTCGGGCGGGCGGGCGACCACAGATCGGGTTGTGCCTCCAGCGTGGCCAGCGCATGGCCTGCCTTCACCGCAAGGCGCAACTTCACGCCCAGCGCCGGGAGCTCGACCTCGGCCTCGGTGTCGATCGCATTCGACAGCGTCAGCGCCACGCGCATGCGCGAGAAGCTGCCGTCGGGCACCAGTTGCAGGGTCGCGTGGCGGATGAACACGGCCGGCAAGCGCAGCAGTGCCACCTCTCGATACAGCCCGCCGTGGTTGAACCAGTCGAAATGGTTCATCGGCACGCGGTGGCGTTCACGCCGGTTGTCTACCTGGATCTGCAGCCGGTTGCCGGGGCCGGGCTGAAGGTGCTCGGTCAGTTCGACGAAAAACGGCGTGGAGCCGCCGCGGTGTGTGCCGAGGAAGCGGCCGTTCAGGAACACGCGCGCCTGGTAGTTGGCGGCGCCGATGCGCAGCACGGTGCGCGGGGTTTGCTCGTCGGGCGTGTGCTCGATGAAGCGTGTGTACCAGGCGCCGCCCTCGAAGTGCAGCCACTCGGGTCGTTGCATCGTCCAGCACGAGGGCACGTTGATCGTGCCGCCCATGCCGGCGTCGTAGTCGCGCGGCTTCAGCCACTCCCGCGCAGGCTGCGGCGCGTCGGCGAACCATTTCTGGCGCAAACCTTCGTCGAACAGGTCAAGCGTGAAGTTCCAGGCGCCGTGCAGCGCTTCGCTCACCCGCCCGCCCATGGCGACGCTGTGCGCGTGCGTGAACGAGGGCTGCTCGTACGGCTGCAGATAGGCTTCGTCGTGCAGGTGGTGGAACGGATCGTCGGTCGGGTCGCTCATCGTGCGCTCGTCGTGCGTCAGCTTGGAACTGGCTTGCGGTAGCCGATGCCCACCGTGCGCCGAAAGCCCCAGGCGCGGCGGCCAGGCCAAAGGCAGTCATCGATCATCGTTATTGCGATCCAGCGGAACCAGGTGGCAAAGGTGTTCGACAGGCCTTGCGGCTCGGCGTAACCATGCACCCAGCCGTCTTGCCGGCGCGTGCCTTCCAGCACGTCGGCAAAGCCACCATCGGCGTTCTGGAAGGCCAGCAGGTGCGGCAAGAGCCCGCGCAGCCAGCGCTCGGTGTCAGCGCGGCGGTGCTCGATTAGCCGGTGCGCGTGTACCAGCAGGTCGACCAGATCGACATCGATGCAGGCACTGTCGATGCGGGCCGGCTGTGCGAGCGACCAGTCCACCGCCTTGTTCTGGTACGGCAGGGGCCGGCCGCAGGCGTACCACAGGTGGTAGTTGTGCATCGAGCCGGCCATGGCGTGCAAGGCGCGCAGCGGGTCGCTCAACTGGCCCACGCCCCAGAAGCCGGTGGCGGGTTCCTGCAGGCGGTCGTGCCAGTCGAACAGTGCGGCCATGCACGTGCCTGCCTGGGAGCGCTGGGCCGCGTCGCCCTGTTCAGCGAGGGCGAGCAAGAAGCCACCGAGATTGACGATGTTGTTGCCCTCTTGCCAGGGGTCGCGCAAGTCTCGCTCGGCGAGCCAGGCCTTGAGCACCTGTGGGTCCAGCCACGGCCTGGCAAACGTGAGCGTGGGCACGTGTTCAGGCGTCAGCGCCTGCACCGCGCCGAGCGTGTAGTTGGTGACATGGAAATCGATGTAGCGCCAGGTCTCGGCCGGATCGGGCTTCTTGAAGACCGCACCGTCGTGCATGCCCGGGATGCGGAAGACACCGTCGGCGCGGCGGTGCGTCAGCAGCCACGCAGACAGATCGGCGCGAGCTGCGCTCGACCAGCCGCCCAGATCGCCCAGCAGGTCGCGCGCCATCACCGCGTTGTAGGTGCCCGGCAGCAGCATGCCCGGCCAGGCCGCGACATCGTGTGCGGCGCTGATGCGCGACACGCCGACCGGCAGGCCCGGCGCCTGCATCGCCTGCAGCCAGGCCAGCGTGCGCTCGCGCGCCGCGTCGATCTGCGCCTGGAGTTCGGGGTCGGTGGCCGGCACGGCGTCGCGCTTCATCGCCTCAACCCTTCACGGCGCCGGCGGTCATGCCCGAGATCACGCGGCGCTGCGCGACCAGGAAGAACAAGGTCACCGGAATGGTGGTGAGCACCGCGAGCGCCATGATGCCCTGGAAGTTGACGCCCAATTCGCCGTTCAGGCTCATCAGCGCCACCGGCAAGGTGTAGGTGTCTGGCGACTTGGACACCACCAGCACCGGCAGCCACTGCGCCCAGTTGAGCAAGAAGGTGATGATGGCCGCGGTGGCCACCACCGGCAGCGCCAGCGGCATCACCACGCTCCACAGGATCTGCCACTCGTTCGCGCCGTCGATCACCGCGGCCTCGATCACCGACTTGGGGATGGCGCGAAAGAACTGCTCGAACAGGAAGAACTGGATCGGGCCGAGCGCCAGGAACAGCACGATGCCGGCGTAAGTGCCCAGCAGCCCGATCTTGAACATCACGATGTAGACCGGGATCACCAGCAGCATGTACGGGTACATGATCGTCACCATGAAGCCCAGCCGCAGCACGCGGAACAGCCAGAAGTCGGGGCGGCGCACGATGGCGTAGGCGCCGAGTGCGGTGACGACGATGCCCACCACGGTCGATGCGGTGGTGATCAGCACGGAGTTCAGCGCGTAGCGCCAGAGTGGCGTGCCGCCGATGCTGGCGATCTCGGTCAGCACGTCCAGGCTCAGCGTTTCGGGCCAGGGCCGCAGCGGCGAAGTCATGATGGCCTGGGTGTTGCGAAAGGCGCTGACCAGCATCCACCAGTACGGGTACAGACAGACGATGCTGACGACGATGGCCCCGGCATAGGCCAGCACCACCAGCGCTTTGGGTGCGCGCGTCATGCCTTGTCCTTGCCCTGCTGCAGCCTCATCATGCCCAGCGCCAGCACGATGACGATGGCGAACAGGATGCTGGCCATCGCTGTGGCCTCGCCATAGCGGCCCTGGTCGAACAGCTGGTAGGCGTAGTAGCTGACGAAGTTGGTCGAGTCGTTCGGGCCGCCCTTGGTCATGACCGCCACCACGGTGAAGGTCTTCAGGTACTGGATCAGCGCGTACACGCTGTTCACCAGCAGAGCCGGCTTGAGTTGCGGCAGCACCACGTGCCAGAACTTCTGCCAGGCGGTGGCGCCGTCGATCTCGGCGGCCTCGGCCACACCCTTGTCGCACAAGGCCAGGTTGGCCAGGAAGATCACCACGTAAAAGCCCACGTGGTGCCACAACTCGGCGATCAGCACCGCCACGAGCACCGTGTCGGTCGAGGCCAGCCCGCCGAAACGCGGCAGCCCCAGCCCCGCCAGCGCCACGCTGAAGGCGCCGAAGCTCTGGTCGAACAGCCAGCGCCAGACCACGTAGCCGGCGACGTCGGGCGTGACCACCGGCAGGAAGATCGCCACCTTGAAGAAGGTGCGGCCGCGGCCCAACAACGCCGAGTTAAGCAGCAGCGCGTAGCCCAGGGCGAGCGCGATGGTGCTCACCACCGCCAGCCCCGTGTACAGCAAGGTGCGCCACAACGACGCCAGGAACACCGGGTCGGCCAGCACTGCCGCGTAGTTGGCCCAGCCCACCCACTGCGGCGACGGTTGCAGCGCGCTCGCCGACGCAGTGAACGACACCTGGATCGACAGCACGATGGGCCACACACCGAACACCGCGGTCAACGCGGCGAACGGGATCACGAACAGCCAGAACACGCCGATCGGCGCACGCCGCGGCGCCGCCAGGGCAGGGGCCGCAACGGACGGGGCGACGAGGGCCGCCATCACGCCAGCGCCGCGCCGGGGGTGGCGCCGCGCACACCACCCAGGTCGGCCGCGAGTTCGACGCTGGCCACGGCCAATGTTCCTGACGGCACGCGGGCGGCCTACTTCTTCGCCTGCAGCTTGGCCGTCAGTTCGCGCATCTCGGTCGCGGTCTCGGCGATGAATGCCTTCCAGTTGGCCGGCGGCTTGGCGATGCCGGCGAGCAGCTTGCGGTGGAAGGCGGCCTCCAGCTCCGGGTAGAAATCGTGCGTGGCTTCGGGAAAGTCGTAGGCCACCAGCGTGCCGGTCGGCGCTGCGAAGAACTTCTGCCGGTCCGACAAGGCGGCGACGTCCAGGTCCTTGCGCACCGCCGCGCCCACGTTGTCGAGCGAGGCCTGCTGCGCCGGCTTGCTCAACATGAACTTGGCGAACTCGACTGCCAGCGCCTTGTTCGGCGAGTTGTCGGGCACCGCCACGCCGCGCATGCCGCCGATCACCACCGCGTTCTTGCGCGCGGGGTCGAAGGCCGGCCACGGGCCGACCAGGAAGTCGCCCTTGAGCACCGTCGGGCCGTCCCACTTCTTCACGTTCCAGTCGCCGACGCGGAACATGCCGGCGCGGCCGCCTTCGATCACCTGGTACATCTCGGGGAACGAGTGGTTGATGGTGTCGGGCGCGACGAACCGGTACTCGGTGTAGGTCTTGAGGAACTCTTCCAGCACCTGCGCATGCCTGGGCTCGTCGATCACGATCTTGCCCTGCGGGTCGATCAGCGTGTGGCGCAGGCCGGAGCCGAAGGTGAACAGATCGAGCATGTGCACCAGGTCGCGCGGCTTGGCCGCCTGCAGCCCGAAGCCCTGGGTGTCGGCGGCACCGTTGCCGTCGGGGTCGTTGTCGCGGAACTTGGTGGCCACGCGTTTGGCGTCGTCCCAGGTCGCAGGGAATTTTTCGCCCACCTTGTCGAGCCAGCTCTTGCGCACACCCATGGCCATCTGCACACGCTGCACGGGCAGGATGATCATCTTCGTGCCATGCGTGGCCACGTCGAGATCGGTTTCGCTGAGGAAGGCCTTGTCGCCGACCTGCGCCAGCACCGGCTTGAGGTCCATCAGCTTCTTGGTTTGCGACTCGACGCGGATCACGCGCTCGTAATTGTTGTAGAGCAGGTCCGGTGCGGTGTTGGTGTTCAGTGCCGAGATCGAGCGGCCGAACCACTGGTCGGTGGGGTAGCTGACGGACTTGACGGTGACGCCGGGCTTGAGCTTGGTGAACTCGGCCGACAAGGCGTTGAACCACTTGATGCCGTTGTCGCCCAGGTCGTGCCAGACCACCAGTTCCTGGGCTGCGGCGGCGCCCACCAGCAGTGACGATGCCGCTGCGGCGAGGGCTCGGATGAAGTGCCGTTTCGATTGCATCGCGCGTCTCCTTGAAGGTGAAAACCGAGTGACCAGGGGTTGAAGGGAAAACGTTTACCCATTCTAGAAGGGGGCGCTAGACTCGGTATGCGAGGAATCCCTTAAGCCCCCTGGTCATGCCCAAACCACCTTCCCGGCCGCTGCCGGCTGCCGGCTCGCCGGTGTCGATCGCCGAAGTGGCTGAGCGCGCCGGCGTGTCCAACGCCACGGTGTCGCGCGTGGTCAATGGCGTGGCCAAGAAGGCGTCTCCCGAAACGGCGGCGCGTGTGCGCGAGGCGATCGAGGCGCTCGGTTACCGGCCGATGGTTGCGGGCCGATCGCTGCGCAACAAGCGCAGCCGGCTGGTGGCGGTGCTGGCCGCCAACCTGGCCAACCCGTCGATGGCGGCGATGGCCGCGGTGGCCGAGGTGGCGCTGCGCCGTGCCGGCTATGTGATGGTGTTGTGCGACACGCACGACCAGCCGGAGCTGCAGGACGAGTACCTGCTCGAAATGCGTGCCCACTACGCCTGCGGTTTCGTGATGCTGGGCGCGGTGCGCAGCCGGGTGCTCGAAGGCTTCGTGGAATCGGGCGACCCGGTCATCTTCGTGAATCGGCGCAACCCGTTCGGGGACCGCTGCGACGTGGGCATCGACAACCGCCAGGCCGGCGCCGACGTGGCGCGCTGGATGGCCGGCCGGGGCTGGACGCAGCTCGCGCTGATCCATGGCCGGCTCAGCTCGTCGGCGACGGCGGAACGGGTCGAGGGGTTTCGCGCTGAGGTCGTGGCACAAGGTCTGAAGCTGCCGGCGACCCGCATCGAAACGCGCAATTCGGCCGAGCACCTGGAGATCGGCCTGCACGGCATGCGGGCCCTGCTGGCCGCGCGGCGGCCACCGCAGGCCGTGTTCTGCACCAGCGATCTGATCGCCTATGGCGCACACCGCGCGGCTTCAGATTCGGGCTTGCAAGCCGGCCGCGACCTTGCCTTCGTCGGTTTCGACGACGGCCCGCTCAACCCCTGGGTCGCTCCGTGGCTGAACGCCGTGCGAGTGCCCTATGGCGACTTCGGCGCGGCCATCGTGCGTGCGCTGCACGGCGAGGCGCACGCCGTCGTGCTGCAGCACGAACTGGTGATTCGCGCCGGCTGAGGCCCGGCGGCAGAACCCGCCGCTCAGGCCATCTTCGCCGCGGTGCCGCTCACGGCCACCATCATCATGCCGTTGGTTTCGCCCAGCACCTCGTAGTCGAAGTCGATGCCGACGATGCCGTCGGCGCCGAGTTCGCGCGCGGCTTCCATCATGTCGTTCAGCGCCGCATCGCGCGCGCCCGACAGCGCCCGTTCGTAGCCGCCGGCGCGCCCGCCGACCACGTCGCGAACGGTCGAGAACATGTCGCGAAAGATGTTCGCGCCGATGATCGCCTCGCCGTTGACGACGCCGAGGTACTTCTCGACCTTTGCGCCTTCACCGTTCGGGACGATGGTGGCGAGAAAGAAGCCGTTGTCTGCTTTCGAGAACCAGCCCATGCCAAGCTCCTTGGAAGTCTTCGATGGCGCGACGATAGCGGAAGCTGCGGTCGCCGTCGTCAGGCCAGGGGCGACCGCAATGGTCGGAAGAACTCGACGATCTCGCGCGCCAACGCCTCGGGCTGCTCCATCGCTGCGAAGTGGCCGCCGCGGGGCATGACGGTCCAGCGGCGGATGTCGGTGTAGACCTTCTGTGCCACCGAGCGCGGTGGGCGCAGGATCTCGCGCGGGAACTCGGCGTAGCCCGTCGGCACCCGCACGCCGCCTTCGGGAACCGGCCAGGGCCCGTGCAGGCGCGCGTAGTAAGGCCAGAACGAAGAGCCGATCGCGCCGCTGAACCAGTACAGGGCGATGTCGGCAAGCATCTGGTCCTTGCTGAACACACTCTCCACGTCGCCTCCGCAGTCGGACCAGGCGCGAAACTTCTCGACGATCCACGCCGCCAGGCCGGCCGGCGAATCGTTCAGGCCGAACGCCAGGGTCTGGGGCCGCGTGCCCTGGATCCACTGGTAGCCCGTCTCTTCCTTCATCCACACCTCCAGCTGGCCGAGAAACTTCTGCTCGTCGGGCGTCGGGTTGGCCAGCATCTTCGGGTCGCGCTTCACCGCCAGCAGGTTCAGGTGGATGCCGATCAGCTTGTCCGCATGCATCGCCCCCAGGCGCGAGGTGACGAAGGCGCCCCAGTCGCCGCCCTGCGCCGCGAAACGCGGGTAGCCCAGCACGCCGCTCATCAGTGCGGCAAAACAGTCGGCGATCATCTCCAGGCTGAAGCGCTCCTGGCCGGGAGCGAACGACAGGCCATAGCCCGGCAGCGACGGCGCGACCACGGTGAACGCATCGGCCGGATCGCCACCAAAACGCGCCGGGTCGGTGAGGCGCGGAATGATGTCGAGAAACTCGAACACCGAGCCCGGCCAGCCATGCGACAACAGCAGCGGCAAGGGCGCCGGCCCCTGGCCCGGCACGTGCAGGAAATGCAGTTCGATGCCGTGCAGCGGCACCATGAACTGCGGGAAGCTGTTGAGCCGCGCCTCCTGCGCCCGCCAGTCGAAACGGCTGTGCCAGTGCTCGATCAACTGCTTCAGGTAGCCGAGGTCGGCGCCATACGCCCACGGCTCGCCGGGGGCCTGATCGGGAAACCGGGTTCGAGCCAGGCGCTCCTGCAGATCGGCGATGGCGCTGTCGGGCACGTGCAGTTGGAAGGGGCGTGGGGTGGCTGTCATCGGCAATGCCTCCTTTGCGACGAGGGGTCCGCGCAAAATTCCGGCGTCGACGATTCCCCCGGGTCGCTCAGTATGCCGGGGCCGGCGAGCAGCGGGCGCGGCACGCCGGCCCTGACAGCACTGGTCGGGCAGGCGCGAGCCGGCACTGTGGCGCTTGCGTGTGTCCGACCACGACCGCAGGACGTCGGTTGCGGCGCTGGAGGCCGAACTGGCTGCTCGATGGCCGGTTCGTGGTCATCCAGCGGGCCATGGGCACACCCCAGGGGCGAGGGCCGGCCGCGGCGAAGTTCCTGGCGGCGTTCGTCGAAGAAGTGAAGGCCAGCGGCTTTGTGGCCGGTGCGCTTGCCCGGCATGGCATTCAAGGCGCCGCCGTGGCGCCACTCGAAGCGGGTCAGCCGGGCGTGTAGATCAGCGGTGTGCGCGGATCCGTTGGCACAGGCCGCTCACCACCAGGACGGCAACCGCCATTGACGACGGCCATCGTCGCGAAAGCCAGAGTGCCAAGGAGTTGCATGACGTTTCCAGAGAAAGGACCTGCGTTCATGCTACGCAAATGGTCTGTTGACCGCTGTGATGCAAAGCACGATTTCCCTCGGTCCTCGAGTTCATTCTTGGGGGGCGCCAGGCGCAATGGCACCCGGGTTGTGAAATGCATCATGGCCCTGCTCAACGCGAATCGCCTGGCGGCTTCGGGTTGCCGCGCGCCCGCGCCGCAACCCCCTCGCGCAAGACCATCGACGTCCGGGCGAGTTCGAGCAGCGCGCTCTTGGCCTGCGGCACCAGTTCGGCGCGCCGGGCCGCCAACCAGTCCACCGCAAATCCTGCGCGGCCATCTTGTGCAACGAGCGCCCTGAAGGCCGCTTCGGCAACGGCCATGTCATTGAAACGACCGAGCACATCCTGCGCCGGTTTGGCCCTCGTGAGCCAACGCTTGACCGATCGGGCCGAGAACAAGGGCGCAAAGAACTCGACGCAGTAGCGCAGCCGCTTCAGGCGCTTGCGTGCGCGGTGCCGGTGGGCGTCGTCGAGCGAATCGAAGGCTGCGGCGTCTTCTTTCAACTGGCGCCGCATGTGCCGCAACCGCGGTTTGACGATCGATGCGAGGCGGGGCTGCGGCAATTCGGCTGTGCCGGGGCTCCCCGCGTCGGGCACTTGCGAGAACCCGATCAACTCGAGCAAAAGCAGGTTGCAGCTTTCGCTGCGCAGCGCCTCACCCGGATCACCGCGCTCGGCCGGCGCCGGAAGCTCGGCCAACGGTGCTCCGGCCTTGCGCAACTGCGGCAGCACCGACTCGGCGAGCGCATCGCGGTCGCGTGCCGAACCCAGGCGCGCAAACAGATCCGCCAGGGCTGGCATCCAGGCCGGATCGGCCGCAGCGGACAAGTCGCCGAACGCATGCAGCGTGCTGCGAAGCCGGCGCAGCCCGACCCGCAACTGGTGCAGATGCTCCGGCCCGGCGACGCCACCAGCGACGTCGGCCGCATTCGGGAGCACCTGCTCCAGACAGGCGCCGACGATGTTTCGCAGCGCGGCGTCTGCGCTCGTCTCCGGCGAAATCGGCACGGGCCTGGCCACCACGGCCGGGCCCGCTGGCAGCCCCTGGGCCAGGCGAAATCCGCGCTCGGCCTTGCTGCGCACGTCGAGCCAGAGCCCGTGCCGGCCGACCCAGCGCGCCGCCTGTGCCAGCAGCCCTTCGACGACGCCGCGCTTGAGTTCGAACTCGAGTTCCCAGATCGGCAGGCGCCTTGGCCCGGCGATCACTTCACCCACGTCCAGTGCCAGCTCGACCACCGCAGCGTCACTTCGAACCAGGCGCAGGGTGCGCAGCACACGGGTCTCGAAGACGATCTGCAGCGGCCCGGTGCCCTCACCCCAATCACCCGAATCACCCAAGGCGATGGCCAGTGCCTCGGCAGCCGGCGTCCCGGCGTGACGAGTGATGTCGAGTTCGGGATCTCCGTTTGCCGCGTCGACCGGCACCTCGTGCTCGATCCGATGCAGCGCGTTCGAGCCCGGCGCCTTGAGCGCCTGCACCCATTGCCGGCCTTCCTTGCGCAGCCTCAACGCCAGACCGGCCCGGGCGAGCCGACGATCCGGGGTGTCGAAGTAGCTCGCCCGCAACTCCAGCGTGCGTGCGGTTTTAGTCACCATCTGGCGCTTGACTGCGCTGCGCGACCCGGCCGGCACCTGGAATTTCAGTTCTGTCTCCACCATGGGCGGACTCTACTGATCAACGATGAACGCCGCTGTGCGCCCGAGCAGGCGCCACGGCTTTCATGCCCTTGACATGTTGCCGGCCGAACATCAGGCCTCCTCGGAGTCAAAGTGTTAGAGGCCATGTCCGCAACCAAGCTCTTGATGGCGGTTCTGGCCGCCACGCTGACCGCATGCGGCGGCGGCGGAGATGCGCCTGCCGCCACGCCCCCGGCCACGCCCGCGCCCACCGCTGCCCCCGAACCACCGCCGACCACGGCGCCGGACGCAGTCAACGGAAGAGCCTTGTACTTGCAGCACTGCAGCGCCTGCCACCAGGCCGCACCGGATGAACGCGTGCTGATGGCGGCCGGCGACGGCGCCGTGATCGTGCAGGCCATCGGCCTCGTGCGCATCATGAACGTGCTGTCACCGACGATCCGGCCGGCGCAGGCACAGGACATTGCGCTCTGGCTCGAAGATCCGCGTTAGCCGAGTTCGATCTTCATCAACCGCTGCCCCATGCGGATCGGCTGGCCTTCGGCGATCCCGTCGCACAGCGAAAACCCGGCCGGCGCGAACACCAGGATGGTCGAGCCGTGTTCGAACCAGCCCATCTCCTGGCCCTTGGCGAATGTGGCGTCACAGGGCATCTCGTTCGGGCCGCGGTACTTCAGGTGCAGCAGCACGTTCAGAAAGTGCAGCCGGATGCTGGCCACCAGCACCGCCGCCACCGGCACCAGCGTGATCACGTGGCCGCCGGCCGCCAGCCGGGTGCGGATCAGCGCACGCTCGTTCTTGCAATACAGGCGCTCGACCCGTTTCAGCGCAATCGGGTTGACGTTCCAGGTGTCGCCCGAGAGATAGCTCACGTGGTCCACGTGGCAGTCGTGCGGCGCGTGGAAGCGGTGGTACATGCTGGAGGTGAGCCGCAAGGTCACGTACGTGCCACCGCGGTACTGGCGGGCCAGTGAGTCGGCCAGTACCGAGCGGCCGAACAGCTCGTGCAGACGATAAGGAAAGCCCTTGGCCTGGAACACCTGGCCATCTTCGACCTTGCCGCAGGCGCCGACGATTCCGTCGCTGGGGCTGCACAGCACCGCCGGGTCCGTGTCCAGCGTGCGCGTGCCGGGCTGCAGCTCGCGCGTGAAGCAGTCGTGCAGGCTGGTGAAGGTCTTCTTCTTCGCGTCGCTCAGGTCGAGCTCGGCAAACAGTTTCCAAGCCGCGATCGACAGGTCGCGCACCAGCGGTTGCTCGATCTTGCTGAACCAGCCCATGAAGCGGGTCAGCGCGATGCGCGGAATGCGGTTGGTGAGCAGGAAGTTCAGGTCTTCCTGTTGCAGCACACGGTCGCGCAAAGCGCGCAGATTCATCGTCTTGTCAACTGAGTCGGATACACCCACGGGAGCCTCACCTTCTGAACCTGAACCAAACAATGAACGAGACCTTGATGTTCTACGCGCTGGGCCTGGCGTCGCTGGGCGCATCGCTTCCGCTGCTCAAGCAACGCCTGGAGCTGTCGCAGGCCAAGCACCCGTCGCTGAACGGCCATTCGCGCATGGCCAAACGGGTGGCCCGGCTGATGCCGTTCTATGCCTTCGACGAAGCCGGGTTCTTCAACTCCGACAGCGCGCCGCCAGACATTGCTGCGCGCCGGCAAGCTGCACTGATGCGCTTGTCCGACACCTTCAACGCGCGCTTTCCCAAGTCGATCGCGCTGACGGCCGCGGCGCATGAGGGCATTGCCGACCTGCAGTTCACCAGCGCCTACCGCGTGCCGTTCCAGTACAGCCGCCATCTGCGCCAGTTCCTGAAGACCGGCAGCTTCGTGCAGTCGTCGGCGGGTGTGACGGTGACCGACCTCGACGGCAACGTGTTCTACGACCTGACCGGCTCGTACGGCGTCAACGTCTTCGGCAACGACTTCTACAAGCAGTGCATTGCCGAAGGCGCCAGGCGCGTGCAGGACCTGGGCCCGGTGCTCGGCGCCTACCACCCGTGCGTGGCCGATAACGTGAAGCGGCTTCAGCAGATCTCGGGCCTTGACCAGGTCTCGTTCCACATGTCCGGCACCGAAGCGGTGATGCAGGCGGTGCGGCTGGCGCGCTACCACACGCGGCGCTCGCACCTGGTGCGCTTTTGCGGCGCGTACCACGGCTGGTGGGAAGACGTGCAGCCGGGCATCGGCAACCCGTTGCCGCCGAACAAGACCTACACGCTGAAGGAGATGGACGAAGCCTCGTTGCGCGTGCTGCGCAAGCGCGGCGACATCGCCTGCGTGCTCGTCAACCCGCTGCAGGCGCTGCACCCCAATGCCGGCGCGCCCGGTGATTCGGCGTTGGTCGACAGCAGCCGCGGCGCAGCGTTCGACCGCGAGGCCTACACGGCGTGGCTGCACCAGCTGCGCCAGGTGTGCAGCGAGCGCGGCATCGTGCTGATCTTCGACGAGGTGTTCGTCGGCTTCCGCCTTGCCCCCGGCGGCGCGCAAGAGTACTTCGGCGTGCGTGCCGACATGGTGACCTACGGCAAGACCCTTGGCGGCGGCCTGCCGGTCGGCGTGGTGTGCGGGCGCGCTGATCTGATGAAGCGCTTTCGCGATCACCGCCCGGCCGACATCTGCTTTGCGCGCGGCACCTTCAACTCGCACCCGTACGTGATGGGCGCGATGCAGGTGTTTCTCGAGCGGCTCGACAGCGCCGAGGTCAAGGCCCAGTACGACGACCTCGACGCACGCTGGAACCGCCGCGCCCGGCTGCTGAACGACCGGCTGAAGGCCGCCGGCCTGCCAGTGCAGGTGGCCAACCTGTCGTCGATCTGGACCGTGCGCTACACCGAACCGTCGCGCTACAACTGGATGTTGCAGTACTACCTGCGCGCCGAAGGCCTGGCCTTGAGCTGGGTCGGCACCGGCCGGCTGGTCTTCAGCCTGAACTATTCCGACGCGGACTTCGAGGCGGTGGTGCATCGCTTCGTGGCGGCGGCGCATGCGATGCGCGCCGATGGTTGGTGGTGGAGCGATGCGAGTCTGACGAACAAGGGCATCAAGCGGAGCATCCTGCGCGAGATGCTGGCGAGTCTTTCTCCCTCTCCCTTTGGGAGAGGGCAGGGGGCGAGCCGGGGCTTTCGAGGCGCATGCGCCGAGCCCGGCGAGCGGCAGCAGCTTGCAAGCCGCTGCGCGCACCGCAGGTGAGGGCGGTGACCTGTGCCACCGCGCGCCCCTCACCCCAACCCTCTCCCCATAGGGGCGAGGTAGCAACTCAAGCCTTCCCGTGGGGATCGATCAACTCACCTCGCAGCAGATGCAGCGGCGCCTCGTAGTACAGCTTGATGTCGTGGAACGGGTCGGTCAGGATCTTGGTCATCCACACCAGCCCGGTCTGCACGTCCTGCAGGAACATCAGGTGGACCGTGCGGAACAGCAGCCCGCCGATGCCGATGGCGAGCCAGATCGCGCCGACCTGGCGCACGAAGCCTTCGAGCGTGGTGCTCGGCTCCATCAGCCCGAACAGGCTCGGCTCGAAGTACAGCACCACCGGTGACAACGCCCAGATCGTCTGCAGCACCACCTTGCGGCGCAGGTTGTAGCCGACCTTGATGGCTTCCTTGTGTTCGTGCGAGGCCTGGTTCACCGTGTCGTAACCCTTGGGCTCGAAGAAGAAGTGGCCGATCTGGCGGCTCGTCATCGCCACGCCCCAGCCCAGCAGCGCGGCCATCATCGGGTCGCTGAACATCAGCACGTAGGCGCACACGAAGGTGATGGCGCTGAGCAGGTGCAGCGACTGGTTGATGCGGCTGTGGTGGTAGTAGCGGTGGTCGTCCATGCGCTGGACTTCGAGCATCTGGAAGAAGTTTTTCATCGTGGTTCCCAGGTCGGTGGTGCTTCGATGCTGCCCCGCTTCGATGACGCCGACGTGACGCGTGTGGCGTTTTCACTTCGTTTCGCCTTGCTTTGCGGACCGACCCGGTGTTGTCATCGAACTGTTGCAAGCGCCGCGCAGCATCCCCGCATGTCGCTCGCCGCCTTGCCCGTCTCGCCGACCCGTCCGACCCTGCCGACGTTGCGTGTGGCGGTCGTGACTGAAACCTACCCGCCCGAAGTCAACGGTGTGTCGATGACCATCGCGCGCTTCGTTGACGGTTTGAGGCAGCGGCACCACGACGTGCAGTTGGTGCGCCCGCGCCAGCACGCCGCCGACACTCCGCAAACCGGTGACGGCTTTGAAGACGTGGTGGTCCGTGGCCTGCCGATCCCGCGCTATTCACACCTCAAGATGGGCCTGCCGGCCACGCGTGCGCTGTGCAGGCTCTGGACCCGGCAGCGGCCCGACCTGGTGCACCTGGTGACCGAAGGCCCGCTGGGCTGGTCGGCATTGCAGGCGGCACGCCAGCTGAAGCTGCCGATCAGTTCCGACTTCCGCACCAACTTTCACGCCTACAGCGCGCACTACGGGCTGGGCTGGTTGCGCCCGGCCATCGTGGCCTACCTTCGCCGCTTCCACAACCGGACCGCGCTAACGATGGTGCCCACCGAAGCGATGCGGCGCGAACTGGCCTTGCTCGGCTTCCAGCGCCTGCAAGTGGTGGCGCGCGGCGTGGATACCGAGCTGTTCCGCCCCGAGCGTCGCAGCGAAGACCTGCGCCAGAGCTGGGGCGCAGGCCCGCAGACCACGGTGGCGCTGTACGTCGGCCGGCTGGCGTCGGAGAAGAACCTCGACACGCTGGTGGCCGCGTGGCGAGCGATGCACCAGGCCCGCCCCGACAGCGTGCTGGTGCTGGTGGGCGACGGCCCGGCCCGCGCGGAGTTGCAGCGCCAATGCCCGCAAGCGGTGTTCGCTGGCCAGCGCTCGGGCATCGACCTGGCCGCGCACTATGCGTCGGCCGATGTGTTCCTGTTCCCCAGCATCACCGAGACCTGGGGCAACGTCACCCCCGAGGCGATGGCCAGCGGCTTGTGTGTGTTGGCGTACGACTGCGCCGCGGCAGCCCAACTGATCCGCTCCGGCGAGAACGGTGTGCTGGCGCCGTTCGACGACACCCACGCCTTCGTCCGCAGGGCGGTGCGCCTGGCGACGGTGCACGATGCCAACCCGTCGATGCGCCACAGCGCGCGCCGAACGGCTGCCGAGATGGGCTGGGACGGCGTGGTCGGCCAGCTCGAAGCGGCGTTGCTGCACACCGTTCGGTCGGGCAGTGCGTGGGTTCACCGGGCGGTCCCCGACGAGCTCGAGACGAGCGCGTGTTCGGAAGTCGTCCTGCCGCGCTTCGGCTCCTGACCCCGCCGCCCGATGCCGGCCGGCTTCTACCTGATCATCGCCGCGCAGTTCACGTCGGCGCTGGCCGACAACGCGCTGCTGATCGTGGCCATCGCGCGGCTGCAGGAGCTTGGCCTGCCGGGGTGGTGGGCGCCGCTGCTGAAGTTCACCTTCACCTTGTCTTACGTGCTGCTGGCCCCGTGGGTCGGGCCACTGGCCGACGCCGTGCCCAAGGCGCGCCTGATGGCGTGGATGAACGCGCTGAAGTTTGCTGGCGTCACGCTGCTGCTGTGCGGCGCGCACCCGCTGCTGTCGTTCGCGGTGGTCGGCCTGGCCGCAGCGGCGTACGCACCCGCCAAGTACGGGTTGATCACCGAGACGGTCCGGCCCCAACTGCTGGTTGCGGCCAACGGCTGGATCGAGGTGTCCATCGTCGGCGCGGTGCTGCTGGGCACGGTCACCGGCGGGCTGCTGGTCAGCCCCTGGGTGCTGGGCGCCGACGTATCGGCCGCGTTCCTGAACGTGCTGCGCAGCGTGCCGGGCATGCCGGCGGAGGTGACCGCGCTCGCCTTTCCCGTCGGTCTGGTGCTGGTGCTGTACGTCGTGGCCGGCGCGCTGAACCTGGGCATTCCGGACAGCGGTCGGCGCTACCCGTCGTCGTGGGCCGGCCCGCGCACGATGTTGCGCGATTTCTTTGCCGGCAACCGCCTGCTGTGGGCCGACCGCGAGGGCGGCCTGTCGCTCGCCGTCACCACCTTGTTCTGGGGCGCCGGCGCCACCTTGCAGTTCATCGTCTTGAAGTGGGCGCAAGAGTCGCTCGGCCTGGGGCTCGACCGCGCCGCTTATCTGCAGGGCGTTGTCGCCGTGGGCGTGGTGGTGGGGGCCGCCATCGCGGGCCGCTGGATTCCGCTGCACGGCGCGCTGCGCGTATTGCCGATGGGCGTGGCCATGGGTGTGCTCGTGCCCTGCATGGCCGCGGTCGACAGCCTGGCGCTGGCAGTGCCGCTGCTGATGCTCATCGGCGCCTGCGCCGGCTTCTTCGTCGTGCCGATGAACGCGCTGCTGCAGGACCGCGGCTGCCGCCTGGTGACCGCCGGCCGGTCGATCGCGGTGCAGGGTTACAACGAAAACCTCAGCATCCTGGTGATGCTCGCCACCTATGCCGCGCTGCTCGCCGCTGGCGTGCGCATCGGGTGGCTGATCGCCCTGCTCGGCGTGCTGGTGGCGCTGGTGATGAGCCTGCTGATGCTGAGCGAACGCCGCCAACCCCTGATGCTCGGCGCCCGCGCGGTCGATCCGTAGTCAGTACACCTCGGGCACCACGATCTCCTGCGGCACCGCATGGCGCACATAGTCGTCGTGCCGCTCGCGCGGCGGCAGCACCACGGTCGGGCGCTGCACCTCTTCGTAGGGCATCTGCCCCAGCAGGTGGTGAATGCAGTTCAGGCGCGCCTTCTTCTTGTCGACCGCCTGCACCACCCACCACGGCGCCTCGGCGATGTGGGTGCGGTCCAGCATCACTTCCTTGGCCTTGGTGTACTCCTCCCAACGGCGGCGCGACTCCAGGTCCATCGGGCTCAGCTTCCACTGCTTCAGCGGGTCGTGGATGCGGCCGAGGAAGCGCAGGTGCTGCTCTTCATCGGAGATCGAGAACCAGTACTTGATCACCTGGATGCCCGAGCGCACCAGCATGCGCTCGAACTCCGGCACGGTGCGGAAGAACTCCTCGTACTGCTCGTCGGTGCAAAAGCCCATCACCCGCTCGACGCCGGCGCGGTTGTACCAGCTGCGGTCCAGCAGCACGATCTCGCCCGCCGCCGGCAGGTGCGACACGTAACGCTGGAAGTACCACTGCGTGCGTTCGCGGTCGTTCGGCGCGGGCAGCGCCACCACGCGGCACACGCGCGGGTTCAGGCGCTGCGTGATGCGCTTGATCACGCCACCCTTGCCGGCCGAGTCGCGCCCTTCGAAGATCACCACCACCTTGTGCCCGCTGTGCACCACCCACTCCTGCAGCTTGACGAGTTCGCCCTGCAGGCGGAACAGCTCGCGGAAGTACAGGCGGCGCTGCTCCTTGTCGTCGGCGCGAGGATTGCCTGACATCTCGCCGGCTACTGCGCCCGAGATGGCATCGAGATTGCGGTCTTCCAGCTCGAGCTCGAACTCTTCGTCGTAGCTGTCGGTCAGGTCGTTCTGGATGCGCCGCACCAGGTCGTCGTCGATCTCGTTCATGGGCAGCTCCGGCCAGAATTTCGAATCGAACCGACGTTAGAGGGCCTCGATGGCAGGCGTGTGACAACTTCGTGGCGCCACCCGCACACGTGGACCCGGCGTCGCGGTCGGCTCAGATCCTGGCGGCCAGGCCGAGGCTCAGGCGCTCCATCGCATGTCGCACCGCGCGCTCCAGCGCGCCGGCCTGGAGCTCCAGCCTGTCGACGCACTGCCCGTTCAGCACGCCCGCCAGGCCATGCACGGTGGACCAGATGTACAGCGCATCGAGCTCCACGGTTTCCCGCATCGCGGCAGTGTCGCCGTGCATTCGCTTGAGCACGCCGCGCAGCACGTCGAACGCGTGAGTGGCATCGCGCGCCAGATCCGCCTGCGCCGCCGAATCGGGCCAGGTGGTGCTGAACATGAGCCGGTACTCCAGCGGGTGTTGCCGTGCATAGGCCAGATACTGCAAGCCGAGCGACTCCAGGTCCTGTGCAGGCTCGTCGAAGCGCTCCCGCGCGTCCAGGTGTGCCGCGAAGCGCTGGAAGCAGCGGCGCATCACCTCGGCCAGCAGGTGGTCGCGGCTGGGGTAGTGCTTGTATGGCGCCTGATGCGACACGCCGAGCTTGCGCGCCACGTCGCGCAGGCTCAGATTCTCGATGCCGCGTTCGGCAATCACTTCCTGCGCTGCCACGATGCAGGCGTCGCGCAAGTCGAGCGCCGGCGCGGTTTCGGTCTTCTTGCGGGGCATGCGGTGTCGGGGCGCGAGCGGGGGGCGTGCAAAGCTACCACAGGCCCACCCCCGGGCCGGAGCGGCCTTCGTTCATGGCCGTCGCAAGGTGGCTGCCTCAGGTCGGCGTGGGGCCGGCAGGGCGGCCCTGGTGCGCCGTCATGCCGTTCATCACCTGGCCGATGACCTTCACCTGCCCTGCTCGCGGAAGCAGGGCCAGCGACCAGCCGAGCAGCTTGGACAGCCACCCCGGCCGGACCGTCGTTCGGCGTCCGAGCGCCCGCATCGTCACGCTCGCCACCGCGTCGGCTGGCAGCGCGCGCGCCATCTGCATGTTGGCGCGCGCCGCAAACCCGCTGTGGATCGGGCCGGGCGCACAGGCGATCACGTCGATCCCCAGCGGCGCCCATTCGACGCGCAGGCCTTCGGCCAGCGTCTGGACGTAGGCCTTGGTGGCCGCGTAGTGCGCTGCACGCGGTGTGCCCTGGAAGGCCAGTAGCGAACTCATGAAGACCATGCCGCCTCGCCCGCGCTGGGCGAATCGTTGGCCGAAGTGCCAGGCCTGGGCCATGACGGCGCGGCAGTTCAGATCGGCCATCCCCGTCTCGTCCGCCAGGTCCGCGTCCAGCAGCGGCCCTGAGGTACCGAACCCGGCTGCCGCCACCAGCAGGCCAAGATCGAGGTCGGCCGTGGCGTCGACCAGGTGCCTTGTGGCCGAGAGTTCGGCCAGATCGGCCGGCAGCACGCGACATTGCACACCGTGCGCCTGGCGCAGCTCCGCGGCCAGGGACTCGAGCGCCGCTTCACGGCGGGCCACGAGCACCAGATTCAGTCCTTCGGCAGCAAGGTGCCCGGCGAAGGCGCGGCCGATGCCGTCGCTGGCACCGGTGACCAGGGCCCAAGGACCGTACCGCTGCGCGAGCCGCGACCCGGCGCGACTCAACGCAGACCTTTCGAGCCCGTTCGGGCACTCGGTGCAGGAACACGAGACATGGGACCTCCTGAGGGCGAAGCACCGGGCGGCTCAGAACAGCTCGGGCCTGGCTTTGGTTGACAGTGTCTACAACTGTAGAGAGAATGGTAGACACTGTCAACAAGCCGCGCACCTGTGATGCCTTATGGAGATCCACACCATGCCCCGACACCTTGTCTTCCACGCGGCCACCGCGGCCCTGGCCACCCTGCTTGCAGGGTGCGCCCCGTTCAACCACATCGGCCCGGACAGCCCTCGCGCCTTGTCGGCCGTGGCGCCGATGGAGCCGCGGCCCCGGGTCGCGCTGGTGCTTGGCAGTGGCGGGCCGCGCGGTTATGCGCACATCGGCGTGATGCGGGTGCTGGAAGACGCGGGCGTCGAGATAGACCTGGTCGTCGGCACCAGCGTCGGCGCGCTGCTGGGGGCCTTCTGGGCCGATGGGCGTTCGGCCGCGGAAATTGACGCGCTGTCCCGGGATGGCGGCCCGCTCACCTTGTTCGACCCGTCGCCCCTGGCCGACCGAGGCTGGATCCACGGCCAGCGCCTGCAGGACTACGTGAACACGCGGCTCGGCAACAAGCCCATCGAACAGCTGCAGCGCCGGCTCGTCGTGGGCGCCACACGGCGCTACGACGACGCGCCGGTTTTCTTCACGAGCGGCAATGCCGGCGTGGCCGTGCGCGCCTCCAGCGCGGTGCCGGGCATCGTCTCGCCCGTGGGCATCGAAGGCACTGAGTACGAAGACGGCGACGAATCGCTGCCGCTGGCAGTGCGCGCAGCCCGCCAGGCCGGTGCGCACTTCGTGATCGCGGTGGACGTGACGCCGCGGCCCGAGACAGCGCCAGCGGATGCGTCGGCGGCACAGCGCGAACGGATCGCCCGGCGCAGCGCCCGCATCGCTCCGGAAGCGGCGCTGGCGGACTACCTGATCCATGCCGAAACGGGTTTCGATGCGGCGCCGCTGCCGAGCTACTTCCGGCACGCGCGCGCCGCCGGTGAGCGCAGCGCGCGCCGGCACCTGCCGTTGCTGCTGGCGCGCCTGCAGGGAGCCGGGTTGGGGCCCGACAGGCCGACGCCCTGACGCCGCTGCCAGCGAAGAAACTTCCCCGGCCTGTCGAAATCGATCCGCATCGCGTGTCATCCCCGATGAGCAGCGGCCCGGTGAACGCATCCCGCGCCACCGCCGCGGCTCACATCAGGAGAGTGACGTGCAAACCTTGACTTTGGAATCGACGGCATCGAGGGCGCCGGGCTGGCTTTGGGCCGCCGCGGCGCTGGGCGTTCTGTGGAACCTGTACGGCGTGGTCCAGTTTGCCGGCACCTTCACGCCGGCCGGGCAGGCGGCCATGACGGCCGGCATGACGGCCGCCCAGGCCGCGCTGTACCTGTCGCTGCCGGGCTGGATCGGCGTCGCATTTGCCATCGGCGTGTTCGGCGGCCTGGCCGGGGCCATCCTGCTGGCGCTGCGGCGGCGCGCCGCGCGGCCGGTGCTGGCGGCATCGTTGCTCGGCTATGGCCTGCTCTTTGCAGGCGACGCTTACCACGGTGTCTTTGCCGCCATTCCCGCGCAACTGGCTATCCTGGCCATCGTCGTCGTCATTGCGGCGGCCTTGTCCGGGGTGGCTGAAGTCGCTGCCAGGCGGGGCCTGCTGACCACCCGCAACACGCACTGAAAGGAACCAGACCATGCAATACATGCTTCTGCTCAATGAACCGGCAGATGAGTTCGCCAAGCGCAATCACCCCGAACACGCAGGTGCTTACTGGGGCGGCTGGAACGCCTTCATCGGCGCCATGGCGCAGGCCGGCGTCATCGTCAAGGGCGACGGCCTGGAGAGCCCGCAGACGGCCGCGATCGTGCGCATCCGCGACGGCAAGCGCGTGGTGCAGGACGGCCCCTTCGCCGACGCCAAGGAGCAGCTCGGCGGCTACTTCGTGATCGAGGTACCCGACCTCGATGCGGCACTGGAGTGGGCCGCACGGGCACCGTCGGCCTCCAGCGCCTCGGTCGAGGTGCGGCCCGTGATGCCGCCCCCGGCCGCCTGACGATGCGGGACGCGCGGCCCTCGGCCAAGGCGGCGGAGACCGCGGCGCGCGCCTCCTATGGCCGGCTGCTGGCCATTCTGGCGGCTCGCTCGAGGGACATCGCGGCGTCGGAGGACGCACTCTCCGAGGCCTTCGTCGCCGCGCTGCGGACCTGGCCCGACAGCGGCGTGCCACATAACCCGGACGCATGGTTGATGACCGCGGCGCGCAACAACCTCAAGAACGTGGCGCGCCACCAGGGCGTGGTGGATGCCTCTGCGGTCGAGCTCGCGCTGCTGCAGGACGACACCTGGACGCACTCGAACGAGGTTCCGGACGATCGCCTCAAGCTGCTGTTCGTCTGCGCCCATCCGGCCATCGACGCGGGCGTGCGCACGCCGCTGATGCTGCAGACCGTGCTCGGCCTCGACGCGGCGCAGATCGGGGCAGCGTTCCTCGTCGCCCCCGCCACCATGGGGCAGCGGCTGGTGCGCGCCAAGGCCAGGATCAAGGAGGCCCGGCTGCGCTTCGAGCTGCCGACCGCCGAGGACATGCCTGAGCGCCTGGAGGATGTGCTGAACGCCATCTACGCGGCCTACGGCACGAGCTGGGACGCGGTCGCCGGCGCCGACACCGGTTCGAGAGATATGGCCGAGGAGGCGCTGTTCCTCAGCCGGCTGCTGGTGGCGCTGCTGCCCGCCGAGCCCGAACCGCGCGGCTTGCTGGCGCTGATGCTGTACTGCGAGTCGCGGCGCGCGGCTCGGCGCGATGCGGCGGGTCGCTTCGTGCCGCTCAAGCGCCAGGATCCGAGCCTGTGGTCGCACGACATGATCATCGAAGCCGAGCAGTTGTTGACCACCGCCTCGCGCGCGGGCGTGTTCGGGCGCTACCAGTGCGAGGCCGCGATTCAGTCGGTCCATGTCCAACAGCCGCTCACCGGCCACCCGCAACACGATGCGCTGGCCACGCTCTACCAGTTGCTGGCCGCGCGCTGCCCGAGCGTCGGCGTGCTGGTCGGGCAGGCGGCCGCGATGGTCGAGGCCGGCGAGCCCGGCCAGGCCCTGGGGGTACTGGGCCGGCTCGTCGCCGCCGAGGTCAGCAGCTACCAGCCCTACTGGGTGACGCTGGCCACGGCACAGGCGGCGGCGGGCGACAGGCCTTTGGCCGAGCAGGCTTTGCAGACGGCGATTGGCTTGACCGAAGACCCGGCGATCCGGGCGTTCCTCGCGGGTCGCTGGGCAACGGATCGTGAAGATCAGGCGCGCGCCGGCGCCTGCAGGCGGTGCAGTTCTCGCGGCACGAAGTCACCCTGACTCGGATCGTGGTCCCAGCGCTCCACCACCGCGCGCTCGGTCGCGGTGGTTTCAATGCGGATCAGGTTGACCGAATTGCAAGCCCCGGCACGCACCCGGCCGCTGAGCGCCGTGCCCGCCTGCACCGCCCAGCCGCCACCCGCCAGCGGCAGTACGAACGGCAGGTGGATGTGCCCGCCGATGATCAGGTCCACCCCCGCCGCGCCCCAGGCCCGCAGCGCCGCGGCGTGGCCGTGCAGGCGATTCTTCTCGTCCTCGGAGCGCGTGACCACCAGCGGCTGGTGCACCATCACCACACGCCGCTGGCCGGGCCGTGCCTGTGCCAGGCGGCGCGCCACCCGCTCGACTTGCGCGGCCGAGAGCTGCCCGTCCTTGTGGCGCCACCAGCGCGTGGTGTTGACGGCCAGCAGCAACAGATCGTCGGCCTCCAGGCTGGGTTCGAGCTCGGTTCCGAAGGCGGCCTCATAGCGCGCATACGGCCGCATCAGGCGCAGCGGCAGGTGCCACAGCGGGATGTCGTGGTTGCCCGGCACCGCCACGCAATGCGGCACCTGCAGCCGCTGCACGAAGGCCCGCGCCGCTGCAAACTGCGCCCGCGTGGCGCGCTGCGTGATGTCGCCCGACAGCAGCAGCACCTGCGGCTTCAGCGCCAGCGCCAGCCGCACCAGGGCTTCCACGACGGCCGGGCGCTCGGTGCCGAAATGCGGGTCCGAGACCTGCAGCAGCAGCGTCACCCGGGGGCCTCTCGCCCGTTCACGAGCTCGGGTGCCGGCTCGGGTGGGCGCAGCAGCTGAAGGGTCTGCGGCGCGACACGGAAGCTCAGCGGCAGCCGCATCCACGTGACCTCGCCGTCGGTGGCCACCTTGATGCGCTGCGAACCCAGCGTGCCCAGGCGGCGGCCCGCACGCACCGTGAGCTGGCGCGTGGCGACGTGGATCAGCTCATCGGCTTCGCCCAGGCGGCCGAAGGCGCCGCGCCACAGCAGGCTCAGCATCTTCAGGCGCCCCACCGGGCGCAGCGCGATGGCGGCCAGGCCATCGGCAGCAACGGCCTCGGCCTCGGGCAAGCCGAGTTGCTGCAACTGGAGCGGGTTGTTGCCGACGAAGAGCGTGGGCGTGCGCAGCTCACGCTCCTGACCTTGGCTCTCGATGCGCAGGCGCAGGCTGCGGTGGCCACGCAGCAAGGTGGTCAGGCCGGCGCCGAAGGCCACCAGCCGGCTGCGCCCGAACTGGCGCTTCCACTCCTCGCGGTCCTCCAGCAGTTGCGGGTACAGGCCCAGGCTGGCGTTGACGAGGAACACGCGCTCGCCCACCAACCCCACCTGAGCCGGCTGGTGGTGGCCGGCCAGCAGCACCTGCAGCGCCTCGCGGGTGTCGGACGGAATGCCGTGGGTGCGGCTGAAGTAGTTGAAGGTGCCCTGCGGCAGCACGCCGAAGCTGCAGCCACTGCCCAGCACGGCCTGCGCCACGGCGTTGATGGTGCCGTCGCCGCCGGCCGCCACCACCACGCCGCCGGTCTGCTGCGCCTGGGCCACGGCCCGCCGTGCGATGGCCTCGATCTGCTGCGGTTCATGCACTTCGAGCAGGTGCAGCGCACGGCCAGCCTCGGCGCAGCCGGCCTGCAGCGCGGCGCGCACCTCGTCGGCTTTGCCGTGGCCGGCGCCGATGTTGAAGACCACCACCAGCGGCGGGCCCGAAGATTTCAGCGGGTGTTCCATAGCGGCCCGATGATGCAGCATGCATGCCCGGGCCCCGTTGGCCGATCGACTCAAAGCCCTGTCACGCGGTCCTTAAGGTCCGCAGCATTTCGGATCGTGTCGCGTGGGGGCAGCGCGCTCTCCACGCCGCCTCTTGTCAGTCGCGTTCGTGATGCGCAGAGCGCACGAGTTTGTCGAGCCGATGGCGGGCCAGCGCCTCCAGCAGGCGGTCGGCTTGCGGGATGCCTTGAATCACCGTCAGCGTGACCGCCCCGGTGGAGTGAAGGCATGTGAAGGCAGTCAGCCCGACCCCCGACATTTTTGTCATGCGACCGACACCGAAAGCGCCTACGCTCGCAACTCCCTCACACCGCGCGGAGACAAACATGAAGCAGCCACTTGCAGCCCTTTTCCTGGCGTTGGGCACGCTTTCCACGCCCTGGGCTGTGGCCCATGGCGACGACGACAACGGGCCCGGCCGCCACTGGCGCGACAGCCTGAACGTTCAGGTCGGCCCGCGGCCCTACTACCTGATAGACCAGCTTGCCGAGGGCCCGCTCAAGAGCCGCTTGCAGTCTTGCTCGGACAAGCCGCTGCGCAAGACCGACTTCTCCATCGGCCACCGCGGCGCGGCCTTGCAGTTCCCCGAGCACACCAAAGAATCGTACGAAGCCGCCGCGCGCATGGGTGCGGGCATCGTCGAATGCGACGTCACCTTCACGAAAGACCGCGAGCTCGTCTGCCGCCACGCGCAGAACGACCTGCACACCAGCACCAACATCCTGGCAACACCGCTGGCCTCGACCTGCATCAAGCCCTTCGTGCCCGCCACTTTCGCGGCCGACGGCACGACCTTGCTGACGCCCGCGACCGCCGAGTGCCGCACCAGCGAGATCACTCTGGCCGAGTTCAAGTCGCTCAAGGGCAAGATGGACGGTGCCAACCCCCGCGCCACCACGGTCGCTCAATACCTCAAGGGCACGGCCGACTTTCGCACCGAAGCCTATGCGCCTGGTGGCACCTTGCTGTCGCACAAAGAGAGCATCGAGCTGTTCAAGAAACTCGGTGTCGGCATGACGCCTGAGCTCAAGTCGCCCAGCGTGGTGATGCCGTTCGAGGGCACCTACACGCAGCAGGCCTATGCGCAGCAGATGATCGACGACTACAAGCGCGCCGGCGTCTCACCGCGGCGCGTCTGGCCGCAGTCGTTCGACGTCAACGACGTTTACTACTGGATCAACAACGAGCCGCGCTTCGGCAAACAGGCGGTGGCGCTGTCGACGGTGAACGTCGCCGCCGACCTGCCCGCGGCCATTGCAGCCTTGCCGGACATGCGCGCCAAGGGTGTGCGGATCGTGGCGCCGCCGACCTGGGCACTGGTCACGCTCGATCCGCAGGGCAACATCGTGCCGTCGGACTACGCCAAGGCCGCACGCCAGCAGGGCTTCGACATCATCTCGTGGACGCTCGAGCGCTCGGGCACGCTGACCGACGGCGGCGGCTACTACTTTCAGAGCATCACCGCCGCCACCAAAGGCCCCGGCGACTACCTGCGGCTGCTCGACGTGCTGGCGCGCGACGTCGGCATCATCGGCATCTTCTCCGACTGGCCCGGGACGGTGACCTACTACGCCAACTGCATGGGCATGCGCTGAACGACTGACGCCGCGTCGGCCCGGCGCAAGCCTGGCTAGCCTCGGCCGCCCTTGGCGGCAGCGCGGCCCGGTGCCTTGCTTCGCCGCAGCGCGTTCCAGTCGGCCTCGTTCACGTCGGCGTAGCTTGCTGCAAAGCTGGCCAGCGACTGATTGAACTTGGCCGATGTGCCGAGGTAGCCGCGGATCGTCGAGGCGTCGCCGCCTTTGGCGTGGGCGCGGGCCAGGCCGTAGCCACAGGCCTCGGCGTACTCCTCGAGATCCTTGGCGCTGAAGTCGAGGTAGTCGTAGGAGGCTTTCATGTCCCGAAGTTGCCGGACATAGAAGTCGCCCACCGCTTCGACACTGCCCCACCCGAGGAAGATGTCGCTGGCCGCCTGCATGAGGCGTTGGCCGTGCACGACGCGCTCACCCGGTCGCGCCTCGCCCTTCGTCCCCCCTTTGGCCTGCAGCACTGACGCGCCGGCTTCCTTGCATTGCAAAAACAGCGGGTGAACACCGTCGGCCACCAGGAGCAGCAGGAAGCAGCGCCGCCCGACCGAACCGACGCCGGGTGTCATCACCGCGACGTCGTTCAACTCGTAGCGGTCGAACAGCGCGCGGCGCTCGACGGGAAGGCTGGCCCGGTATTGCGCAATGAATGGCACCAGGCCGCGCCGGAAGGCCGCGATTTCGCGCTGGCTGGCGCGGGCGTCTTCGTAGGCGAATCTCGACCCGGGCCGGATCATCAGTTTGCCATCGACGCGCCGAGTGGCCTCTTCGGCAAACACGCGCACCGTGCCACGTCGGGCCTTGCGAATGACGGCCAGCTCTGCCCGATCTTTGCCGCCCAGTTTGAGAAGCGTGTTCGACGTGAGCCGGTAGTACCAGGCGTCCAGCGTGTCCATGGTGGCAAAGCCGCGCATCCGGTCGCGGTACGCCTCGGCCAAGTTCAGCACCGCGTCACGGCCATCGCGCTCGCGCAAGCCGATCTCGCGCGCCAGGATCACGAACGATGCGGCCAGGCGCCGCAAGTCCCAGTCGAACGGGCCGTGCAGGCTTTCATCGAAGTCGTTGATGTCGAACAGCAGCGCACGTTCGGGGCTGGCGAAGAAGCCGAAGTTGGCCAGGTGGGCGTCACCGCACAAGTGGGTCAGCACGCCGCTGTGCGGCAGCGCTGCCAGATCATGGGCCATGAGCCCGGCGGCACCGCGATAGAAGCTGAACGGGCTCTCCACCATGCGCGCGCGGCGCAGCGGCGCCAGTTCGGGCACTCGCCCCTGGTTCGATCCGTCGAGCCAGCCGATCGGATCGCGTGCGCCCTTCGGTCCGTCCTTGGCTCCCGCCTTCGGCCCGTGCTTCGGCACCAGCGCCAGCTGGCCGAACGGGCAGGCCGTGCGCTGGGCCCGGCCCTGCGCGCGCCGCTCGGCGGGGCTTTTGAGCTTCAAGGGATTGGCCCACGCCAGCGTGGCGTTGTTGTTGTCGTTGTTGTTGATCTTGCGTGCCATGCCGTTCCCTCAGCCGGCCTTCTTGGGGCGACCCGGCTTGAGCGGCGTCAGCGCGTTCAGCGTTGAACAGAAGCGGGCGTCGTTCAGCGCCGCCAGCGCATGCAGGCCGGCGCGCAGCAGTTCACTCTTCTTGGTAGAGCGCATCAGCTTGAGCGCGCGCAGTTTCATGGCGGCGATCAGGTCGAAGTCGGCGGCGGGCATGGTAAAGCTGTCGCGAACCAGCGGCAGCTTGAGCTTGACCGGCTTGGCGAGGGCTTGGGCTACCTTCTTCGCTGGCTTTGGCGGCGCTGCGGTCGCAGGGGTGTCGACCTTGGCCTTGGGTACCTGGGGGCTTGCCTTCAGTGCCGCGCGTCTGGGCTTCGCGGCGGCTTTGGCGGATGGTTTGGCAACGGTCGGCATGGTGGCTCCAAGGTGCAGTCGTATTAGTTTATACGATATATATCAATGCCCGTGAGCGCAGGCGAGCGCACGCACACCCACCGCCCGGTCTTGCGGGCGCCCTGATGCTGCCGGGTCGCCCGGTTCAGAGCATCAGGTGCTCTGCCGCACGATCAGTTCATAGCCCAGGTCGACGCATGGCGAGGGAGGGGACTCGCCTTTCATCAGCGTCAGCAGCATGCGCGCCGCCGCCGTGCCGATCTCGGCGCGCGGTGTCCGCACGGTGGTGAGCGGCGGCAGCATCTGGTCGCTGCCGGTCAGGTCGTTGAAACCCGCGACGGCCACGCGCCGCGGCACGGCTATGCCCAGGCGCAAGGCGCTGAGCAGCGCGCCCTGCGCGAGGTCGTCGTTGCAGAAGAAAACGGCATCGACCGGCGGGACCTGGGCAACGATCTGTTCGAACATCGTGCCGCCCAGCGCCAGCGACGAGGGCGCAGGGTTCAGCCATTCCAGCGTCGGCGCGTGCAGGCCTGCCGCCTGCATCACGCGGCGCCAGCCCTCGAGCCGCTGCAGCGTGCGCGCATCGAGCTGGGCGGCGGCGAACGCGATGCGGCGGCGGCCGCGGTCGAGCAGGTGGCGCGTCAAGGTGGCCGCGGCATCGGACTGCGAGAAGCCAACGCTGTACACACCTGGCGCGCTCGACGTCTCCATCAGGTGCACGCAAGGCACGCCGCTGCCTTGAACCAGTTCGCGGGTCCCGTCGCTGCGTTCCAGCCCGGTCACGAGCAGACCTGCCGGGCGGTGCATGAGCTGCTCGCGCAGCAGCTGCTGTTCTTCGCCAGCGTCGTAGTGGGTGACGCCTATCAGCGTCTGGTAGCCCGCCCGCCGGAGCGTTCCCTGCACGCCTTCGAGCACGTCGACGAACAGCGCGTTCGACAGCATCGGGATCAGCAGCACCACGTGCGTGCTGTGTCGCGACGCCAGCGCGCGGGCCGCCGGATCCGGGACGTAGCCAAGGCGGTCGGCCGCCGTCTTGACCCGCGCGACCAGCCCGGGATCGACCGCCCGTTCGCCGCGCAGCGCCCGCGACACGGTGATGGGGCTGACGCCGGCCAGGCTGGCCACGTCAGCAAGCGTCACGCGGCCGTGGGCGCGGGGTCGAACGGGGCTGGGCATGGAAGTGGGGAAGTGTGAGGCTGGTCCGGACTGTATCAGGATAGCGTTATCCAACCTTGCCAGACGCTGCGCTTGCCGGTTCGACTTGCGCGGGTTCGTGGAGTAGCTTGCAGGGCAAACTACCTCCTCGGAAACCGGAAATGGTCGACAAATAAGGGATAACACTTATCCTATCAGGACAGCGCTGTCCTAAGATAGCGCTGTCCCGATTCACGCAGCCTTATTCAAAACCCGGTCACTGACCGATTTGCCAGGAGATCTGAATGAAGAGCATCCCGACTTCCACTTCGCGCCGTCTTGCCCTGCTGGGCACCGCGGTACTCGGCATGGCCGCGGTCACCGCGTTCACCGCGCCCGCCGCGTGGGCCCAGGCCGCGTGGCCGAGCAAACCCGTCTCGATGGTCGTGGGCTTCCCGCCTGGCGGCCAGACCGACTTCGCCGGCCGTGTGTTGCTGGGCGGCCTGCAGGGCGCGCTGGGCCAGGCGGTGATCATCGACAACAAGGCGGGCGTGAACGGCAACCTCGCGGCGGTCGACGTGATGAAGGCGCCACCCGACGGCCACAAGCTGCTCGTCGGCAACGGCTCGATGACCATCGCCCCGCACGTCTACACCACGCTGGGCATCATCGATCCGCGCCAGCTCACGCCGATCGGCGTGATGCTGCAGTCGGCTCTCGTCCTCGCTGTGCCGGCTACGTCGCCCGTCAAGACCTATGCCGACTTCGCCGAGCTGGTCAAGGTGAAGGGCAAATCGGGCAAGGGCGCCGACTACGGAACCGGCGGCATCGGCGCGCTGCCCCACGTGACGATGGAACTGCTGCGCGAGCGGCTCGGCAACCCGACCATGAGCCACGTGCCCTACAAGGGCAGCAGCCCGGCCATGACCGATCTGATCGCCGGGCGGCTCGATGCGATGTTCGACGCCGCATCGGTCGTCGCGCCGTTCATCAAGTCGGGCCAGTTGCGCCCGCTGCTCGTCACCAGCGACAAGCGCGTGCCCGCGTTCCCCGACGTGCCGACCGCGGCCGAGGTCGGTCTGAAAGACTTCACCGTCATCTCGTTTATCGGCCTCTACGGCCCGCCCAACCTGCCGGCCGACATCACCAAAAAGGCGAACGCAGCGCTCAACACGGCGCTCAAGGACCCGACCGTCCTGAAGGGCATCCTCGAGCGCGGCGACGAGCCGGGCGGCGGCACGGCCGAACAGCTGGGCGCGCTCACGCGCAATCAATACAAGACGTGGGGCGACGTCGTGAAGGCCAACAGCATCAAGGCTGACTGAGCCCAGACACGGAGCGTCACCATGACTTCGCTGGTGGTGATGGGTGTTTCGGGCTGCGGCAAGTCGCGCGTGGGGGCGCTTGTCGCCCAAGGGCTGGGGCTGCCGCTCATCGAAGGCGACGAGTTCCATCCCGAGGCGAATCGCGTGCGCATGCGCGACGGCATTGCGCTGACCGACGCGGACCGTGCCGATTGGCTCGATCGCCTCGGCGCCGAACTCCAGCGGCATCCGGCCGGCGCGGTGCTGACGTGTTCGGCGCTGAAGGCGTCGTACCGCGACCGGCTGCGCAGCGCCTCGACGGGGCTGCGCTTCGCCTGGCTCGACCTCGATCCGGCATCCGCCGAGGCACGCGTCGGGCAACGGCCCACCCACTTCTTCCCCAAGGGCCTCGTCGCCAGCCAGTTCGAGGCGCTCGAACCGCCGCTCGACGAGCCCGAGGTGCTCCGCCTCGACGCACTGCTGCCGCCGGAGGCGATCGCCGACCGCGTCGTCCGCTGGGCGGTCAACACGCCTCGAGAAACCCGCGCGCCGAAACGAAGCGGCTCCTGAAGCACAAGAAAAAGGCCCCGGAGCGCTGAAGCACCGGGGCCTAAGGTACTTCAAGGCATCTTGGCGGACACCTTGGAATTTTCGGGTGGTGGAGAGGAGGAGGATCGAACTCCCGACCTTCGCATTGCGAACGCGACGCTCTCCCAGCTGAGCTACCCCCCCACGCGAGCGGCGAGTTTAGCAAATCGAGGCGTGGGCTCAAGGTGTGTCCTCTGGTGTGTCCTCTGGTGTTCAATCGGGCGGCAGGATAAAAAGGCATCCCACCGTTTGGCCCCTGGAGCACGCATGACCCGACTCGACCCCGCCTGGCTCGATGCCCAGTACAACAACCGCGCCCGCGTGGCGGACTCGCTGCAGATCCTGGAGCGCTGGACGCGCGCCTCGGCGCTGGCGCGCGAGAAGTCCGAAGTCGTGCTCGACGTGCCATACGGCGACGGCGACAAGGAGACGCTGGACATCTTTCCGACCGCGCGCGCCAATGCGCCGGTGCTGGTGTTCATCCACGGCGGCTACTGGCGTGCGCTCGACAAGAGCGATGCGTCGTTCGTTGCGCCGTCGTTCGTGCAGGCGGGCGCGATGGTGGTGGTGCCCAACTACGCGTTGTGCCCGGCGGTGAGCGTCGAGCACATCTCCCTGCAGATGGTGCGCGCGCTGGCCTGGGTGTACCGCAATGCGCAGCCGCTGGGGGGCGACCCGCGCCGCATCGTCGTGGCCGGCCATTCGGCGGGTGGGCAGCTGGCGGCGATGATGTTGAGTTGCGACTGGCGCAGCGTGGGTGCCGACCTGCCGGCGCGGCTGGTGCTCGGCGCGCTGTCGATCTCGGGCGTGTTCGACATGGAGCCGCTGCGCCACACGCCATTCCTGAAGGACGATCTGCAGCTGAGCGCGGCATCGGTCGAGCGGCTCAGCCCGGCCGGCTTTCCGCCGCCCGCGGGGCCGCTGTACGCGACGGTGGGGGCCGAAGAGAGTGAAGAGTTCCTGCGCCAGAACGAGCTGATCCGCAGCGCCTGGGGCGCGCGCGCCGTGCCGGTTTGCGAGGCGATCCCGCGCACCAACCACATGAACGTGCTGCACGACCTGGCCGACCCGCAGGGCCGGCTGCACCTGCTGGCGCTGCAGTTGCTGGGGTTGCCCAGCATCGAGGCGAATCAGTGAGCTATCGAGGCTATCGCCGCGATAGTGATCGGCCATGAACTGGATTGAGCATATGTATTGGCAGCCCGCCAACGGCTGCGTTACCGTGCCCGGGTGCCGTCAGTGACTGCGCTCGGTGCACAGCCTGCCGTGACGGACGTTTGGTGATCACTTCAACGCTAGGAGAGCGACATGGGCTTGAAAGGTACGAAGACCGAGCAGAACCTGAAGGACGCCTTTGCAGGCGAATCGCAGGCCAACCGCCGTTATCTGTATTTCGCAAACAAGGCCGACATCGAGGGCCAGAACGACGTGGCAGCGCTGTTCCGCTCCACCGCTGAAGGGGAGACGGGCCATGCCCACGGCCACCTGGAGTTCCTCGAGGCGGTGGGCGACCCCGCCACCGGGCTGCCGATCGGCTCGAGCCGCCAGAACCTGGCCGCCGCCGTGGCTGGCGAGACGCACGAGTACACCGACATGTACCCGGGCATGGCCAAGCAGGCGCGAACCGAAGGCTTCGACGAGATCGCCGACTGGTTCGAAACGCTGGCCAAGGCCGAGCGCTCGCACGCCAACCGCTACATCAAGGCGCTCGACGCACTGGTTGACTAAGTTGACCTGACGCTCATGAACGGGG